>NZ_LGIR01000012.1:0-507126 GCF_001187875.1 Pseudomonas sp. RIT-PI-a
AGAATTTCTTGACGACCATAGAGCATTGGAACCACCTGATCCCATCCCGAACTCAGCAGTGAAACGATGCATCGCCGATGGTAGTGTGGGGTTTCCCCATGTGAGAGTAGGTCATCGTCAAGATTCAATTCCGAAACCCCTATCTGCGTGAGCAGGTAGGGGTTTTGTCTTTCTCGAAACAAAAAATACTGATCCGCACGCAAACAAAACCACCCAGCAGGGTGGTTTTTCGTAGCATGCCGGTCAGTCGCCGGTGTACTCGCATCCGCTCGTGCAGGTCTCGTGGATACGAATCTTGGACAATTCGGGCAATAGCGGTTTGAGCTCATGCCAGATCCATTTGGCGAGGTTCTCGCTGGTGGGATTCTCCAGGCCGGGAAGATCATTTAGATAGTTGTGGTCGAGACGCTCGTAGAGCGGCTTGAATATCGCCTTGATTTCGGAAAAGTCTCGGATCCAGCCGGTATGGGGATCAACGTCGCCCTGCAGATAGATCGCGACCTTGAAGGAATGGCCATGCAAGCGACCGCATTTGTGTCCCTCGGGTACGTGAGGAAGCCGATGGGCAGACTCGAAAGTGAATTCCTTGAAAATTTCCACGTTTGTTCCAATTTGTAGGCAAGTCAGTGCTGCAGTTTATCAGGTGTCCAACCTGGACGGTAAGTGCGCTTGGGACGCGTGGTGGGATCGATCCAGCCGGCTGACGCACGGTGGGGCAGAGCGTGCTGCAACACCGCGATCATTTGGAGGCTAGCGTTGTGCCATTAAGTTTGAGTTAAGTCGCCTTCGGTATTGTGTCTCTCGTACACCATACATACCTCACACATACACAAGGTGAATTGAATGAAAACGTTGACTGCTTTGCTTCTGGCTTCTTCCATGAGTTTCGTTGCCGTCAGTGCTCAGGCTAAAGATCTTGGCCCGGACGAAGCGCTTCGGTTGCGCGATGCTGGTACCATCCAGTCCTTCGAGAAGCTCAATGCTGCAGCATTGGCGAAACATCCAGGCGGCACTGTTCACGAGACCGAGCTGGAAGAGGAATACGGTAAATACATCTATCAAGTCGAACTGCGCGACAGCAAGGGCGTCGAGTGGGATGTGGAGCTCGATGCAACCACTGGTCAAGTGCTCAAAGATCATCAGGATACCTAATGAACATACCGCCAGCGGGTCGCGCACTGATGGTCGGGCTGCTGGCGTTCTGCTCGTTGGCAGTGGCTCGGGATCTAGATCAGGATGAGGCGCTGCGACTCAGACAGGAGGGTGTGATTCTGCCCCTCGAACAACTGCTAGGCCAGGCCATGGCGCGTTATCCCGGTGCTCGCCTGCTGGAGGCTGAACTCGAAGAAAAGCAGCAGAAGCTGGTCTATGAAGTCGAGCTGCTGACCACGGCAGGTGTCGTTCGCGAGATCAAATTGGATGCGGCTACAGGTGATTTGCTCAAAGACGAGGAAGATGACTGATGCGCTTGCTGTTGGTGGAAGACAACGTTCCTCTGGCCGATGAGCTGAGCGCCAGCCTCAGTCGCCAGGGGTACGCCGTGGATTGGCTGGCGGACGGTCGAGACGCGGTCTATCAGGGGCAGTCCGAACCTTATGATTTGATCATCCTCGATCTAGGATTGCCTGGCCTGCCTGGGCTGGAAGTGTTGGCTCAGTGGCGAGCGGCGAACCTTTCCACCCCGGTGCTCATTCTGACCGCGCGTGGCTCATGGGCCGAGCGTATCGAAGGGTTGAAAGCAGGCGCCGATGACTACCTGACCAAGCCGTTTCACCCTGAAGACCTTCAGCTGCGTGCCCAGGCGTTGGTGCGGCGGGCGCGAGGCCTGTCGAACATGCCCCGCCTGGAAGCAGCGGGTCTGCATCTGGACGAAGGTCGCCAATGCGTATTGCAGGCCGGGGTCGATATACAGCTCACGGCTGCCGAGTTCCGGCTGCTGCGCTATTTCATGCTCCATCCCGACCAGATCCTTTCCAAGGGCCATTTAGCCGATCACCTGTATGACGGCGAAACCGAGCGCGATTCGAACGTGCTGGAAGTGCACGTCAACCACCTGCGGCGCAAGCTGGGTCGCAGTGTGATCGAAACGCGGCGAGGGCAGGGCTACCGTTTTGCCGGGGTCGTGCAGTGAGATCCATCCAGGCGCGATTGAGCGTAGGACTGATCAGCGTTCTGGTCGTGGTTGGCCTGGTGCTCGCGCAGTTGAGTTTGTGGCTGTTCGAAATGGGTCTGCAGCGCTACCTGGAAGCGGGGCTGCGCAACGAAAGTGAAAACCTTCTGGTGGCCATGCAGCGGGGGCCGCAGGGTTTGCAGCTGGATCAACATCGTATTTCTCCTGCCTACGAACGGCCGTTCTCCGGGCATTATTTCCGCATAGACTTTCCCGAGGGCCACTGGCGGTCCCGCTCGCTGTGGGATCTCGAGCTGCCGGTGCCCGAGCAGTCGGGGTTGTATTCAGGTTTGAAGCTGGGTCCCGAAGGTCAACTGCTGCTGGTATTGCGGGCCGATTACCGTCGGCTCGGCCAGCCACTGTCCATCATAGTGGCACAAGACTACACACCCGTTCGCACAAGCTTTCAGCGGGTACGTCAGATTGGCCTGGGAATGGGCCTGGCCGCATTGATTGCGGTGCTCGTACTGCAGCGGATCACGGTCAAACGCTCGCTCAAGCCACTGGAACGCACCCGGGAACAGATTGCCCAGTTGCAGCTCGGGCAGCGGTCTCAACTGGACAGCGAAGTTCCGGCAGAGCTTGAGCCGCTAGTGGCGCAGATCAACCACCTCTTGCTGCACACCGAAGACAGTCTCAAGCGTTCGCGTAATGCCCTGGGCAATCTGGGGCACGCGCTGAAGACGCCCATGGCAGTGCTATTGAGTCTGGCGAGCAGTGAGCGGCTGCGCGACCATCCCGAGGTTGGTCGGTTGTTGCGGGAGCAGTTGGAGCACATCCAGTTGCGATTGAGCCGTGAGCTCAATCGTGCACGCTTGGCGGGCGATGCGCTGCCGGGTGTCCAGTTCGATTGCGCTGAGGAGATTCCGGGTCTGTTCGCGACTCTGGAGATGATTCACGGCGGGCATTTGAACCTGAGCTACGAGGTGGCAGCGGATGTGCGTCTACCGTGGGATCGCGAGGACGTGCTGGAGTTGTTGGGCAACCTGCTCGACAACGCCTGCAAGTGGGCGGACGCGCAGGTCTGCCTGACCATCGTCGAGCACGCACAGGGGTACAGTATCTGGGTGGACGACGACGGTCCGGGGATACCCGAGGACGCACGTCAGGCGGTGCTGGATCGCGGCTCTCGATTGGATGAGCAGGTCGACGGGCATGGTCTGGGGCTGGGTATCGTTCGTGACATCGTGGAAAGCTGGTCGGCTCGTTTGCAGCTGTCGGAAAGTCCGCTGGGTGGGCTGCGCGTCGCGGTCGACCTGGATAAACGCGTTTAACGCGGATTTATCTTGCCGATGACTAAACTCGCAGGCGGCTGGGAGGACTAACCCACAGGGCCGAATGACGGTTCTGTAGCTTATCGACATGGATCGGACATGAACGAAACCAACCTGCAAAACAAAACCCTGTTGTTACTGTTGATCCTCGTCACCATCGCTTTCATCTGGATTCTTCTACCTTATTACGGCGCGGTATTCTGGGCCGTGATCCTGGGTATCGTATTTGCGCCTTTGCAACGACTGGTGATGATGAAGTTGAACCGGCGTCGCAACATCAGTTCGCTGGTCACGCTGACCACGGCATTGCTGATCGCGATCCTGCCGGTGATCATCATCAGCGCGCTGTTGGTGCAAGAAGGTGCGGTGCTTTACAAGAATATCGAAAGTGGCCAACTGGACGTGGCGGGTTATATCGATCAGTTCAAGCAGCTGCTTCCGGCCTCCGGGCAACAGTTGCTCGATCGCATGGGCATGGGCGATCTCGAAGGCGTGCGTGACAAAGTTGCCAAGGGCGCCATGCAGGGCAGTCAATATTTCGCGACTCAGGCATTCAGCTTCGGCCAGGGCACGCTGGATTTCGTGATCAGCTTCGGCATCATGCTGTACTTGCTGTTCTTCTTCCTGCGTGATGGCCCTGAACTGTCGCGCAAGATCCGTACGGCCATTCCACTGGCCGAACAGCAGAAGCGCCGTCTGCAGTTGAAGTTCAACCGTGTGGTGCGTGCCACCGTGAAGGGCAACCTGCTGGTGGCCGTTACGCAAGGTGCCTTGGGTGGGGTGATCTTCTGGTTCCTCGATATTCCCAGCGCGTTGCTGTGGGCTGTACTCATGGCTTTCCTGTCGTTGTTGCCTGCGGTCGGGGCCGGGATCGTCTGGGCGCCGGTGGCGGCCTACTTCCTGTTGAGCGGTTATATCTGGCAGGGGGTGACGTTGACCCTGTTCGGTATTCTGGTGATCGGCATGGTCGACAACGTGTTGCGTCCGGTTCTGGTCGGCAAGGACACGAAGATGCCGGATTACCTCATTCTGGTATCAACACTGGGTGGCTTGGCGGTGTTTGGCCTCAACGGTTTCGTGATCGGCCCGTTGATCGCGGCGCTGTTCATGTCCAGCTGGGGCATCTTCGTCAGTACCAAGCGCCAGGTGCGTCTGCCTCAGGACCGTACCTGACACACGCCTTACCCAGCTCCCTTGGTCAGCCCGAGGGAGTTGGCGCTTGAGGGCAGGGGCCTGCTTGGTTACCATCGGCGCTTTTTCAGAGCGGTCCGCATGCCCCAGCCCATCCCTCTCAAAGATCATGGCAAGGAACAAGGCCTGGTCAACCGTCGGTTGATCGCCTGCGCATTGCTGGTGCTGGCCTTGAGCATTGCCTTGGTAGGGCGTCTGTACTTCCTGCAGGTCATCGAGTTCGCCTACAACTCCACGGTATCCGAAAACAACCGGGTGCATGTACTGCCGATCCCGCCGGAGCGCGGGGTGATCTACGACCGCAATGGCGTGGTATTGGCCGATAACCGACCCAGTTTCAATCTGACTCTGACCCGCGAGCGCGCCGGCAATACCGCGCAGGTGCTCGATGAGGTGGTGAAGGTGCTGGAGCTGAGCGATGAGGCGCGCAAGCAGTTCGACAAGGACTTGAAGCGTGTACGCCATCCCTTCGAACCCGTCACCTTGATGTATGAACTGAACGAGAACCAGATTGCCAAGATCGCGGTGAATCAATTTCTGCTGCCGGGCATTGATGTGGAGCCTCAGTTCGTACGTGAGTATCCGCGCAAGGAGCATTTTGCGCACTCGGTCGGCTACGTAGGGCGGATCAACGAGAAGGAATCCAAGACGCTCGATCAGACGCAGTACCGCGGCACGCAGTCGGTGGGCAAGACCGGTGTCGAGCGCTTCTATGAAACGGAGCTGCATGGCCAGGTGGGCTATGAAGAGGTCGAGACCAATGCTCAGGGACGGGTCATGCGGGTGCTCAACCACCACGATCCGGTGCCGGGCAAGAACATCGTACTGAGCCTGGATGTGCACCTGCAGGAAGCCGCCGAGAAGGCGTTGGGCGATCGGCGTGGGGCGGTGGTGTGCATTGATCCGGAAACCGGTGACGTACTGGCCATGGTCAGCAAGCCCAGCTTCGATCCCAATCTTTTCGTCACCGGGATCAGCTTCAAGGAATACGCGGCGTTGCGCGATTCCATCGACCGGCCGCTGTTCAATCGCGTCCTGCGGGGTCTGTACGCACCTGGCTCGACGATCAAACCGGAAGTAGCGATTGCCGGCCTGGATACGGGTGCGGTCACGCCGCAATCTCGGGTCTTCGATCCCGGTTACTACGAACTGCCCAACTACGACCACAAGTACCGCAACTGGAACCGCACCGGCGATGGCTGGGTGGACATGGATGCCGCCATCATGCGCTCCAATGACACCTACTTCTACGATCTGGCGCACAAGCTCGGTGTGGACCGCATGCACGATTACATGACGCGCTTCGGCCTGGGGCAGAAGGTGTCGCTGGACATGTTCGAGGAAGCGCCTGGCTTGATGCCGTCGCAGCAGTGGAAGCGCGCGACCCGACGTCAGGCGTGGTTCCCCGGCGAGACGCTGATCCTGGGTATTGGCCAAGGCTACATGCAGGTTACACCGTTGCAACTGGCCCAGGCCACCACGCTGATCGCCAGCAAGGGCGTGTGGCGTCGGCCGCACCTGGCTGAAACCGTAGGCGGGCTGGCGCCGGTGGACGACAACCCGATCCCCAATATCGTGCTGCGTGACAACCGCGAATGGGATCAGGTGAACCACGGCATGCAACTCGTCATGCACGATCCGCGCGGCATTGCGCGGCAGGCTGCCGCCGGTGCGCAGTATCGCATCGCGGGCAAGTCGGGTACGGCTCAGGTGGTCGCGATCAAGCAGGGTGAGCGCTACAACCGCCTCAAGACCCTGGAACGCAACCGTGACAACGCGCTGTTCGTAGGCTTTGCGCCGGCCGACCGGCCGAAGATCGTGGTGGCGGTGATGATCGAGAACGGCGAGGCGGGCGGGCGCGTCGCAGGTCCCGTGGTACGCGAGATCATGGATGCCTGGTTACTGGATGGCGAAGGTCACCTCAAGCCCAAGTACGCGGCGCCCGCAAAGGCGCCTGCGGATCCCAAGGTCTAAGTATTCAGCAGAGAAAGCCACCGTCCACGTTCAGGGCGGTTCCTGTAGTGTAGCTGGAAGCCGAGCTGGCGAGGTACAGCACCGCCCCGGCCATTTCTTCAGGCTGGGCCACACGCTTGAGCGGAATCTGCGCGAGCGCGGTCTTGAGGATCGCCTGGTTCTCGACCAGTGCGGAAGCGAAACGGGTGTCGGTCAGGCCCGGTAGCAACGCATTGCAGCGGATGTTGAAGCAGGCGCATTCCTTGGCGAACGCCTTGGTCATGTTGATCACCGCAGCCTTGGTCATGGAATAGACGCCTTGGAACACACCGGGTGACACGCCGTTGATCGACGCCACGTTGATGATGCTGCCACCACCGTGTTCGCGCATCAACTTGCCGGCTTCGACCGACATGAAGAAGTAACCGCGGACATTGACGTCTACGGTCTTTTGGAAAGCGCCCAGGTCGACATCCAGGACGCTGCCGAACTGGGGGTTGGTGGCGGCATTGTTGACCAGGATGTCCAGGCGACCGAAGGTTGCGCGGATGCGTGCGAACAGGTCCTGAATCTGCTCGGTTTCGCCAATGTGGCAGGCCATCGCGGTAGCCTGGTCGCCGCCAGCGTTGATGCTGTCGGCGACACGTTGGCAGCCGTCCAGCCTGCGACTGACGACGATCACATGTGCGCCCTGCTGCGCCAGCAATCGGGCAATGGACTCGCCGATCCCGCGGCTGGCGCCGGAGACCAGCGCTATTCTGCCGTCGAGGTCGAACATCGTGGTCTTGGGCATATTCGCTCCTGCCGTGGGTGAGAAGTTACATGTTCGGGTAGGTCGGTCCACCCGAGCCTTCGGGTGCTACCCAGACGATGTTCTGCGAAGGATCCTTGATGTCGCACGTCTTGCAGTGCACGCAATTCTGCGCGTTGATCTGGAAGCGCTTGGCACCGTCTTCCTGGGTGACCACTTCATAGACACCGGCCGGGCAGTAGCGCTGAGCAGGCTCGTCGTACAGCGGCAGGTTCTTGCCGATGGGAATGCTCGGATCCTTGAGCTTGAGGTGGCACGGCTGCTCTTCTTCATGGTTGGTGCCTGAGATGAAAACCGAACTGAGTTTGTCGAAGCTCAATTTGCCATCGGGCTTGGGGTAGTCGATGCGCTTGCTGTCCGCTGCCAGCTTCATGCAGGCGTAGTCAGGCTTGTTGTCGTGCAGGGTGAAGGGGATCTTGCCCTTGAACAGGTTCTGATCGACGAAGTTGAACGCGCCGCCGACGATGGCTCCCCACTTGTGGATGGCAGCCCCGAAATTGCGGCTGGCGAAGAGCTCTTCATACAGCCAGCTGGCCTTGAAGCCGGACACGTAGCCGTCGAGCACGTCTCCGCCTTCCGAGCCCTGGAACAGCGCGTCGGCCACCGCCTCGGCGGCGAGCATGCCGGACTTCATGGCGGTGTGGCTGCCCTTGATCTTGGAGAAGTTCATGGTGCCCAGGTCGCAGCCGATCAGCGCGCCGCCGGCGAAGACCATCTTGGGCAGCGAGTTGAAGCCACCCTTGCAGATGGCGCGGGCGCCGTAGCTGACGCGCTTGCCGCCTTCCAGATACTGCTTGAGGACCGGATGGTGCTTGAGTCGCTGGAACTCGTCGAAAGGCGACAGGAATGGGTTGGCGTAGGACAGGTCGACGATGAGGCCGACCACCACCTGATTGTTTTCCAGGTGATAGAGGAACGAGCCGCCGGTGTTCTCGGTACCCATGACCTCCAGCGGCCAGCCGGCGGTGTGGACCACCAGCCCCGGCTGGTGCTTGGCAGGATCGATGTCCCAGATCTCTTTCAAGCCGATTCCGTAATGCTGCGCGTCGGCATCGCTGTCCAGTTTGAAGCGTTCGATCAGTTGCTTGCCGATGTGACCGCGGCAGCCTTCGGCGAACAGGGTGTACTTGCCGCGCAGTTCCATGCCCGGGGTATACAGCCCTTCTTTGGGCTTGCCTTCGCGATCCACACCCAGGTCGCCGGTGATGATGCCGCGTACGACGCCCGTTTCGTCGATCAGCGCTTCTTGTGCGGCAAATCCGGGGTAGATCTCGACACCCAGGTTTTCAGCCTGCTGGGCGAGCCAGCGGCACAGATTGCCCAGGGAGATGATGTAGTTGCCTTCGTTGTGCATGGTCTTGGGCACGAAGGCGTCGGGGATCTTTGTGCCACTCTCCGCGTTCTTCAGGATGAAGATGTCGTCGCGGGTGACGGGCGTGTTCAGGGGCGCACCCAGGGCCTTCCAGTCCGGGAACAGCTCGGTGAGCGCCCGCGGTTCGAAGACGGCACCGGAAAGGATGTGAGCACCGACCTCGGAGCCTTTTTCAACCACGCAGACGCTGATTTCCTGTCCGGCGTCGGCGGCTTTCTGCTTCAGTCGGCATGCGGCGGACAGGCCTGCTGGGCCTGCGCCGACGACGACGACGTCGAATTCCATGTATTCGCGTTCCACGGGTTCTCTCCTACTCAGGGCTCATCAGGCCTTTCTAATGGGTGAAGCGTCCGGAACGGTCATCCGGGGTGTCGCGGTTGGGTGCTGCGTTCATCTGCTCGTGTAGTACCGTGTCTGGACGGCTACAGGCAAGGGGATGCGCGTGCTGCAGTATATCTACACCACTTGGCTGGTCCAATACAAACGTTTGTTTGAATCTGCTCCAGCCCAGTAAAATCAAGGTGGCCAGGGGGCGTGACCGGTGAGTTCCGCGTATTGACCGGTCAGGGCTCAGCGGTCAAGATACGGCCAGCTTCATGTTCGATGCAGCGCCTGCGTGCAGTACAGGATGCCTCGAATCTCGACCCCGGCACGGGTCATTCATCCATGTCGAACGCCCATCGGGTCGAGTTTACACGTCATACTTGTTGAAGGCTGCCCCGTTTTGTTGGTCAAGGTCTTGAAAAATCAGGTTTTTGCCAGCACTACGCAATGCTGCAAACGTTTCAATGGTGCCCTTGCGCCCACGTCATCGTCCGGTCTGCCTGGGCGACATTCTTTTCACCGGAGAGTAACGAGGAATCCATGAAGGTTCTTGTAGCTGTCAAACGAGTGGTCGACTACAACGTCAAGGTTCGCGTCAAGGCGGATAACTCCGGCGTTGATCTTGCCAACGTCAAGATGTCGATGAACCCGTTCTGCGAAATCGCTGTTGAAGAAGCCGTCCGCCTGAAAGAGAAAGGCATCGCCAGCGAAATCGTCGTGGTCACCATCGGCCCGGCCACCGCCCAGGAGCAACTGCGCACCGCGCTCGCCCTGGGCGCCGACCGCGCCATCCTGGTCGAGCACGCCGAGGAACTGAACGCCCTGGCAGTGGCCAAGCTGCTCAAGGCAGTGGTCGACAAGGAACAGCCGCAGTTGGTGATCCTGGGCAAGCAGGCGATCGATAGCGACAACAACCAGACTGGCCAGATGCTGGCTGCGCTGAGCGGCTATGCCCAGGGCACCTTCGCGTCCAAGGTCGAAGTGGCGGGCGACAAGCTCAATGTCACCCGTGAAGTCGATGACGGTCTGCAGACCGTTGGCCTGACCCTGCCGGCCATCGTCACCACCGACCTGCGTCTGAACGAGCCGCGCTACGCCTCCCTGCCCAACATCATGAAGGCCAAGAAGAAGCCGCTCGAATCGTTCACGCCCGAGGCGCTTGGCGTGTCGTTGACCTCCACCAACAAGACCCTCAAGGTCGAGGCGCCAGCGACCCGCAGTGCCGGTGTCAAGGTCAAGTCGGTGGCCGAATTGGTCGAAAAACTGAAAAACGAAGCGAAGGTAATCTGAATGACTATCCTGGTTATCGCCGATTATGTAACCGAAGGTCAGGTGAACACTGGCGTTGCACCTTCGACCCTGAACACCGTGGCTGCCGCGCAGAAGATCGGCGGCGACATTCACGTGCTGGTTGCAGGCGTGCAGGTCGACAGCGTTGCGCAAGCCGCCGCGAAGATCGCAGGCGTGAGCAAGGTGCTGGTGGCGGACAATGCCGCCTATGCGCACCAGCTGCCTGAAAACGTGGCGCCGCTGATCGTCGAGCTGGCTTCGGGCTACAGCCACGTGCTGTCCGCTGCGACCGCCAACGGCAAGAACATCCTGCCGCGCGTTGCCGCTGCGCTGGACGTCGACCAGATCTCCGAGATCATCTCGGTCGAGTCGCCGGACACCTTCAAGCGTCCGATCTACGCCGGCAACGCCATTGCCACTGTGCAATCGAGCGCTGCGATCAAGGTCATCACCGTGCGTGCCACCGGTTTCGACGCCGTGGCTGCCGAAGGCGGTTCAGCGACTGTCGAAGCGGTAGGTGCAGCTCACGATACCGGCAAATCGAGCTTCGTTGGCGAAGAGCTGGCCAAGTCCGATCGTCCCGAGTTGACCGCGGCGAAGATCGTCGTCTCCGGCGGCCGTGGCATGCAGAACGGCGACAACTTCAAGCACCTCTACACCCTGGCCGACAAGCTGGGTGCTGCCGTGGGTGCGTCGCGTGCAGCGGTGGACGCCGGCTTCGTGCCCAACGACATGCAGGTCGGCCAGACCGGCAAGATCGTTGCGCCGCAGTTGTATATCGCGGTAGGCATTTCCGGCGCCATCCAGCATCTGGCTGGCATGAAGGACTCCAAGGTGATCGTTGCGATCAACAAGGACGAAGAGGCGCCGATCTTCCAGGTGGCCGACTATGGCCTGGTCGCTGACTTGTTCGAAGCCGTTCCCGAGCTGGAAAAGCTGGTCTGATCCAGCGCTTGGCGCTGCGGTCGAGTCAAGCCTGGTCGCCATCCGTTGCCCACAGGGCAGCGGGCGGAGACCAGGCTTTTTTGCATCTGAATTTGCGTGTGACATGGGCTGGAGAGGTTGAGCATGACCAGACAAGGCAGACTTCGCCGCGCGGGCTTTTGCATGGTCGCGGCGTTGCTACCGCTGGCAGCGCAGGGGGCGGGCAAGTGCGAGCGACTGGTTGCCAGTGGCAGCCCCGACGCGCCGCCCTATCTGTGGCGGGATCCACAGGACCCGGAGCGTCTGATCGGCGTCAACGCCGAGCTGTTGCAGCAAGTGGCGACCCAGATCGGCGTCAAGGTCGACATTCTTTATGCCGGCAAGCGTTCACAGGCGCTGGAAGAGGTGCGGAGTGGGCGAATGGACTTGCTGGTGGATGCACCCCTGAACGTCAGCGAGCTTGAATCCCTGGATTATGTGCATCCTGCCCTGGTCCCGAACGATTACCTGGTGTGGACCCTGCGATCGAAGCCGCTGACTTACCGCAGTCTTGCCGATCTTCACGGCCACGCCGGGGCGATCTCGGCCAAGGCGCGACCCACCCAGGCATTCGCCACACTGGCCGCCGAGCATCTGAAGCTGGTCAGTACGGACAATCTGATTCAGGCCTTCGACAAGCTGGTGCTTGGCCAGGTCGAATACGTGATCGCCGGACGCTATTCCGGTGCGGCCATGGCTCAGGCACAGGGCCTGGGCGATCGACTGCAAAGCAGTGAGCTGCCCGTCGACCGGCCGGGGTTGTACCTGGCGTTGTCTCACGACTCCGCGTGCAACGATCCCTGGCTGCGCGGACAGCTGGCGAAAAAAATGACAGAATTGACCGCTTCAGGCATACCTCCCGAGGTGTTTTCCCGCAATGTCGAGCGTTGGAAAGTTCAGCAATCGCTCAAGCCTGCAGCACTTCCACAGTAGGAATCTTTCGTGAACATTCAAACGATGACCGCAGGCGCGCTGCTTGCGCTGCTTGCCGGTTGCGCCAACGACCCGGCGCCTACGCAGCAATTGCGTCTGGCTGACCAGACCGTCGAGCAGGCCCGCGCCGTTGGCGCCACAGACGACAACGAGGCCATGAAGATGGCAGTCGACAAACTTGCCCAGGCTCGTGCGCAAATGGTCGATGAAAACTACAAGAGCGCCCGGCTCAACGCCGAACAGGCCGAGTTGGACGCACGTCTTGCGGAAGATCAATTGTTGACTGCCAAGGGGCAGGAGCAGATCAAGGTGCTGGAGGCTCGCATCCAGCGCCTGCGTAAACAATTGGGAGACATGCAGTGAAGCAGTTGACGGGAATGCGCATAGGCCTGGTGCTGGCGGCCGGTTTGGTGACGGTAGGCTGTACCGGTCAGCGCGCCAATAGCGAGGCCGTCCAGCGTGCCGAGGTTGCCTTTCAGGCGGTTCGTGATGATTCCAACGTGCTGCGCAGCGCGCCCAAGGATGTCATCCGGGCTGGCGAATCGCTGGCCCGCGCCGAGCGGCTCGCCAGCTATTGGGGCACGGGCAGCGACGCTCAGCATTATGCCTACCTGAGCCAGCGCTACAGCGAGATCGCCCGGGAGCGCAGTCAGCAGATGCTCAATCAGCAGCGCCTGACCAAGCTGCAGATGGACCAGCAGCGCCTGCAACTGGCGTTGCGTGACTCTAAGCTGGAAAGCGTGCAGCAGCAGGGCAAGTGGCTGGAAGAGCAGATTCTGGCGTTGGCCAATGTCGAGGCCGACCGCGGGCTGGTGATGACACTGGGTGACGTGCTGTTCGATACGGGGGAAGCGCAGCTCAAGCCACAGGCCAACCGTACGATCCTCAAGCTCGTGCAGTTCCTGCAACTCAATCCCAAGCGCGTGGTGCGTATCGAAGGCTACACCGATAACACTGGTGAAAAAGCCTTCAACCTGCAGCTGTCGACCGACCGAGCGCAGTCGGTAGCCGACACGCTGGTCGACCTGGGCATCGATGAGTCGCGTATTCAGGTACAGGGTTATGGCGACGCCTATCCTGTGGATGCGAACGCTTCGGAGCGGGGCAGGGCGCAGAACCGTCGGGTCGAGATCGTCTTTTCCAACGCAAAAGGCGAAATGGCGTTGCCGCGCGGTTGATGGAGAGGTGAATCTGGACAGTGCAGTTGCAGGATCAGCTCTGCTATTCTGCCAGCTGTCCCCGTACAGTTTGCATCTGTAGGGGTCCAGTGGCACATCTGAGATCCCGCCATGACCAACCTCTTGCTCTACCAGCGTATTGCCCAACAGTTGGCTGATGACATCCGTCGAGGGGTCTATCAGCCAGGTGAGCGTGTGCCTTCGGTACGCAAGATGAGCGCGCAGCTCAATGTCAGTCACGCCACGGTATTGCAGGCCTACGCCAACCTCGAAGATCAGGGGTTGATCCGCGCGCGGCCACAGTCTGGCTACTACGTGCACCAGACGCCCGCGCTGACGGCTCCGACGCCTGACATTGCACGGGTAGAGCGTCCGGGGTTGGTCACACGCAGCAGCATCATCCAGCAAGTGCTCGACGAGTCCCGGCGCGAGGGCGTGTTTCCGCTGGGGGCAGCAGTACCCCACGTCGAGTTTCTGCCGGTACGGGCATTGCACCAGCAATTGGCCAAGGTCACCCGCTTCCAGAGTCCACGCGCGTTCAGCTACATGTTCAGCCCAGGCTTCGAGCCGCTGCGCCGGCAGGTGGCGATCCGCATGCGCGATGCTGGCGTGGTGGTCGATCCTTCGGAGATCGTCATCACTCACGGTTGCGTCGACGCGTTGCAGATGAGCCTGCGCGTACTGACCCGACCCGGTGACCTGATCGCGGCCGAGTCGCCTACCTATTACGGTTTGCTGCAACTGGCGGACTTGCTCGGGCTCAAGGTGATCGAGATTCCCAGCGACCCATCCACGGGCATCAGCCTGGAGGCGCTGCAGCTGGCCGCCAATCAGTGGTCGATCAAGGCGTTGGTGCTGACGCCGCGCTTGAGCAATCCACTGGGCGGGACCATGCCCGAGGAGCGCATGAAGCAGCTGTTGCGACTGTCTTCGGACTTCGATATCCAGATCGTCGAGGACGATATCTATGGCGAATTGATGTTCGAACAAGGCAAGAGCAAGGCGCTCAAGGCGTTCGATCGGCTGGGGCATGTCATCTACTGCTCGAGTTTCTCCAAAACGCTGTCGCCCGGTGTACGGATCGGTTGGATGATCGCCGGTAAATACCAGGCCGAGGTCCAGCGCTTGCAGACGTTCAGCACCCATTCGGCCTGCAGCGTCACGCAGATGGGCGTGGCCAGCTACCTGGAGAACGGCGGCTACGACCGGCATCTGCGATTCATTCGTCAGGAGTACCGCAAGAACCTCAGTGCCTTCCAGTTGGCCGTGCAGCAGCACTTTCTAGAAGGCACGCAGATCACGCGGCCCACGGGTGGATTTATTCTCTGGGTCAGTCTGCCGGGCCGGGTCAATACCCAGGAACTGCACGTTCGCGCGCTGGAGCAGGGGATCAGCATTGCCCCGGGGCTGATCTTCAGCAATACAGAGCAGTTCAACCACTGCGTTCGGCTCAATTGCGGCGTGCCGTGGAATCGCGAGGCGGAGCGTGCCCTGGCGACGCTGGGTGTACTGGCACGTCAATTGTGTCAGGAGTCAGGAGTTTCCTATTGAAAGCGCTCAAGGGGCTTGTCAGCTCGACCGCGAACGCGGAGCATAGGGCTCTCATCGTTGTTGCCGTGCTCTTATGAACACCATGCGTCGTATTGCATTGCTGGTCTTCTGCTTGAATCTAGGCGTCTTCGCAGTGCCTTGCGTTCAGGCACAAACGTCGGAAAGTCCGTCTTCCGCAGCGCGCTCGGCGGAAACTGACAAGCCTGTCGTCAAAACTGACGCGCCGGCAAAGAAGGCCGTGGCAAAAAAACCGGCGGTTCGCAAGAAGGCGGCCAAAAGCCGTTCGCGTAAGGAGTCGGACGTCATCGCCACTCCTGTGCCCGAGGCCAAGCTGGATCTGAGCCTGCCCAAGGACATCGTCAAGGACCTCAAACCGCCGACTCAGCCTGTCAACGCTGCGGTCCAGCCGACTCCGCTTGCCGAGCGTGCGCCCAAGCCCATCCTGCCCGCTTTCTTCAGTGACAAGGGCAATGAGGATTTCCAGCTCAATGGTCGTCTGCTGAACAACGAAATGCAGCTGCAGCGGCGCGGCGACGGTCGTGAAGTCGAGGGTGCGGCGCTGGACTTCAATTTCAAGCAGTGATCAGTGCCCGTTGCGGTATCGGCCGTTACAGTTTGGCTGACTGAAATATCGATGCGGGCATTTTCAAACGCTCGTTTGGTCACTACCATGGGGGCTCTTCAACCCTTCGTGCCTGTGAGGTCATGACGTCATGAAATGCCGCGAAGGCTGTGGCGCCTGCTGTATCGCCCCTTCCATCAGTTCGCCTATTCCTGGCATGCCTTTGGGCAAGCCGGCAGGGCAGCGCTGCGTGCAGCTATCTCTGGACAACCTCTGTGCGCTGTTCGGTTTGCCCGAGCGGCCGGCAGTGTGCTCGGCGTTCAATGCCGATCCCGAGGTGTGCGGTGACAGCGATCAGGATGCCGTGCGCATTCTGGGTTGGTGGGAGCAGATGACCGCATAGGCAAGGGCTCCATTCTCGACAACAAGGAACAACAACAATGAGAGCGATGCATTCAATAGCGCTGGTAGCCCTGCTGGGCAGCGTCCACATGTCTGCCCAGGCGGAGCCGTGGGTGGTGGCCAAGGACGAGGAAGGGATCAAGGTCTCGCTGAGCGAGGTCGCAGGCTCCAAGTACAAGGCCTATCGTGGCGAAACCGTCATCAAGGCCAGCGTAGCGAAGTTGCGGGCGATGCAGGAAGACGTCGCCGGCGCGTGCACCTGGATTCACGAGTGCAAGACGCAGAAGCTGCTCAAGCATCAGGGCGATCAGACATGGACCTACACCCAGTTCAATACGCCGTGGCCGGTGACGCCGAGGGATTCAGTGTTGCACATCACCACGGTGGATGGCAGCGATGGCAGCGTTACCCGCAACCTGGCCGGGGCGGCAAACTATGTGCCAGAGGAGAAGGGCTTCGTGCGCGTGGCTCAGGTCGAAGGCTTCTGGAAGATGGTGCCTCAGGGTGCCAATCAGACCCAGGTAATCTACCAGGTGCACACCGAGCCTGGCGGCAGCGTGCCTTCCTGGCTTGCCAACAAGTTCGTCGTGGATGCGCCATTCAACACCCTCAAGGCGCTGCGTGCCAAGGCGGAACAATAGAAAAGCAAAAGGCCGCCCGAGGGCGGCCTTTCGTTGCAATCCGAACGCTTAGGTACGGTCGTCCAGCGCTGTGACGTCGCGGCTTTTCTCGCCGGTGTACAGCTGGCGTGGGCGGCCGATCTTGTACGGGCTCGAGAGCATTTCCTTCCAGTGGGAAATCCAGCCAACGGTGCGCGCCAGGGCGAATATCACGGTGAACATGCTGGTTGGAATGCCGATGGCCTTGAGGATGATGCCCGAATAGAAATCGACGTTCGGGTACAGCGAGCGCTCGATGAAATAGGGGTCGGTCAAGGCGATCTCTTCCAGGCGCATGGCCAGTTCGAGTTGCGGATCGTTCTTGATGCCCAGTTCCTTCAATACTTCGTCGCAGGTCTGCTTCATCACCGTGGCCCGTGGGTCGCGGTTCTTGTAGACGCGGTGGCCGAAGCCCATCAGCTTGAACGGATCGTTCTTGTCCTTGGCCTTGGCAATGAAGGCGTCGATGTTGGAAACATCGCCGATTTCATCGAGCATGGTCAGCACGGCTTCGTTGGCACCGCCGTGGGCAGGGCCCCACAGCGCCGCGATGCCGGCAGCGATGCAGGCGAACGGGTTGGCGCCCGAAGAGCCTGCCAGGCGCACGGTAGAGGTGGACGCATTCTGCTCGTGGTCGGCGTGCAGGATGAAGATGCGATCCATTGCCTTGGCCAGCACCGGGCTGATCGGTTTGATCTCGCACGGCGTGTTGAACATCATGTGCAGGAAGTTTTCGGCATACGAAAGATCGTTGCGCGGGTACATCATGGGCTGGCCCATGGAGTACTTGTAGACCATGGCTGCCAGTGTCGGCATCTTGGCTACCAGGCGTACCGCCGAGATCTCGCGATGCTGAGGGTTATTGATGTCGAGCGAGTCATGGTAGAACGCGGACAGTGCGCCGACCACGCCGCACATGATGGCCATGGGGTGGGCATCGCGGCGGAAGCCGTTGAAGAAGGTCTTCAACTGCTCGTGAACCATGGTGTGGTTCTTGATGTTGCCGACGAACTTGGCCTTCTGCTCGGCAGTCGGCAATTCGCCGTTGAGCAGCAGGTAGCAGGTTTCAAGGTAGTCGGATTGTTCGGCGAGTTGCTCGATCGGATAGCCGCGGTGCAGCAGGATTCCGGCATCGCCGTCGATGTAGGTGATCTTCGACTCGCACGAAGCGGTCGACATGAAGCCTGGGTCGAAAGTGAAGCGGCCCGTGGCAGTCAAACTCCTGACGTCGATTACATCGGGACCAACGGTGCCGGTTAAAATCGGCAGCTCGACGGGGGCTGCGCCCTCGATGATCAACTGCGCTTTTTTGTCAGCCATGTGGCCTCCTATTAATGCTTGAAATCATCAGACAGACCCCCCACGCAGGGCCCGCACCACTATAGTGAGATAAATTCGAATGTCAATTTGCTTAAAGTGAGGCCCCAGAGGGCTTCGAGCGTGCTTTTTTCGCGAAATTCCGACTCGTTCAAGCCTTTTGCCCCGCCTGCGCAATCCGCCGTCCGAGACCTGCGAGTGCGTTGTCATTAGTAGCCTAACTGTCTATACTCGGCAGCCGACCGCCGGGGGCTTTTCCGAGCCATTTCGACGGGGTCGTCACTCCCTGGGTGGTGAGTACCTGACCAGTACACTTCCCTACAACTTGCCCTGCTTGCTAGGGGCTCTTCAGTGTGAAAAAAGCCGTGAATAGCCAACGACCTGTAAACCTAGACCTAAGGACCATCAAACTCCCTGTCACTGCTTACACGTCCATTCTCCATCGTATATCCGGTGTCATCCTGTTCCTGGGCATCGCTCTCATGCTGTACGCATTGGGCAAATCCCTGGGCTCCGAGGAAGGCTTCGGCGAGGTGAAGGCGTATTTGACCAGCCCGCTGGCCAAGTTTGTGATCTGGGCCCTGCTGTCCGCCTTGCTGTATCACCTGGTGGCCGGTGTGCGCCACCTGATCATGGACATGGGCATCGGCGAGACGCTGGAAGGCGGCAAGCTGGGCTCCAAAATCGTTCTCATCATCTCGGTGGTGCTGATCGTTCTGGCAGGAGTTTGGGTATGGTAACCAACGTTACGAACCTTTCGCGTTCGGGCCTCTATGACTGGATGGCACAGCGCGTGTCTGCGGTCGTTCTCGCGGCTTATTTTCTGTTTCTGATCGGGTACATCATTGCCAATCCGGGCATGGAGTACACCCAATGGCACTCGCTGTTCAGCAGCAACTGGATGCGCATCTTCAGCCTCCTGGCCCTGGTCGCCCTGGGCGCCCACGCCTGGGTCGGCATGTGGACCATCGCCACCGACTACCTGACGCCGATGTCGTTCGGCAAGTCGGCCACGGCTATACGCTTCCTGTTCCAGGCGGTATGCGGCGTCGCGATGTTCGCGTACTTCGTCTGGGGTGTGCAGATTCTTTGGGGTATCTGATTCATGGCTAACATTAGTACGCTTTCCTTCGACGCCATCATCATTGGTGGTGGCGGTGCCGGCATGCGCGCAGCGCTGCAGCTGGCCCAGGGCGGTCACAAGACTGCCGTTGTCACCAAAGTCTTCCCGACTCGCTCGCACACCGTGTCGGCGCAGGGCGGCATCACGTGCGCCATCGCTTCGGCCGACCCGAACGATGACTGGCGCTGGCACATGTACGATACCGTCAAGGGTTCCGACTACATCGGTGACCAGGACGCTATCGAGTACATGTGTTCGGTAGGCCCGGAGGCCGTCTTCGAGCTCGAGCACATGGGGCTGCCGTTCTCGCGTACCGAGCAGGGCCGCATCTACCAGCGTCCGTTCGGTGGCCAGTCCAAGGACTTCGGCAAGGGCGGCCAGGCGGCACGTACCTGTGCTGCTGCCGACCGTACCGGTCACGCCTTGCTGCACACCCTCTACCAGGCGAACCTGAAGGCCGGCACTGTATTCCTGAACGAATACTATGCGGTCGATCTGGTGAAGAACCAGGACGGTGCGATCGTTGGCGTGATCGCCATCTGCATCGAAACTGGCGAAACCTCCTACATCCGTGCCAACGCCACCGTATTGGCGACCGGCGGGGCCGGGCGCATCTACTCGTCCACCACCAACGCCCTGATCAACACCGGTGACGGCGTCGGCATGGCCCTGCGTGCCGGTGTGCCGGTACAGGACATCGAGATGTGGCAGTTCCACCCGACCGGCA
The DNA here is from genome assembly GCF_001187875.1 of Pseudomonas sp. RIT-PI-a. Classification (NCBI taxonomy): domain Bacteria; kingdom Pseudomonadati; phylum Pseudomonadota; class Gammaproteobacteria; order Pseudomonadales; family Pseudomonadaceae; genus Pseudomonas; species Pseudomonas sp. RIT-PI-a. Next base: position 19,801 of record NZ_LGIR01000012.1, read on the forward strand.
TCGCCGGCGCAGGTGTACTGGTCACTGAAGGTTGCCGCGGTGAAGGCGGTTACCTGATCAACAAGCACGGCGAGCGTTTCATGGAACGCTACGCACCGAACGCCAAGGACCTTGCCGGTCGTGACGTGGTTGCGCGCTCCATGGTCAAGGAAATCATCGCCGGCAATGGCTGTGGTCCCGATGGCGATCACGTGATGCTCAAGCTCGATCACCTGGGCGAGGAAGTGCTGCACAGCCGCCTGCCGGGCATCATGGAGCTGTCCAAGACCTTTGCCCACGTCGATCCGGCCGCCGCGCCGATTCCTGTCGTGCCAACTTGTCATTACATGATGGGGGGTGTCGCTACCAACATCCACGGTCAGGCAATCACCCAGGATGCCAATGGCAACGACGCCATCATCCCTGGTCTGTTCGCCGTGGGCGAAGTGGCTTGCGTGTCGGTTCACGGTGCCAACCGCCTGGGTGGCAACTCGCTGCTCGACCTGGTGGTATTCGGCCGCGCCGCCGGCCTGCACCTGGAGCAGGCACTGAGCGAAGGCATCGACTACCGCCGTGCCAGCGACACCGATCTGGAAGTCGCCTTGGCGCGTCTGGACGGCCTCAATGCGCGGACTACCGGCGAAGACGTCGCCAGCCTGCGCAAGGAACTGCAGAGCTGCATGCAGAACTACTTCGGTGTGTTCCGTACCGGCGAGTACATGCAGAAAGGTATCGACCAGCTGGCCGGCCTGCGCGAGCGCATCGCCAACGTCAAGATCAACGACAAGAGCCAGGGCTTCAACACCGCCCGGATCGAAGCGCTGGAACTGCAGAACCTGCTGGAAGTGGCGGAAGCCACCGCGATCGCTGCAGAGCATCGCAAAGAGTCCCGCGGTGCTCACGCCCGTGAAGACTATGAAGATCGCGACGACGAAAACTGGCTGTGCCACACCCTGTACTTCCCGGGTGAAAAACGTGTTGCCAAGCGCGCCGTGAACTTCTCGCCGAAAACCGTTCCGACTTTCGAACCGAAAATCCGGACTTATTGAGGGTGGCCGTCATGTTGCAAGTCAGTGTTTATCGCTACAACCCGGATCAGGACGCAGCGCCGTCCATGCAGGAATTCCAGGTCGACACCGGTGGCAAGGATGTGATGGTGCTGGACGTGCTGGCCTTGATCAAGGAACAGGACGAAGGCTTTTCGTATCGTCGCTCGTGCCGTGAAGGCGTGTGCGGTTCCGATGGCATGAACATCAACGGCAAGAACGGCCTGGCGTGCATCACGCCGCTGTCCGCTGTCGTAAAAGGTAACAAGTTGATCGTGCGTCCGCTGCCAGGATTGCCCGTCATCCGTGACCTGGTCGTGGATATGAGCATCTTCTACAAGCAGTACGAGAAGGTGAAGCCGTTCCTGCAGAACGACACTCCGGCTCCGGCCATCGAGCGTCTGCAGACTCCGGAAGAGCGTGAAAAGCTTGACGGTCTGTACGAGTGCATCCTGTGTGCATGCTGCTCGACATCCTGCCCGTCGTTCTGGTGGAACCCCGACAAGTTCCTGGGCCCGGCAGCGTTGCTGCAGGCTTATCGTTTCCTGGCCGACAGCCGCGATACCCGGACCAGCGAGCGCCTCGCATCGATGGATGACCCGTTCAGCGTATTCCGCTGCCGCGGCATCATGAACTGCGTCAGCGTCTGCCCGAAAGGCTTGAACCCCACCAAGGCCATTGGCCATGTGCGGAACATGCTGTTGTCCAACGGCGTCTGATTCAACTGCTACACCGCAAGCCGTCACAGCGCGGGATCGATCCTGCGCTGTGACGAAAACCCGAGCGCGGCTGCGTATGGCTTCGCTTTTACTTTCGAAGAAACAAGACCAGCAGGGGCTCCGGGCTGGTACCCGGACTACCAGCGTACAACTCTGAGGTGGCTTGCACGGTCGCTCTACACGGACCGCGTCAATACGCCCAAGGTGTCAGCGCCGGTGGTGTCCCCTAACCGAGGGTGACCAAGCATGCAAGAAAGCGTGATGCAGCGCATGTGGAACAGCGCCCACCTATCCGGTGGTAACGCTGCCTATGTGGAAGAGCTCTATGAGCTTTACCTGCACGACCCTAACGCTGTGCCAGAGGAATGGCGCACCTACTTTCAGAAGCTGCCTGCCGAAGGCAGCACTGCCACCGACGTTGCACACTCCACCATTCGCGACCATTTCGTCCTGCTGGCCAAAAACCAGCGCCGTGCTCAACCGGTTTCCGCCGGGAGCGTGAGCAGCGAGCACGAAAAGAAGCAAGTGGAAGTGCTGCGACTGATTCAGGCCTACCGGATGCGCGGCCACCAGGCAGCCCAACTGGACCCGTTGGGGCTGTGGCAACGGCCTGCTCCGGCAGACCTGTCAATCAACCATTACGGCATGACCAATGCCGATCTGGATACGACCTTCCGTGCCGGCGACCTGTTCATCGGCAAGGAGGAGGCGAGCCTACGTGAAATTCTCGAGGCTTTGCAGCAGACATATTGCCGCACCATCGGCGCCGAGTTCACTCACATCACCGATTCCGAGCAGCGCAGCTGGTTCCAGCAGCGTCTGGAAAGCGTGCGCGGTCGTCCTTCGTTCTCGGCCGAGATCCGCAGCCACGTGCTGGAGCGCGTCACCGCTGCCGAAGGCCTTGAGAAGTATCTGGGCACCAAATACCCCGGCACCAAGCGTTTCGGTCTGGAAGGTGGCGAAGCCCTGATCCCGATGCTCGACGAGATGATTCAGCGCTCGGGCTCCTACGGCACCAAGGAAGTCGTGATCGGCATGGCCCACCGTGGCCGTCTCAACGTACTGGTCAACACCTTCGGCAAGAACCCTCGCGACCTGTTCGACGAGTTCGAAGGCAAGAAGAAGGTCGAGCTGGGCTCCGGTGACGTCAAGTACCACCAGGGCTTTTCGTCCAACGTGATGACCGCAGGTGGCGAAGTGCACCTGGCCATGGCGTTCAACCCGTCCCACCTGGAGATCGTTTCTCCGGTGGTCGAGGGTTCGGTACGTGCCCGCCAGGACCGTCGCAACGATGCGGTCGGTGACAAGGTGCTGCCGATCTCGCTGCACGGCGACGCTGCATTCGCCGGCCAGGGCGTGGTCATGGAAACCTTCCAGATGTCGCAGACCCGCGGTTTCAAGACCGGCGGTACCGTGCACATCGTGATCAACAACCAGGTTGGTTTCACCATCAGCAACCCGTACGACGCGCGCTCCACCGAGTACGCGACCGACGTGGCCAAGATGATCCAGGCGCCGATCCTGCACGTGAACGGCGATGATCCGGAAGCCGTGGTGTTCGTCACCCAGCTGGCCATCGACTACCGCATGCAGTTCAAGCGCGACGTGGTCATCGACCTGGTGTGCTACCGCCGTCGCGGCCACAACGAGGCCGACGAGCCAAGTGGCACCCAGCCGCTGATGTACCAGCAGATCGCCAAGCAGCGCACCACCCGCGAGCTGTATGCCGAAAGCCTGATCAAGGCCGGCGTGCTCGACGAAGGCAGCGTACAGAGCCAGATCGACGAGTACCGCAATGCGCTGGACAACGGTCTGCACGTGGTCAAGAGCCTGGTCAAGGAACCGAACAAGGAATTGTTCGTCGACTGGCGTCCTTACCTGGGCCATGCCTGGACGGCGCGCCATGACACGCGCTTCGACCTCAAGACCCTGCAGGAACTGTCCGCCAAGCTGCTGGAGATTCCCGAAGGTTTCGTGGTGCAGCGTCAGGTGTCCAAGATCTACGAAGATCGCCAGAAGATGCAGGCCGGTGGCTTGCCGATCAACTGGGGCTATGCCGAGACCATGGCGTACGCCACCTTGGCCTTCGAAGGTCACCCGATCCGCATGACCGGCCAGGACATCGGCCGCGGCACCTTCTCGCACCGCCATGCGGTGTTGCACAACCAGAAGGATGCGGCGACCTACATTCCGCTGCAGAACCTGTACAACGGCCAGCCGCGCTTCGATCTGTACGACTCGTTCCTGTCCGAAGAGGCGGTTCTGGCGTTCGAATACGGCTACTCGACCACCTCGCCCAACGCGTTGGTGATCTGGGAAGCGCAGTTCGGTGACTTCGCCAACGGTGCACAGGTCGTGGTCGACCAGTTCATCACCAGCGGCGAGCACAAGTGGGGCCGTCTGTGCGGTCTGACCATGCTGCTGCCGCACGGCTACGAAGGGCAGGGCCCGGAGCACTCGTCGGCGCGTCTGGAGCGTTACCTGCAGCTGTGCGCCGAGCACAACATTCAGGTGTGCGTGCCCACCACGCCCGCGCAGATCTACCATCTGCTGCGTCGTCAGGTGATCCGTCCGCTGCGCAAGCCGCTGATCGTGCTCACGCCCAAGTCGCTGCTGCGTCACAAGCTTGCGGTGTCGACCCTGGAAGACCTGGCTGAGGGTTCGTTCCAGACCGTCATCCCGGAAATCGATACCCTGGACGCCGCCAAGGTGACGCGTCTGGTGCTGTGCAGCGGCAAGGTCTACTACGACCTGCTGGAGAAGCGCCGCGCCGAAGGCCGCGAAGATGTCGCCATCGTGCGTATCGAGCAGCTGTATCCGTTCCCTGAAGACGACTTGATGGAAGCGATCGCTGCCTACACCAATCTGGAGCACGTGGTCTGGTGTCAGGAAGAGCCGATGAACCAGGGTGCCTGGTACAGCAGTCAGCATCACTTGCGCCGCAGCATGAGCAATCACAAGAAGACCCTGGTCCTCGAGTATGCCGGCCGTGACGCATCGGCTGCCCCGGCTTGTGGTTACGCTTCGATGCATGCCGAGCAGCAAGCCAAATTGCTGCAAGATGCCTTCACCGTTTAATGCCAACGCGCACCTGAAACCGAATTTAAGGAATTACTGATAATGGCTATCGAGATCAAAGCCCCTACCTTCCCGGAATCGGTCGCCGACGGCACCGTTGCGACCTGGCACAAGCAGCCGGGCGATGCGGTCAAGCGCGATGACCTGATCGTTGACATCGAGACCGACAAGGTCGTCCTGGAAGTGCTGGCCACTGCCGACGGCGTCCTGGGCGCGATCGTCAAGAACGAAGGCGACACCGTTCTGTCGGACGAAGTCCTGGGCTCCATCGAGGAGGGCGGTGCTGCCGCCGCTGCACCTGCTGCTGCACCTCAGGCCGCTGCCGCGCCTCAAGCCGCCGCACCGCAGGCCGCCTCGGCGCCTGCGGCCGGCGACGATGACGCCATCGGTGGTCCCGCTGCACGCAAGCTGGCCGAAGAAAACGGCATCAACCTGAACAGCGTCAAGGGCACCGGCAAAGACGGTCGCGTTACCAAGGAAGACCTGGTTGCCGCCATCGAAGCCAAGAAATCGGCACCGGCCGCCAAGCCTGCCATGCCTGCCGCTGCAGCCGCCGTGGTCCAGACTACCGGCGACCGTACCGAAAAGCGCGTGCCGATGACCCGTCTGCGCGCCAAGGTCGCTGAACGTCTGGTCGAAGCCCAGTCGAACATGGCCATGCTGACCACCTTCAACGAAGTCGACATGACCGAAGTCATGGCCTTGCGCTCCAAGTACAAGGACCTGTTCGAGAAGTCGCACAACGGCGTGCGCTTGGGCTTCATGTCGTTCTTCGTCAAGGCAGCCACCGAGGCACTCAAGCGCTTCCCGGCTGTCAACGCCTCGATCGACGGCTCCGACATCGTCTACCACGGCTACGCCGACGTCGGTGTCGCGGTGTCCAGCGACCGTGGCCTGGTGGTTCCCGTCCTGCGCAATGCCGAGGCCATGAGCCTGGCCGAGATCGAAGGCGGCATCGCCACCTTCGGCAAGAAAGCGCGCGACGGCAAGCTGTCGATGGACGAAATGACCGGGGGTACCTTTACCATCACCAACGGTGGTACCTTCGGTTCGATGATGTCGACCCCGATCGTCAACCCGCCGCAGGCGGCCATCCTGGGCATGCACAACATTCTGCAGCGTCCCATGGCGATCAACGGCCAAGTGGTCATCCGCCCGATGATGTACCTGGCGCTGTCCTATGACCACCGCCTGATCGATGGTAAGGAAGCCGTGACGTTCCTGGTGACCATCAAGAACCTGCTGGAAGATCCAGCTCGTCTGTTGCTGGATATCTGACAAGGCAGCCACAGGTAGCGGGATCCGCCATCGAGCCCACGCAGCTTGATCCGGGTCCCGTTGGCTGGGCTTCAAGCATGCCGCTAATAGGAATTGTTTTATGACTCAGAAATTCGACGTGGTAGTGATTGGCGCAGGCCCTGGTGGCTACGTCGCTGCCATCAAGGCCGCACAACTGGGCCTCAAGACTGCCTGTATCGAGAAGTATCAAGACGGCGAGGGCAAGCTGGCCCTCGGCGGTACTTGCCTGAACGTGGGTTGCATTCCGTCCAAGGCACTGCTGGACAGCTCGTGGAAATTCCACGAAGCCCAGGACGGCTTTGCCATCCACGGTATCAACCATGCCGGCGTGACCATGGACGTCCCGGCGATGATTGGTCGCAAGTCCAACATCGTCAAGAACCTGACTGGCGGCGTTGCCGGCCTGTTCAAGTCCAACGGTGTGACCGTCCTGCAAGGCCACGGCAAACTGCTGGCTGGCAAGAAAGTCGAAGTGACCGGCCCCAACGGCGTTGAAGTCGTCGAAGCCGACAACGTCATTCTGGCTTCCGGCTCGCGTCCGATCGACATTCCACCGGCGCCGGTCGACCAGAAGATCATCGTCGACTCCACCGGTGCGCTGGAATTCCAGCAGGTGCCCAAGCGTCTCGGCGTTATCGGTGCCGGCGTGATCGGTCTGGAACTGGGTTCGGTATGGTCGCGCCTTGGCGCTCAGGTCACCGTGCTCGAAGCGCTGGACACGTTCCTCATGGCTGCCGACACCGCGGTGTCCAAGGAAGCCCTGAAGACCATGACCAAGCAAGGCCTGGACATCAAGCTCGGCGCTCGCGTGACCGGCTCCGAGGTTCAGGGCGAAGAAGTCGTGGTCAAGTACACCGATGCCAATGGCGAGCAGTCGATCACTTTCGACAAGCTGATCGTCGCCGTGGGCCGTCGTCCGGTGACCACCGACCTGCTGGCTTCGGACAGCGGCGTTGACATCGACGAGCGCGGCTTCATCTATGTCGATGACTACTGCGCGACCAGCGTCCCTGGCGTCTATGCCATTGGTGACGTGGTCCGTGGTCTGATGCTGGCGCACAAGGCGTCCGAGGAAGGCATCATGGTCGTCGAGCGCATCAAGGGCCACAAGGCCGTGATGAACTACGATCTGATTCCATCGGTCATCTACACCCACCCGGAAATTGCATGGGTCGGCAAGACCGAGCAGGCGCTCAAGGCCGAAGGCGTTGAAGTCAACGTCGGCAGCTTCCCGTTCGCGGCCAGTGGTCGTGCAATGGCAGCCAACGACACCGGCGGTTTCGTCAAGGTCATCGCCGATGCCAAGACCGACCGCGTACTGGGTGTCCACGTGATCGGCCCGAGCGCCGCAGAACTGGTTCAGCAGGGCGCCATCGCCATGGAATTCGGCACCAGTGCCGAAGACCTGGGCATGATGGTCTTCTCGCATCCGACGCTGTCGGAAGCCCTGCACGAAGCGGCCCTGGCCGTGAATGGCGGCGCCATCCACATCGCCAACCGCAAGAAGCGTTAAACAATAAGAAACCACGGTGGATTGCCCGTCGCATGCCCTGTTCGCAGGGGTGCCGCGGAACGTCCGCCGGACTCGCCTCGTCGGTCAACCGGCGAGTAGCAGTCACAGGTGGCGCGGCACTTCAATCACGAAGCGCAGCGCCGAAAAGCGCAGTACCTAACGAAGACGGTAATAAGCATGAATCTTCACGAGTATCAGGGTAAGCAGCTGTTCGCTGAATACGGCCTGCCAGTATCCAAGGGTTACGCGGTAGACACCCCCGAAGAAGCCGCAGAAGCCTGCGACAAGATCGGCGGCAGCGAGTGGGTCGTCAAGGCCCAGGTCCACGCCGGTGGCCGTGGTAAAGCTGGTGGTGTAAAGCTGGTTCGCAGCAAGGAAGACGCCAAGGCTTTCGCTCAGCAGTGGCTGGGCAAGCGTCTGGTGACTTACCAGACTGATGCCAACGGTCAGCCTGTCACCAAGATCCTGGTCGAGTCCTGCACCGATATCGCCAAAGAGCTGTATCTGGGCGCCGTAGTGGACCGCTCCAGCCGTCGCATCGTGTTCATGGCTTCCACCGAAGGTGGCGTGGACATCGAGAAGATCGCTCACGACACCCCCGAGAAGATCCTCAAGTCCACCATCGATCCGTTGGTCGGCGCTCAGCCGTTCCAGGGCCGCGAGCTGGCATTCCAGCTGGGTCTGGAAGGCAAGCAGGTTGCCCAGTTCGCCAAGATCTTCGTTGGCCTGGCCAAGCTGTTCCAGGACCACGACCTGGCCCTGCTGGAAGTCAACCCGTTGGTCATCAAGGCGGACGGCGATCTGCATTGCCTCGATGCCAAGATCAACATCGACGCCAACGCCATGTACCGTCAGCCCAAGCTGAAGGGTTTCCACGATCCTTCGCAGGACGACCCGCGTGAAGCGCACGCTGCCAAGTTCGAACTGAACTACGTGGCGCTGGAAGGCAACATCGGCTGCATGGTCAACGGTGCGGGCCTGGCCATGGGTACCATGGACATCGTCAACCTGCACGGCGGCAAGCCAGCCAACTTCCTCGACGTTGGCGGCGGTGCTACCAAGGAACGCGTGACCGAAGCGTTCAAGATCATTCTGTCCGACACCAATGTCGCGGCCGTACTGGTCAACATCTTCGGCGGCATCGTTCGTTGCGACATGATTGCCGAAGGCATCATCGGTGCGGTGAAGGAAGTCGGCGTGAAAATCCCGGTGGTTGTGCGCCTTGAAGGCAACAACGCTGAACTGGGCGCTAAAGTACTGGCGGAAAGCGGTCTGAACATCATCGCAGCCACCAGCCTGACCGACGCTGCTCAACAAGTTGTCAAAGCTGCGGAGGGCAAGTAATGAGCGTCCTGATCAATAAAGACACCAAGGTCATCTGCCAGGGCTTCACCGGCTCGCAGGGTACTTTCCACTCCGAACAGGCCATCGCCTACGGCACCAAGATGGTTGGCGGCGTGACTCCGGGCAAGGGTGGTACCACCCACCTGAACCTGCCTGTGTTCAACACCGTGAAAGAAGCCGTGGAAACCACAGGCGCTACCGCCTCGGTCATCTACGTACCGGCTCCTTTCTGCAAGGATTCCATCCTTGAAGCGGCGTTCGGCGGCATCAAGCTGATCGTCTGCATCACCGAAGGCATTCCGACCATCGATATGCTGGAAGCCAAGGTCAAGTGCGACGAGCTGGGTGTCATCCTGATCGGCCCTAACTGCCCAGGCGTGATCACTCCGGGCGAGTGCAAGATCGGCATCATGCCAGGCCACATCCACTTGCCAGGCAAGGTCGGTATCGTGTCGCGTTCCGGCACCCTGACCTATGAAGCCGTCAAGCAGACCACCGACGCCGGTTTCGGTCAGTCGACCTGCGTCGGTATCGGTGGTGACCCGATCCCGGGCTCGAACTTCATCGACATCCTGAAGCTGTTCCAGGAAGACCCACAGACCGAAGCGATCGTCATGATCGGCGAGATCGGTGGTTCGGCCGAAGAAGAAGCCGCTGCCTACATCAAGGCACACGTGACCAAGCCGGTCGTTTCCTACATCGCTGGTGTGACTGCCCCTCCAGGCAAGCGCATGGGCCATGCCGGTGCAATCATCTCGGGCGGCAAGGGCACTGCAGATGAGAAGTTTGCTGCCCTGCAGGACGCTGGTGTGAAAACCGTGCGTTCGCTGGCTGATATCGGCAAGGCCTTGGCCGAGCTGACTGGCTGGGCGGTCAAGTAAGCTTCGCTTACCTGCACGTGTAGTCGCAAAAGCCACCTTCGGGTGGCTTTTGTGTTTCTGGAAGATAAGTTCACGGCGACAACGAATCGAGACGATTGTTGCAGGGACAGTACAAGCTTTCTGCGACTTTGGGATGGTTGCGTTAGCGAGCCTCATGTACTATGTCGACCCGCCAGATTGTCGCAGCTCGCTGAAACGTTAAATCGTCTCTTCCGAGCGTGGTTGACGTCTGTGTCAGTGGGTCGAATCAAGCGGTTCAAATCAAGTTGGTGGAATTCTGTACGGCCCTGCTTCGGCAGCCGCAGGATTCAGCGTCGCTCAAGTAGCTGAAGACAATATTCAACAAGAAGAAGTCAGCGCAGGAGAGACATGAAAGTGAGACCGAGCACTGTCGTACGGTCTTGTATGTCTGCCCGTCAGTCCCTCTGAATGCCCGTGTGCGCTGGATTTGCCAATGAATGCTGGCTGTTCCGGGTCGCGACGACGGATGGATGACGTTCTATCCTAGGAATTTCTGAATGTTGAAGAAAGCGAACACAGCGCTGCTGGGTCTGGCTCTGTCCATCGGGATGGTGTCGGCACAAGCGGCCGAAGCGAAGAAAGTCGACGTCCTGCTGATCGGCGGCGGTGTCATGAGCGCCACGCTGGGCGTGCTGCTCAACGAGCTCGAGCCGAGCTGGTCGATGGAAATGGTCGAGCGCCTGGACGCTGTCGCCGAAGAAAGCTCCAATGGATGGAACAACGCGGGTACCGGCCACTCGGCCCTGGCCGAGCTGAACTACACCCCGGAAGACAAGGACGGCAAGGTCCAGATCGCCAAGGCGATCGAGATCAACGAAGCCTTCCAGATTTCCCGTCAGTTCTGGGCTCACCAGGTGACGGTGGGGGTGTTGAAGAACCCACGCACGTTCATCAACTCCACTCCGCACATGAGCTTCGTCTGGGGCGACAACAACATTGAGTTCCTCAAGAAGCGCTATGAAGCGCTGAAGGCGAGCCCGCTGTTCGCCGGCATGCAGTTCTCCCAGGATCACGAGCAGATCAAGAAGTGGGTACCGTTGATGATGGAGGGTCGCGACCCTAATCAGAAACTGGCCGTCACCTGGAGCCCGCTGGGTACCGACATGAACTTCGGCGAGATTACTCGTCAGTACGTCGGTCACCTGAAGGACCAGAAAGGCTTCGACCTGAAGCTTTCCAGCGAAGTTGAAGACATCAAGCGCAATGACGATGGTTCGTGGCGCGTGACCTACAAGAACCTGAAAGACGGCACCAAGACCGAGACCGACGCCAAGTTCGTGTTCATCGGTGCCGGTGGCGCTGCCCTGCATCTGCTGCAGGATTCGGGTATTCCAGAAGCCAAGGAATACGGTGGGTTCCCAGTGGGCGGCTCGTTCCTGGTGACCGAGAACCCAAGTGTGGCCATGCAGCATATGGCCAAGGCCTACGGCATCGCATCGACCGGTGCACCGCCCATGTCCGTTCCGCACCTGGACACCCGTGTCCTGGACGGCAAGCGTGTGGTTCTGTTTGGCCCATTCGCCACCTTCTCGACCAAGTTCCTGAAGAACGGTTCGTACCTGGACCTGCTGACCAGCACCAACCTGCACAACGTATGGCCCATGACCAAGGTCGGCATCGAGCAGTACCCGCTGATCGAATACCTGGCCGGTCAGGTCATGCTGTCGGACGACGATCGCTTCGAAGCCTTGAAGCAGTACTTCCCGCACGCCAAGAAAGAAGACTGGCGCCTGTGGCAGGCTGGCCAGCGCGTGCAGATCATCAAGCGTGACGCAGACAAGGGCGGCGTGCTGAAACTGGGTACTGAAATCGTCGTTTCCAAGGACAGCAGCATTGCTGGTTTGCTGGGTGCATCGCCTGGCGCATCGACGGCTGCACCGATCATGATCAACGTGCTGGAAAAGGCGTTCAAGGACAAGGTCGCGACGCCCGAGTGGCAAGCCAAGCTGCGCCAGATCGTGCCTAGCTACGGTACTGCGCTGAACAACTCGCCGGAAGCTGTGCAGAAAGAGTGGAACTACACCGCGAAGATTCTGCAGTTGGCCGTTGCTCCTCCTGTGATCGACCAGGCCGCTGCCGCTGCCAACCCGATCGAAGGCCAGACGGCACCGAAAGCTGAAAGCAACCCAGCGGCCGACATGGCGCTGTAAGTCCGGGCCTCACGCCTGAGGCTTCTGGAACAAGCTGTATCGTTTCCGCTGAGTCTTGCACCGATGCGACACTCAGGTGCACTCAGCGGACACTTCGCACTGCAACAGTGCGAGGGGCGTCGAATTTCGCTACTCTACGCGCCATTTTGCCGGGCCCGCTCACAAGGCAGCCGCCTGCGCATTCAGTCTGGCCTCATCCGGTCGACCGTGTTTCCCTCAATCCATGGGGAAAACCTCTCTCAATTCCAATCTATTGACGTGGTTTCCTTCCAATGAAAGTGCTTAAAGGCCAGGATATTCTGGCGCTTGGTTTCATGACGTTCGCCTTGTTCGTAGGCGCGGGCAATATCATCTTTCCACCCTTCGTCGGCCTGCAGGCTGGGCCGAACGTCTGGATGGCGGCATTGGGCTTCCTGGTGACGGCGGTAGGTCTGCCGGTGATCACCGTGGTGGCGCTGGCCAGGGTCGGCGGTTCGATGGATGCGCTGAGCAGCCCGATCGGCAAGCTGGCGGGTGGTCTGTTGGCCGCCGTGTGCTATCTGGCGGTCGGCCCGTTGTTCGCAACGCCGCGCACCGCCACCGTGTCGTTTGCCGTAGGCCTGGCGCCCTTGACCGGTGAAACGCCGCTGGCGCTGTTTCTCTACAGCGCGGTGTACTTCCTGCTGGTATACATCGTTTCACTCTACCCCGGGCGCCTGCTCGATACCGTAGGACGGTTTCTGGCTCCGCTGAAAATCATTGCTCTGGCCGTATTGGGTATCGCTGCGTTTGCCTTGCCGGTAGGTCCCAGCGGTGATGCGGTGCCCGAGTATGTCGCTGCGCCATTTTCACTCGGCTTCATCAATGGTTACCTGACCATGGATACGTTGGGTGCGCTGGTGTTCGGCATCGTCATCGTCAATGCCATTCGCTCCAGAGGCGTCGAGTCGCCCAAGCTGATCACGCGCTACGCGATCATCGCCGGGCTGATTGCCGGAGTAGGGCTGGCCCTAGTGTACATCAGTCTGTTTCGTCTTGGGTCGGGCAGCCACGCCGTAGCGGCCGGTGCTACCAACGGCGCTGCAGTTCTGCATGCCTATGTGCAGCACACCTTCGGCGGGCTGGGCAGTGGTTTCCTGGCCGTGCTGATCTCGCTGGCATGCCTCGTGACGGCTGTTGGCCTGACCTGCGCCTGCGCCGAGTATTTCAGCCGAGTCCTCCCACTGTCCTACAAGACGCTGGTGCTCTTGCTGGCGCTGTTCTCGCTCCTGGTATCCAACCTGGGCTTGACCAAGCTGATCGCGTTTTCCATCCCTGTGCTGACCGCCATCTATCCGCCCTGCATCGTGCTGGTGGCGCTGAGTTTCTGCGCCGGGTTGTGGTATTCGCAGTCGCGCATTCTTGGCCCGGTGATGCTTGTCTCGTTGCTGTTCGGCCTCATCGATGCGATCAAGGGCGCGGGCCTTTCGCAGTGGTTGCCAGCATCCTTGCTCGACCTTCCGCTGAGTGAACAAGGCCTGGCCTGGCTGGTGCCGTCGGTTGCTGTGCTGCTCGTGGCGGTGGTAGTCGATCGTGTGCTGGGCGCGCGCGTTCACGCTGCGGCCTGAGCCTTTCGTCACCCACAAAAAAGCCAGCTCTAGAGCTGGCTTTTTTTTGCGGCGGTGTTCATGACGCTTCGGCTGCGGCCTCGACGTCATGGGCGATCAAGGACACCAGTGCATTTTGCTGTCGGTGCGACAGCTGACGGAAACGCTGCAGGAGCTCACGCTCATGCAGGGACAATTCCGGGCTGTCCATCTTCATGCTCAACTCTTCACCCAAGGCACCTTCCTGGATCAGGCTCTGTTCCAGGCGTGCGATGATCTCAGAGTTCATGCTGCGGTGATGGTTACGAGCCACCTCAGCAATCTGCTCACGCATCCCGTCAGGAAGACGTACTACAAATTTGTCAGCCGTGCGGCTGGAGTAAACAGCCTGTTTGAGTGGGCGCATAGTGATGACCGATAAGTTCAGGGGGAGCGGTTCTTGAAGTAGGCCGCAGGATGTCGGTTAGGACACGCCGATCGGCAAATTGTTCCAGCCTGCCGATGCGGCGCTATGATGCACTAATGCGACATAGCTTTGACGCCAATTCTGTGACAAATAATGATCCGAATCGTGGCATTTTGCCAGCCCCTCCTGCACTGTATTTTGCACAGGCTGGCCGCATCTGCCAGGACACGTTCACATACAGAGTGGAGATCTCTTCAAGAGGTGCTCTGACCCGCTTTGTGCATACTGCGCACAGCACGCGCGAGCTACCTTGGGGGGTAGCATAGTGACATCTGGGCCATTTGCTAGCATTGATTGCCGACAGGTGTCGATCTTGTGAGCGATTAGCGCAACAGGGGATCGAATTTGATCCTGCGACCTTTGATCAGCGCCAGCAACAACGCAAGACTGGCGATACCGCCCACGGCTTGCAACGCGATCCCCAAGGCAGACGCGTGTTGTCCGAACGCGAACGCGCTGGTCCAACAGGCTATGGCAATCAACATGAATGCCAAGGCGTATCTCGACATCTGCAACTCCTTAAAAGGTATAGCGTTCAGTGCGCTGGGTCGTGGCGGGCTCGCTGACGCCCTTGGCGGCCCTGAGCGGCGCCTCGGTACTGGAAGACGCAACGCGAGCGACGGGGGCGGGGATAAAGCGAGCGGCATCGACATGGACCAGTGCAGGGTCAGTGGCCTGGCTGTGGAACTGAAAGCCGATGAGGATGACCAATGTCATAGCGTTGAGCATCAAGAGTACGCTGTTCATTGAAATTCTCCGCAGCCTGAATGTCGAAGCGTGGTTCAGCATCGAATATAGCAGGCGGCGTGCCAACTTCAGAGATTGGGAAAAACCCAGTGATTTCAGCGGTATGCACAGTGCTCAAGGCAATTTGATATTGCATCCTGCACTGCCGAGTGCAGTTGAGTATTGCAAAATGCATGAACGCCGAAGCTAGGTTTTCGAGCGACTCAACGAGACAAAATCCTTTCCATGCTGCATGACAAACCGGGCCTGGCTGGGTAACATGCATGCCGTTCGTCGTGCCGCCCGGTACGCCGCTGTGTGTCTCAGTAGCTCAATTGGATAGAGCATCCCCCTCCTAAGGGGAAGGTTGCAGGTTCGAACCCCGCCTGGGACACCATTTTTACGCGCGATTGTTTATCTGTCGTCAGCCTTTAAGGGCATCCAAAAACCAGACCGTCATGGCCTAGTGAGTTGTAACAACGTTTAATCGGTGTACTCAACGGTCCTGCGCCATGAGTCGTGATGCCCAGACGTGGCGAGCACGGCCTCTCACTTTTGCGCCAGCAGCGCTTTTTTCGCGGCCTTTTCGTCTTTCATGGCTGCCAGTTCACGCTGGCAGGTTTCGACGTCGAACGAGTTGTCCCACTTTGCAATCGCGATGGTGCCGATGCCGTTTCCGATCAGGTTGGTCACCGCGCGGGCTTCGTTGAGGAACCGGTCGATACCTAGCAGCAGCACCAGACCCACCAGAGGGATGGAGTGAATGGTGGTCAGCGTAGCCGCCAGCGTGACGAATCCGGCACCTGCCACGCCCGCCGAGCCTTTGGATGTCAGCAGGAACACGGCCAGCAGAATCATCTGGTCGGCGAACGTCAGGGGGGTATTGGTCGCCTGGGCGATGAAGATCGCTGCCATGGTCAGGTAGATGCAAGTGCCGTCGGCGTTGAACGTGTACCCGGTAGGCAGGACCATGCCCACGACCGATTTCCTGCAACCCAGCTTCTCCAGCTTGACCATCATGCGCGGCAACACCGCCTCGGTGGAGCAGGTGCCCAGCGTGATGAGTATTTCGTCCTTGAAGTAGCGCAGAAACTGCATCAGCGGCATCCCCGACCAGCGGGCTACCGCGCCCAGCACGACCACAATGAATATCAGCGTCGTGATATAGAGCGCGACCAGCAACTGGCCGAGGGACAGCAAGGTACCGATGCCGTATTTGCCGATGGTGAACGCCATGCCGGCGCCTGCGCCGAGCGGCGCCAGGCGCATGACCATGGCGACGATCTTGAACAGCCCTTGCAGGAAGAGATCGATGGTATTGATCAGCGGCTTGCTGACTTCGCCCAATTGAACCAGCGCGATGCCCATCAGTACCGACAGTAGTATGACCTGCAGCATCACGCCGTTGGAAAACGCACCGACGAAGGTGTGCGGGATGATGTTGAGGAAGAATTCGACCGTACCGCCTTGTTCGCTGGCCGCCTGGCTGTATTTGTTGATGGCACTGGCGTCGAGTGCATTGACGTTGATGTTCATGCCGACGCCGGGCTTGACGATATTGACCACGATCAAGCCTACGACCAACGCAATGGTCGAAAGGATCTCGAAGTAGATCAGGGCTTTGACGCCGATGCGGCCAACCTCCTTGATGCTACCCATTTTTGCGATGCCGACGACGACGGTACCGAAAATGATGGGTGCCAGAAGCATTTTGATCAGCTTGATGAAACCATCGGCAAAGGGTTGAAGCTTGTCGCCGATGTCGGGGGCGAAATAGCCGATGGCGGCACCGATGACGATGCCGATCAACACTTGGACATACAGCTGGCCGTACCAGCGAGATCTGGAGACTTCCACGAGAGCACCTCATTTTATTGTTGTGATGGGCGTGTGGCGTGGCGTCGGTGTCCGACGCCGGCGTCTGCGGCCTGTTCTGGGCAGGCCACAGAAGGGCGGCGGTCAGCCTTCGCCCAATTCGCGCATGACGGCGTACAGGGCCGACTTGGCTTCGAAGCCGACGCCCGGAATGTCAGGTAGGCCGACATAACCGTTTTCGACCTGAATGCCGTCGGCGAAGCCGCCAAATGGCTGGAACACATCCGGGTAGGATTCGTTGCCGCCCAGGTGCAGGCCGGCGGCGATGTTCAGCGACATCTGGTGGCCACCGTGCGGCACCACCCGGCGCGAAGACCAGCCCAGCTCTTCCATCACCTTCAGGGTGCGCATGTATTCCACGAGCCCGTAGGACAACGCGCAGTCGAACTGCAGGTAGTCGCGATCGGGACGCATGCCTCCGTGACGCAGCAGGTTGCGGGCGTCCTGATGGGAAAACAGGTTCTCGCCGGTGGCCATGGGCAGTTCGTAATGATTGGCCAGTTCGGCCTGGAGGGCGTAGTCCAGCGGATCACCGACTTCCTCATACCAGAACAGGTTGTACTGCTTGATCGCTTCGGCATAGGCGATGCCGGTCTGCAAATCGAAGCGGCCGTTGGCATCCACGGCCAGTCGACGGCCATCGCCTACCACCTCGAGAACGGCTTCGATACGGCGGATGTCTTCATCCAGCGGTACGGCACCGATCTTCATCTTGACGACGTCGTAGCCGCGGTCCAGGTAGCTTTGCATCTCGGCCTTGAGCTTGGTCTGGTCCTTGCCGGGATAGTAATAACCACCCGCCGCGTAGACCCAGACCTTGTCGTCCGCGACGCCTTTGCGGTAGCGGTCCGCCAGCAGGCGATACAGCGGCTTGCCTTCGATCTTGGCGACCGCATCCCACACCGCCATGTCCAGGGTGCCGACGGCGACCGAGCGCTCGCCATGACCGCCCGGCTTTTCGTTGGTCATCAGGGTTTTCCAGATGGCGAACGGATCGAGGTTGTCGTTTGCCGAATCGATCAGGGTGTCGGGATCGGCTTCGGCGATGCGTGCCAGGAAGCGGTCGCGCATCAGCGCGCCCTGACCGTAACGACCATTGGAGTTGAAGCCATAGCCGATCACAGGCTTGCCATCGCGAATCACGTCCGTGATCACGGCCACCACCGAGCAGGTCATCTTGGAGAAGTCGATGTAGGCGTTGGCAATGGGGGAGGCAATGGAGACGGTCTTTTCACGAATGTCCACGATGCGCATGGAGGATTCCTCTTGTTGGTTGTGGCCTCACGTTATGCTTTGCGCAGTCACCCGCCCAATGCTATTAATGCCGAACCCTATGCACAGAAGGCATGGCCTGTGGAACTCGTCTGGCTTGAAGATCTGTCGGCGCTTGCCGAATACGGCAGCTTCGTGCGCGCCGCCGAAGCACGTCACATCACCCAGCCGGCTTTCAGCCGCAGGGTCCGTTCGCTGGAAAACTGGATGGGTGTGGAATTGCTCGTGCGCACGCCCCATGGCGCGACGTTGACGGAGGCAGGGCGCAAGATTCTACCCGGCGCGCAGGAGGCGGCCCGGCACCTTTACCGGCTGCGCAACGAGGCTCAGGAAGTGGCGGGCGTGTCGGCCCGGTCACTCAAGTTCGCTGCGACCCATTCGCTGTCGTTCACGTTTTTCCCCAAGTGGCTGCGCAGCTCCGAAACCGGTGCGCCGATCGAAGCGGTGCAGCTTCATTCCGACAGCATGGCCGTCTGCGAGCAGATGCTGATACACGGCCAGGTTCAGTTTCTGCTCTGCCATCGTCACCCCGACGTCCCACCGCTGCTGGCTCCCGACCAGTTCGTCAGCAAGAAGGTGGGTGAGGATGTTCTGGTACCGCTCGCCAGTGCCGGTGTTCATTTCGGTACGTCGCCGGCGGCACTTCCTTACCTGGCCTATACCCATCAATCAGGTCTGGGGCGGATCGTTGCTCACCGCCTTCGGGGCAAGGAGGACTACCTTCATCTGCAGCCTCTGTTCAGCAGCCATCTCGCGGCCGTGCTGATGTCGATGGCGCTGGAAAGCAAAGGCGTCGCCTGGCTACCCAAGAGCCTGACGGAGCAGGAAGTTCAGGAAGGCCGGCTGGTCAGGGCGCTCGACGAAGACTGGGACATACCGCTGGAGATTCATTTGACTCGGCCAAAAGGCCATCTGGGCCAGTCGGCCGAAGCGTTCTGGGCAAGGGCGGGCAGTGATCTGGCACCTAGTCCGTTGCTGCGCGGCTGAAAGCCGATGCACGGGATGTGGCGCGTCCTGCAATCGCCGCCAGAATCGCGGCCATTGCCAACAACGCTGCGCTGGACTCGAAGGTTGCACGGTAGCCGCTTGCGTCGAATATCAGCCCGCCGACGATGGCGCCAGAGGCGATGGCCAACTGGATGATCGCCACCATCAGGCCGCCGCCGGCATCGGCGTCGTCCGGCAGTGTCTTCGCAAGCCAGGTCCACCAGCCCACCGGTGCGGCCGTCGCCACCAGTCCCCAAAAGCCGAGCAGTACAGCGGTTACCGTCGTCGAGCTGCCGAAGGCAACCAGCGCCAGGGCCACCGCTGACATCAGCAGGGGAATGACGATCAGCGTGCGGTGCAGCCCATGCTTCAGGAAGGCCTCGATCAGGAACGTTCCGGCCAGCCCGGCCACTCCGAGCCCCAGGAGCATCAATGAGAGGGTGGAAACGCTGACGTGCGTGACCGTTTCCAGAAACGGACGCAGGTAGGTGAACAGCATGAACTGGCCCATGAAAAACACGCTGATCGCGAGCATGCCCAAGGCGACGGGTGCAGTTTTCAGCAAGGGGAACACATTGCTGCTGCTCGATCCGCCTTGCGGTTTCATGGAGGGAAGGCTTGCCAGCAGCCATGCACAGGCCACGACGGCGATGGGGAGCAGCGACAGGAACGCGCCGCGCCAGCCGATGAGTGCTCCGAGAAAACTGCCCAAAGGGGCCGCGACTACGGTCGCCAGTGCGTTGCCACCGTTGACAATGGCCATGGCCCGAGTGATCTGCTCTTGTGGGACCAGGCGCATGGCGGTGGCTGCCGACAAGGACCAGAATCCGCCAATCGCGACGCCGATCACGGCCCGGCCGATCATGAATACCCAATAGTTGGGGGCGAACGCCACCACTGCGCCGGAGACGATCATCAGCACGGTGAGGGCAACCAGCAGTGGTCTGCGGTCCACCCGTGCGGCGACCGATGCGATTAACAGGCTGGTGAACAGGGCAAACAGCCCCGATACGGAAATGCCCTGACCCGCCTGGCCCTCGGTGATGTGCAGATCCGAGGCGATGGGGGTGAGCAGGCTGACGGGCATGAATTCCGAGGCCACCAGTACGAAGGCAGCCAGTGACATGGCGAATACGGCACCCCAGGATTGGGGGGACTGAATAACAGGTTTCGGAGACCTTTCCATCCGATGTTGCCTCTCCAATGAGTGTTCGGATGTGCATTCTCCTGCGCTCATGAGACGGTCTGTAGCGCATTTCACTGGATTACTTGCCTGATTCGATGAGTGTTCAGGGCGAGGCAGGACGAACAGTCAAGCGCGGGTTAAAGTCACTGCAGGAGCCCGAGGTGCATATGACCCACACAGTCGACACAGTTTTCCAGCCGGTATCGGCGCCAGAAAGGCTGGCCCGCATGATCGGTTCGCGCATTGCCAGCCCAGGTGATTACCCCACGAACATTCCCGGCCTCGGGCTTTTCAGACGTGATCATCCCGCACCGCCGGTGACCTGCATGGTGGAGCCGAGCATCATCCTGGTGGCGCAGGGCGAGAAGCGTCTGTGGGTAGGCGGGGAGGGCTACGAATACAGCACGTCGAGGTTCTTGATCACGTCTCTGGATCTGCCGGCCAACTCCGAAGTGCTCGTCGCAAGCCGCGACAAGCCCTGCCTGGGGCTGACGTTGAGGCTGGATGTGCGCATGCTCGCCGAGCTGATCGCGCTGAGCGATCTGCCCGCAGCCCGCGATCGGGCCCGGGTCAGGGGCAGGGTCAGGGGCGTGGGTATCGGGTCGGTGACCGTGCAGATGCTCGGTTCGCTGGAGCGTTTGCTGGCGTTGCTCGATGAGCCGGAATCCATTGGGGTACTGGCGCCGTTGATACAGCGTGAAATTCACTACCGCCTGCTGCAGAGCGATCAGACCGGAAGGCTCAGGCAGATCACTGCGGTGGATGGGCAGGGGTATCGAATCGGCAGGGCCATCGATTGGTTGAAACTCAACTATACGTCGCCGCTGCGTGTCGAAGAGTTGGCGGCAAAGGTCCAGATGAGCACTCCGACCTTTCATCACCACTTCCGGCAGCTCACCTCGATGAGTCCGTTGCAGTATCAAAAATGGCTTCGGCTCAACGAAGCCAAGCGTTTGATGCTCAATGAACATCAGGACGTATCCAGCGCGGCGTTCAAGGTCGGCTATGAGAGCCCATCACAGTTCAGTCGCGAATACCGGCGTCTGTTCGGCGCGCCGCCCAAGCGTGACATCGCTGTCCTGCGTGGCGAGGGCTAGGCCGGCTTTCTTTCATTGGATTCTTTCATTGGAATAGGCAAGAACGCGCTTCGATTGGGCAAGGGCCTGGTTGTGGGCGAATGCATACTGAAAGTCTTTGTGCTGATTGCGTTCGCGAGCCTCTGATTTACACAGTCCCATCGATGGCGCGTGACGTGCGACACGCTTTGAAACCAAACCGCGAACCGACCTGACGTACGACATCAACCAATGGTGCCCTTCAGATGTCTGCACTAGGCACAGCAAGACCGTGATTCGTGACATAAAAAAATAGATGAGGACCGCTACATGACCGATCCGACCGAAAAGACTTCCTCAGATCCCGAAGGCTCCGGCGAGCTGTTCAAGGAACTGACCACGCCGTCGCGCCGCAACTTTCTGCGGACCATGGGCATATCGGGCATGGCGGCTGCGACCGCGCCGGTCTGGGCCCAGGCCGCGCAGCTGGCGCCCATCGATGACAGCGAAAAGCCGCTGGCCAAGGGCGAGCAGCGGATCACGCTCAAGGTCAACGGCCAGCCGCACACGCTCAATGTGCCAGGCAATGCCGTGCTGCTGGATGTGCTGCGCGATCGCCTGCAGCTGACCGGCACCAAGAAGGGCTGTGACCATGGCCAATGCGGCGCTTGCACTTTGCACATCAATGGCCAGCCGGTGAACAGCTGCCTGTCTCTGGCGGCCATGCATCAGGGTGACGAAATCACCACCATCGAGGGGCTGGAGCGCAATGGTCAGTTGCATCCCATTCAGGAAGCCTTCTGGGCCCACGACGCGTTTCAGTGCGGTTACTGCACCTCGGGCCAGATGATGACGGCCGCGGCGATCATCAAGGACCCGAACATCGGTGCCGATGACGCCAGCGTGCGCGAAGCCATGAGCGGCAACATCTGCCGGTGTGGCGCGTACAAGAACATCCTCGCCGCCGTGCAGGATGCCCGTGGCAAAGTACAGGGAGCCAGCTGATGAGAGCCTTGGAATACACCCGCGCAACCAGCCCCGAACAGGCCGTTGCCACCCATGCCCGCAATGAAGCCACGGCGTTTCTGGCCGGTGGCACGACGCTGCTCGATCTGGTCAAGATCGACATCATGCAGCCCGATCGAGTGATCGATGTGCATGCCCTGGCGCTGGATCAGGTCGAGACCTTGAGTGACGGTCGCACCCGCATCGGGGCCATGGTCACCAATACCGGGTTGGCCAATCATCCGCGCATCAAGAGCGACTACGCGGTGTTGTCCCAGGCACTGCTGTCGGGAGCCACCACGCAACTGCGCAACAAGGCCACCACGGCCGGCAATGTCATGCAACGAGTACGCTGCAACTACTTCCGCGACGGCGTTTCTGCCTGCAACAAACGTACACCCGGATCCGGCTGCGCTGCCATCGGCGGACACAACCGCAGCGTGCATGCAGTGCTGGGCACCAGCGATCAGTGCATTGCCACCCACCCGTCGGACATGTGCGTAGCCATGGCGGCGATCGGCGCCACCGTTCAGGTGCAGGGCCCCCACGGCAAACGGGAAATCGACTTCCAGGACTTCCATCTGCTGCCTGGCGCGACGCCCTGGAAAGAACACGCCCTGCAGCCTGACGAATTGATCACGCACGTCACGTTGAACGCGCCTCTGGCGGGCGGCAAATCTGCCTACCTGAAGCTGCGTGATCGGGCTTCCTACCAGTTCGCTCTGGCCTCCAGCGCGGTGATCCTGGTGATGGACGGTCAGGTCATCCGTGAGGCGCGCATTGCCTTGGGCGGCGTCGGCACCAAGCCGTGGCGTGCGCTCGAAGCCGAGCGTGCGCTGCGTGGCGCGGCGGCGACCCCGGAGAATTTTGCCAAGGCCGCAGCCATTGCCCTGCAAGGCGCCAAGCCGTATGCCCACAATGCCTACAAGATCCCGCTGGGGCAGCAGGCCATCGTGCGCAACCTCACCACACTGGGCACAGGAGCCATCGCATGAGCGAGTCAATCATGGGGGCATCCCCACGCCGCGTCGACGGTCGCCTGAAGGTCACCGGTGCCGCGCACTATGCAGCCGACCATCAGCCCAAGGGCATGGTTTTCGCCTACGGTGTCTACAGCACCGTAGCCAGTGGCTCGATCAAGTCCCTGGACATCGATGCTGCACGGCGCTCGCCCGGCGTGCTGGAAATTCTGCACCACGGCAATTTTCCCCAGGCGTTCCATACCTCGCCCGTGCCGTTTTCCCTGGCCGGCGTGCTGTCGGGCTCGCGTACCGACGAAAAACGGTTGCCTTTCGAAGACAACGTGGTGCGCTATGCCGGGCAGTTCGTGGCGCTGGTGGTGGCCGACACGTTCGAGCACGCCCGTGAGGCGGCCTACAAGGTCAAGGTCAGCTACAGCGAAAGTGCCGCCGCAGCCAATCTGGAGCAGGGTCTGAAGCGCAAGGCGGCTGCCGATGGTGGGCAGGGTCACAAGCGCGGCGATCCGGCCGGTGCGTTCGACGGTGGTGCACAGACGGTCGACGCCACCTACACGACGCCGGTGGAAACCCACAACCCGATGGAGATGCACGCCACCGTGGCCATGTGGGACAACGGCAAGTTGGTGGTGTACGAATCGACCCAGTCGGTAGTAGTTCATCGCAACACACTGGCGCAGATTTTCGGTCTGCCGACCGAACGCGTCGAAGTTCGCGCGCCGTTCATTGGTTCGGGGTTCGGCGGCAAGCTGTGGATCTGGCCACACTCGGTCGCGGCCTGCGCCGCTGCCAAGGTAGTCGGTCGCCCCGTGCAACTGGTGATTCCACGGGCGCAGATGTTCACCACCGTGGGCCATCGTCCAGAAACCCGGCAGCGCATGCGCCTGGCCGCCGATGGCAAGGGCAAGCTGGTATCCCTGCGGCATGAATCGCTCAACACCACTGGCATTGGCGACCAGTACGTCGAGAACTGCGGGGGCATGAGTGCCAGCCTGTATTCGTGTGCCAATGTCGAGGTCACCCATGGCACGGTCCAGGTCAACCGCGGGGCACCGACCTCGATGCGTGCGCCGGGGGCGGCACCTGGTCTGTTCGCGCTGGAGTCGGCCATCGACGAGCTGGCCGAGCGCTGCAAGATGGACCCGCTGGCGTTCCGTCAGTTGAACTGGGCCGAGCAGAACGAGCAGGAAAACCTGCCCTGGTCGGGCAACCATCTGCGCGAAGCCTTGGCTCAAGGTGCGGAACGTTTTGGCTGGGCCAATCGCAAGCCCGGTATCGGCAGCATGCGCGATGGCCATGAAATCGTCGGCTACGGCATGGCACAGTGCAACTGGGATGCCTTCCGCACGCCCTGCGAAGCACGGGTTTCGCTGACGGCCGACGGCCGTGCCGTGGTGTATTGCGGTGGCCAGGACATCGGCACCGGTACCTACACGGTACTTGCCCAGTGCGTCAGCGACATCACCGGTCTGCCCTTGGACAGGATCACGGTGGAGCTGGGTAATTCGTCCTATCCACCCGCGCCGGTTTCCGGCGGCTCCTGGATGACGGCCAGCGCACTGCCCGCCGTGGCCGAGGCCACCCGTGCAGCGCTTACCCAACTCAAGAGCTTTGCCGCTTCCGAGGAGGGCGGGTTGCCCAATGCCAAGGCGGAAGCGATCACGGTGAGCAACGGTCGTCTGCAGGATGGCTCGACCAGCCTGGAATTCGCCGAAGTGCTGAAGAGGCTCAAGATCGCCAGTGCCGAGGGTGAGGCCCATACCGGCATGGCCGACACCAAGAAGCACGCTTTCAGTTCGTTCGGCGCGCATTTCGTCGAGGTTCGCTGGGATCCGGGCATCTCGCGCCTGCGGGTGTCTCGTGTGGTCAGCGCCATCGACGTCGGCAAGGTCATCAACGGCAAGACCGCGCGTAATCAGGTCGAAGGGGCGATCGTCATGGCCATCGGCATGGCGTTGTTCGAGTCCACCGACTACGACGAGCGCAATGGCATGCCGGTGAACAACAACTATGCCGAATATGTAGTGCCGGTGCATGCCGACCAGCCGGAGATCGATGTAATTCTGCTC
Organism: Pseudomonas sp. RIT-PI-a; assembly: GCF_001187875.1. NCBI lineage: Bacteria > Pseudomonadati > Pseudomonadota > Gammaproteobacteria > Pseudomonadales > Pseudomonadaceae > Pseudomonas > Pseudomonas sp. RIT-PI-a. Next base: position 45,014 of record NZ_LGIR01000012.1, read on the forward strand.
GATTACCCGGACTACAACCTCAACGAGTACGGTGCGCGTGGGGTCGGTGAGATTGGTGTGACCGGTTTGGCGGCGGCGGTGGCCAATGCGGTCTACCATGCCACGGGCAAACGGGTGCGCAACCTGCCGATCACCCTGGAAAAGCTGATGGATGGCGTACCCACCGTCAGCGTTTGATCGCTGTATGCCGCGCCGGGGTAGTCTCGGCGCGGTCCAGCCTTGCCGTGGCGCGCTACTTCAGCGATGCCTCATCCAGCCCCGCGTACCAATCTGCATAAACGGTATTGCGCGCCATGCGTCGATTCATGTCGGCGCTGCCGTCGGTCCACCACACTTCGCCCCGTTCGCCCAAGGCCTGCTTGGCAGCGTCGACCTGCGCACGCGCCTGTTTCAGCGCCTGGGGATCTTCGGCGTGTTTGGCAGCCTTGACGGCGCGCCGGGCATCCATCAGCGCGTTGACCCAATGCTGGCGCACGTTTTCGGGAAGGGCAGGATTGCTGCAGCGCCAGAGTCGACCGCGTACTACGAAATAGCGTCCATCGGGCGTGGTGGGATACATCGGCGATCTTCGAAAGGGAGAGGTATCGGAAGGGAAGGGGCAGTCCGGCAAGCGGGCCGCGTGGTCCCGCTTGCCGGTGGGTGTGACTTAGGCTCTGTGTGAAAAGCCTTGATACTCGGTGATGCTGCGTTGAAAACAGCCTCGGAATGCTCATTTACAACCCGTAAACTCCGCTTCCTCGGCTGTTTTCGCCTTGCCTGACCTTCGTCTCAAGACTTTTCAAACAGACCCTAGCTCAACCAGCTTTCGACGGTGTCGGAACCGTATTCGGCTTTCCATTCTTTCAGCGTCTTGTGATTGCCGCCCTTGGTTTCGACGACTTCACCCGAATGCGGGTTTTTGTAGGTCTTCAAGGAGCGCGGCTTGCGGGTTGCCTTCTCGGGTGCGGCAGGGGCCTTGGTCGATTTGCCGCCATGCTGCGGATCGAGAATGGAAACGATGTCCTTGAGGCTTTTATTGTATTCGCCCAACAACGCACGCAACTTGGTTTCGAACTCGATTTCCTGTTCCAGACCCTTGTCGCCTTTCATGGCTTCGAGTGCGGCAAGTTGTTCGGCCAGATGACGTTCGAGTTGACGGTATTCAGCAAGTTTGGACATTGGTATCCCCAGGCATGGATCGTGGTATGGATCGTGGATAAGAACGGTAAAGGTATCGAGGAAGGATTCTGGCGCAGTACGCGCATTCACGCCACAACTAAATAACGTGTTTTAACACTTTAATTCACCTCTCTAGGAGGGTGGGTGTGGGGAATGTCGCCGATTCGATAAAACTTTTCGGCAACCCGGGGGGTCAGGTCTTAAGTAGGCTGTCGAATCCACGGCAGCAGCCAAGAAATCTGGAGATACGAAATGAGCTTTTTTAGCAGCATCCTCGAGAAACTGGGTATCGGCAAGCACGCGGTTCCGGACGCAGACGCTTCTACGCAAACCCCTGCCGCCCCGGCGCCAGGTGCCTCGCCAACCACCACCGTGACCAACCAGCCTTCGGCTGCGCCGATTACCCAGGTGGATGTCGCTCAAAAACTCGAAGCGCTGGCCGCCAATCACGGTGAGACGCTGAACTGGCGAACTTCGATCGTCGATTTGCTGAAACTGCTGGGTCTGGACAGCAGTCTGACCGCTCGCAAGGAACTTGCCGAAGAATTGCACTACACCGGTTCGACCGATGACTCCGCGGCCATGAACATCTGGTTGCATTCGGCTGTGATGAAAAAGCTCGCCGAAAACGGCGGCACCGTGCCAGCGGAATTGCTGAACTGATAGTTCGTTCAAGCTTTCGCTAACGCTTATTAAGAAGGCCCGGCATCCGTCGGGCCTTCTTGCATTTGAACACCTCTCTCGCTCAGCGCGGCTGCCCTTTAGAAGCCGAGCTTAAAGGTCTGCGCTTAGACATCAGCGAACCCCCAACCTATCTTTTTGTTAATAAATCGGTTGGAACACCGTCGGCAGCCCGGCACTCAGATCCTTGAACTTATATTTCGAAGGAGCGCCGAATGCCTACCGCAGCCGATTTCATGGTCAATACTCTCAAGCAAGCCGGCGTCAAGCGCGTCTATGGCGTCGTCGGCGATTCATTGAATGGTTTTACCGATTCGATGCGTCGGCTGGGCGGTTTGGACTGGATACACATGCGCAATGAAGAAGCCGGTGCGTTCGCTGCCGGTGGCGAAGCCCACCTTACCGGTGAACTGGCGGTGTGTGCCGGCAGCTGTGGCCCGGGCAACCTGCACTTGATCAATGGCCTGTTCGATTGCCACCGCAGCGGTGTGCCGGTGCTGGCCATCGCGGCGCATATTCCCAGCAGTGAAATCGGTATCGACTACTTTCAGGCGACGCACCCGGAATCACTGTTCAAGGACTGCAGCCACTATGTCGAGCTGGTGTCGCGTGCCGAGCAATTGCCGCAGATTCTCGAGCGCGCCATGCGCGTGGCGATCAGTCGCCGCGGTGTGGCGGTGGTGGTGATTCCGGGTGACGTGGCATTGAGCCCACTTGAAGCTACGGTGAGCCAGTGGATCGCACCACCGAAGCCGGTCGTGGTGCCCGAGCCCGCACAAATCGACGAACTTGCCCAGTTTCTCAACGGCGGCAAGCGCGTGACGCTGCTGTGCGGTGCTGGCTGCGCAGGCGCCCACAGCGAAGTCGTCGCCCTGGCCAAGCGACTCAAGGCGCCGATCGTGCATGCGCTGCGTGGCAAGGAACATCTGGAGTACGACAACCCCTACGATGTGGGCATGACTGGTTTGATCGGCTTCGCCTCCGGCTTCAATGCCATGAAAGAGTGCGAGACCCTGTTGATGCTGGGTACCAACTTCCCTTATCGGCAGTTCTTTCCCGAACATTCGCGCATCGCTCAGATCGACCTGCAGCCTGAAGCCTTGGGCAACCGTTGCCCGCTGGCCATCGGCTTGATCGGTGATATCAAGCACACCGTGCAGCAACTGTTGCCACGGCTGGAGGAGCGCACGGACACCATGCACTTGAACAAGGCGCTGGCGGACTACGACAGCGCGCGCAAGGGCCTCGACGACCTCGCCGAGAGCGGTCCGAACAGCACCATCATCCATCCGCAATACGTCAGCCGGCTGGTCAGTGAGCTGGCAGCCGAGGACGCTGTGTTCACCTGCGACGTGGGCACGCCCACGGCCTGGGCCGCGCGCTACCTGAAGATGAACGGCAAGCGCCGCCTGATCGGCTCCTTCAACCATGGGTCAATGGCCAACGCCATGTTGCAGGCCATCGGCGCTCAGGCGGCGTACCCGCAGCGTCAGGTTGTATCGATGTCCGGTGATGGTGGCTTCAGCATGATGATGGGGGACTTCCTGACCCTGAGCCAAGCCAACCTGCCGGTGAAGGTGATCGTGCTCAACAATGGAACCCTGGGTTTCGTCGAGATGGAAATGAAGGCCAGTGGTCTGGTGGACGTTGGCTGCGAGCTGAAAAATCCAAACTTCGCCACGTTCGCCCAAGGCATGGGCATCAAGGGTATTCGCGTGGAGAAGCCGCAGGATCTGCGCGCGGCCCTGGTCGAAGCGTTCGAGCACGATGGACCGGTGCTGGTGGACGTGGTCAGCGAACGTCAGGAGCTGATCATGCCGCCGGAAATCACCGCGGCCAACGTCAAGGGCTTTGGCTTGTTCATGATGCGCGCGGTGCTTGACGGGCGCGCCAAGGAGCTGGTGAACCTGGCAAAGAACAACCTTTTGCGTTGAGTCTCGATGCTGCAAACCGGTGCGCATTCAACAATGCCGCACTGGTTTGACGCCGATCATGGGCCGCCTTCGCTGCACCGGCAGGCGTGATTTACGCTATTGACGGTTCCTGATCACTTGGTCAGCTTTTTGCACGGTGATTGGCAAACCCGATCTCAGCGGAGAGACCATGGAATCCTTGAACATCGTCATTGCCGGCGCCGGCATGGGCGGCTTGACCGCAGCTGCAGCCTTGCAGCAGGCCGGCCATCAGGTGCACCTCTACGAGCGTGCGGCAGAACTCGCCCCCGTCGGCGCAGCGATTTCCATCTGGCCCAACGGTGTCCGCGTGCTGGATGCGCTTGGCCTGGGCGACTCCATCGAGCAGGCTGGCGGGCACATGCAGAGCATGAGCTACAGCGATCATCAGGACCACTTGCTCACGCGGTTCGACCTGCAGCCCTTGTACACGTACGCTCGACGCCGGGCGTTTCCCATCGCCAGGGCGCGTTTGCAAAACATTTTGCTGGAAGCGGTCGGGATGCAGAACGTGACGCTAGGCGTGGCGTGCGTGGACTATGAGGAAAACGAGACGGACGTGCAGGTCAGGTTGTCGACGGGTGAAACGGTAACGGCCGATCTGTTGATCGCTGCCAACGGTACCCATTCGTTGCTGCGCGATACCATTGCCGGGGAGCCGGTTCCCCGACGCTATTGTGGCTACGTCAACTGGAACGGCCGGATCAAGGCGTCGCCGGACCTGGCGCCTGCCGATGAATGGATTCAGTACGTGGGTGAGCACAAGCGGGTGTCATTGATGCCCATGGGCAACGATGAACTGTATTTCTTCTTCGACGTGCCGTTGCCAGCCGGCACACCGAACGTTCGTGAGCACTATCGCGCGGAACTGGAGCAGCATTTCGCGCAATGGCCCGAGCCGGTTCAGCGTCTTTTGCAGCGCCTGGACCCCGCAGCCGTGGCCCGTGTGGAAATCCACGACACCGCGCGAGTACCCCATCTGGTCAGTACACGGGTCGCCCTGCTGGGCGATGCGGCCCATGCCATGACGCCGAACATAGGGCAGGGCGGTTGCCAGGCCATGGAGGATGCCTGGGTGCTCGCCCGCTGCATCGAACGCGAACGCACGCCGACGGCTGCGCTGGCAGCCTATGAGTCGGCGCGAGCTGATCGGGTGGCTAGCCTGGTGACCAAGGCGCGCAAACGGGCGGCGATCATCCACGGCGAAATGCCTGACGAAACCCGGGAATGGTATGCACAGCTTGCAGAGAGCGATGGCAGCGACATTCTGGCCGGGCTGATCAAGACCGACGAAGGCAGCCCGCTGTAGGGCCGCAGCACTCACAGAAAAGGGGGCGTGACAGCTCCCAGTCCAACCTGCTGACAGCGCCTGACCCGCCAGAGCGCTTTCCCAAGCTTCTCCCAGATGTATTTGGTCGACTCCTGGAAAAATCGCTTCAGTCGCCGGACAACATGCCGATAACGTCGTCAGGAATAGGCGTTGAAGGTCTTCGACCGCGCCCTGCCGTGCCTTCCCGAAGAGCAGCACCCTCGTCAAGACCAAGGCGGGTCGGACGCGCGTGAAGGTCATGACGCCTGCTTTCAAAGCGTGCTCAGCGGCTTGAACTCATCACCCATTCATACCTGATTCTTGTGTCATTGACTTGGCAAGGCCTGCCTCGCCCCGGAGTTTCTACATGTGTTCGATGTGCGATTCACTCACCCAACTCTGGGTCCAAGGAGTGATCGGCCAAGAGGTGAGTAAACACACAGCCATCAGCCAGGCTAAACTTGAGCACCTGACGCTGGACCAGCAGGCCAGCTACCTGACCGATGGCTTTTGGCGCGACGCTTACGGCGGCTCCCAGCATCATTTCAATGTCCACGCTGGTGAGTCGCTCACCGTCAACCTGACCCGTTTGAGCGCAAACGCTCAGGCTGTTGCCAAATATGCGCTGCAGACCTGGACCAACGTCAGTGGCCTCAAGTTTGTGGAAACCACCGCTGCTGGTGCGATCAATTTCAGCGAAAACAAAAGCGGCGCGTACGCCAATTCCAATTATGCAGGGAGCATCATCTCGGACAGCAGCGTCAACATCGCTTCCGATTGGGTGAATTACGGTTGGTATTATGTGCAAACCTACATTCATGAAATCGGCCACGCGCTGGGGTTGGGTCATGCGGGCAACTACAACGGCAGCGCGTCCTTTCCCAACAATGCTTTCTATCAAGAGGACAGCTGGAAATACTCGGTGATGTCCTATTTTAGTCAGGACGAGAATACCTATTCCAATGCCTCTTTCGGCTATGTCGTCACGCCGATGCTGGCGGATATCGTCGCCATCCAGTCGCTGTACGGCACCGCCGCTACCCGCACGGGTGACGATACCTACCGTTTGAACAACGCTGACATCAAGGCCGGAACCGTCTTCGTGCCTGGCCTGGTGGGCACGATCTACGATTCAGGCGGCAACGACAGAATCGATGTCAGCGCCTATGGCGGGGCTCAGACGGTCGATTTGAGAAGTGAAGCGTTTTCCAGCGTATACGGCGGTTTATCGAATGTCGCCATCGCGCGCGGTACGGTGATCGAGAGCGCCATCACCGGTGCCGGCGCGGATACGCTGATCGGCAATGGCAGTGAAAACGTTCTCGATGGGGGCGCAGGCAACGACCAGTTGCAGGGCGGCGATGGCGACGATCGGCTGGTGGGTGGGTCGGGCTCGGACATCCTCAACGGCGGCAACGGCATCGACACCGCTGTGTATGGCCAAACGGGCGCGCGCTACTTCGCACCCTACGATGCCGCGCTCGTGAGTGATGGCACCCTCAGCGTTCATGATGCGCAAACGTTCGATGTGGACACACTTTCAAGCGTCGAAAAGCTGGCTTTCAGCGACCGCACTGCCAATCTTGACGAGCTGCTCATGGCTTTTCGCAGCCGGTATGGCGCCTTCAACACCGAGAGTGACGCCACTGTTTCGTTGAGTTTCGGGATGGATACACATCACATCGCGCTCACCGAGGATCAGGCCGACGTTGCCAGGCTCTACTCACTGTTCGGTCGGACGCCCGATTATCAGGGTTTGAATCACTGGCTGACGCAGCAGGCGATGGGCACTTCGGATGCAGAGATTCGCGATGCCTTTCTGAATTCCACCGAAGCGATGCAGCGCTACAGCTTGCTGGGTGACAAGGATTTTGTCCTTGATCTCTATCAGACTGTATTGCATCGCACAGGTGAAGCATCAGGTGTGTCGTCCTGGAACGCTCTGCTGCAGGCGGGTGTGAGTCGAGCAACGGTCGCTGATGGCTTCCTGAATTCGCGCGAGAGCCATGACCTCTCCGAGGGCGAGACGGGGTTCATCAGGATCGTGGCTCATAACGCCTGGAACACTCTGGATATGGCAGTGGGTAAGGGGGTTGCCACCGGCACGGCGGGGGATGATCAGATCAGTGAGCAGGAGGTCATCCTCGACAGTCATGCGGTTTCGCACCTGGCTGGCAAGGCCGGTATCGACACCTTTATTTTCAACGACGCTGCATCGGCCTACACGATCAGCGCGCTCGACAACGACACCCTATCGGTCAGTCGTGCGACGGGAGCTGCTGCGCACTTCGACCTGAATGGCTTCAATGTTCTCGATTTCACAGATCGCGAACTGTTCGTTCTCGACTCGGCGCAGGCAAGCATTGGTCGTCTGTATACCATTCTGGGTCGTGCCCCCGACATCGAAGGCCTGAAGTCCTGGCTTTCCCAGAGCGCCTCAGGCGGAGCCGGTGCCCAGGTTGCGGATGGTTTTGTGCAATCTGCCGAATTCTCCCAAAGCCTGCCCAATGCCAGCAATGCAGCCTTTGTCGAAAAGCTGTATCACAATGTCCTCGACAGAGGCAGCGACGCTGGAGGTCTCGCCCATTGGGTCAACTTGCTGGACGCAGGTACGAGCCGTGGACAGGTCGCATTCACTATCGCCAACTCCGAGGAATCTGCTGGACTCACACAAGGCGATGCCGGATTCATCCACCTGGTCGGTCATGCTGATTGGGCTTGAAGCACTAAACACCACGACGAGGTCAACGGCGCAAGCTAGGGATGCGGCAAGGTCAACGTCACCACGGCGCCGCCCGCGTTGCTGCGGTGCAGGACTGCGCCGCAGCGTTTGGCCAGTGCGCCGATCAGGCCCTGGCCACTGAGCTTGGGCGCCGCGGCCCCAGCATCGCTGAGCTGGGTTGCGGTGAAGCCCTGGCCACGGTCGCGTACCTTGAGTTGCAGCTCGCCGCTGGGCAGGCGCTTGAGTGAAAACTGGATCTGCGTGGTGGGCTGGCTGCCGTGGCGGATGGCATTGGCGACCAGTTCATTGACGATCAGGCCCAGGTCCGATGCCAGTTTGAAAGGCGCATAGGCGCTGTCGGCGTCGACACTGAAATGGATGCGGTCATTGCCCTCGGCTTCGATCGACGCCCTGATCAAGTGCGGCAGGTAATGGGCCAGGTCTACGGTGCCCGAAGCGCTGCGATACAATTCGGCCTGCACCGTACCAACGCCCTGAATGCGCGCAATGGCCGATTCGAGCAGTTGCCGCGCTTCGTCGCCCTGGGCGCGTAGCTTGGACATCTGCAAGAAGGCGATGATCAGTTGCAGGTTGTTCTTGACGCGGTGATTGAGCTCGGAGACCAGCACGTCCTGATGGGCCTCGAGTTCTTTCTGTGCGGTGATGTCGGTGCAACTGCCGAAGTAACCGGCGAATTCGCCCTGGCGGTAGAACGGTGCGCCGTGGTCGAGGAACCAGCGGTAGCAGCCGTCGTGTCGGCGTAGGCGGTAAGGCGTGCTGAAGGACACTCGGGCATCGAACGCCTGTTCATAATTGCGGGTGCAAAGATCCAGATCGTCGGGATGCACGTCGTCGCTCCAGCCGTATCCGCAGAGCTGCTTCTGCGTCTTGCCGGTGAAGTCGAGCCAGGGTTTGTTGAACCAGTCGCACTGCTTGTCGACACCGGCACGCCAGATCAGGACCGGCGCGTTGTCGGCCAACTCGCGGAACTCGGTTTCACCCAGTCCTGTTCCAGGGCGCAAGACATCCGTGGGTTCACTCATGTTTCTTTCCATATAGGCCGCGCGATTCGGTAAAGAGCTTCAAGGGCACTGGCAGCGGTCGGTTCAAGGGCAGTTCACCTTGAACCAGCGCATGCACGATGTGGGCGCTGCGTGACAGGTCATTGGGGCTGTAGGGCTTGGACAACAGCCCGAGCGCGTAGCCGCTGTTGGCCTTGGCCACGTCGATCTGGCCACTGACGAACAGCGAATGGATATTGAACTGTTCGTAGAGCGTCTGCGCCAAGCCTACGCCCTCGTCATGACCGTCCAGGTTGATGTCGACGAATGCAATGTCGATGCCATGGGTCTGCGCCAGCAACAGCGCTCCGGCCACGTCATACGCGGGGCCGATGATCTCGTGGCCATCTTCCTCCAGCGCTATCTCGGCCAACAGCGCCAAAATTGGATCGTCTTCTATCAACAGGATACGCATTGGGTCAACTCATTGTCTTCAAGGGCGCTTGCGCTCTTCCTTCTTGCAAAGCTTGTTCTAAGAGCACTGTGGCATCCGTGCGTTCAATCGCAGATCGTGGCATGCAGCCAAAGGCACCACGCAAGGCTGAAAAAATATCCTGAACTGTTGCGCGGCGCGCGCTTCTATCAATAGACCGTTTTGGTCGTCTACCCAAGAGCTCAGGCTCAACCTATTTCCGGAGTGTTTGATCATGTCTGATCAATCAATGAATGACAGTGCGTCGAGCCAGGAACGTCCCGCCAGCCGTGTGAGCGAGGGCTTGCCGTACCCATTGGGCGCGACCTGGGATGGGTCGGGCGTCAACTTTGCAATTTTTTCGGCCAACGCTACCAAAGTCGAGCTGTGCCTGTTCGACGCCGATGGCGTGGAAGAGATCGAACGCATCGCGTTGCCTGAATTCACCAACGAGATCTGGCACGGCTATCTGCCCGATGCGCGCCCGGGCACTCTGTATGGTTACCGTGTGCACGGTCCGTATGACCCTGCAAACGGCCACCGTTTCAATGCCAACAAGCTGCTGATCGACCCCTATGCCAAGCAGATTTCCGGCGAGCTGAAGTGGGACGATGCACTGTTCGGCTATATCGTTGGCCACGAAGACGGCGATCTGTCGTTCGACGAGCGCGACAGCGCGCCGTTCATGCCACGCTGCCGCGTGATCGACCCGGCCTTCACCTGGGGCAGTACGGCCAAGCCGAACGTGCCGTGGGAAAAGACCATTTTCTACGAAACCCATGTGCGCGGCTTCACCATGCGTCACCCCTCGGTGCGTGAAACCGAGCGTGGGACCTTCGCTGCCTTCCACGAGAACGACGTGGTGGAATACATCCGTTCCCTGGGTGTGACGTCGGTGGAGCTGATGCCAGTCCATTATTTCCTGGATGATAATCATCTGCTGGAAAAGGGCCTGCACAACTTCTGGGGCTACAACACCCTGGGCTTCTTCGCACCCCATGCGCGCTACATGGCGGGTTCGTCGATCGGCGAGTTCAAGGTCATGGTCTCGCGCTTCCACAAGGCCGGCCTGGAAGTGATTCTCGACGTGGTCTACAACCACACGGCCGAAGGCAACGAGATGGGTCCGACCCTGTCGCTCAAGGGTATTGACAACGCCAACTACTACCGCCTGATGCCGGACGATGCGCGTTACTACATCAACGACACTGGCACCGGTAACACCCTGAACATGAGCCACCCCTGCGTCCTGCAGATGGTCACCGACTCCCTGCGCTACTGGAGTTCGGAAATGGGCGTGGACGGTTTCCGGTTCGACCTGGCGACCATTCTGGGCCGCGAAGCTCACGGCTTCAGCGAAGGCGGCGGCTTCCTCGACGCCTGCCGTCAGGATCCGGTGCTGGCCAAGGTCAAGCTGGTCGCCGAGCCTTGGGACTGCGGTCCGGGCGGCTACCAGGTGGGCAACTTCCCGCCGGGCTGGATGGAATGGAACGACAAGTTCCGCGACATTTCCCGTGCGTTCTGGAAGGGCGACGACGAGATGCTCGGCGACTTCGCGAAGATCTTCCTGGGCTCGGGCGACCAGTTCAACCGTCGCGGCCGCAAGCCGGCGTCGTCGGTCAACTTCATCACCGCTCACGATGGTTTCACCTTGAACGACCTGGTGTCGTACAACGAGAAGCACAACGAAGCCAACGGCGAAGACAACCGCGACGGTCACTCCGACAACCGCTCGTGGAACTGCGGTGTCGAAGGCCCGACCGATGATCCGGAAATCGTCGCTCTGCGCTACCGCCAGATGCGCAACCTGCTGGCGACGCTGTTCCTCGCCCAAGGCACCCCGATGCTGCTGGCCGGCGACGAGTTCGCGCGTACCCAGGGTGGCAGCAACAACGCCTATTGCCAGGACAGCGAGATCGGCTGGGTGGACTGGAACATCAGCGAGCAGAGCACCGAGCTGCAAGACTTCGTCAAGTACCTGATCGAGCTGCGCAACCGCTACCCGCTGCTGCGCCGCAATCGCTTCTTCACGGGTGCCTACGACGAAAGCCTGGGTATCAAGGACGTCAGCTGGATCCAGCCCAACGGCAGCGAAATGGGTGTTGAGCAGTGGCAGGACGGCAGCAACCGCTGCATGGGTATCCTGCTCGACGGTCGCACTCAGGCCAGTGGTATCCGCCGCGCCGGGGTCGACCATTCGCTGTTGATCGTGGTCAACGCGCACCATGACGTGGTCGGCTTCACCCTGCCGGAAGTGCCGGAAGGCAAGCGTTGGATTCTGCAGTTGGATACCAACCAGACTGACTTCGAGGCAGGCGAGTCATTTGATTTCGGTACCGAGTACGCCGTCACCGGGCGTTCGGTGCTGATGTTCGAACTGGCCAAGCCGGCGACCAAGAAGCGTCGTTAACAAGGTAATATCCAAACGCCCCGATGCGGTCATCGACTGACTGCATCGGGGCGTTTGTCGTTGTACCTTTCTGATTGCAAAAGGGTGACAACCCGCTGTAGACGCTAAGATGGCAATTTGCTAGCTTTCGAGGCAAGGGCGATTGCTCATGCAATCCGCCGCCATGCCTATCGTGGAACGAGCCTGTCGTGCGCCAGCATGATCCTTTCGACGATTCTCACCCTCACTGTCTGTGCACGCCTGTGCGTTGGATATTGCTACGATGTTGATCAGACGCCGCCCATCGCTCGCAGGTTTTATCGGCCTGGCGCTCGGCTTGATCGCATTCTCGGCATTCTCGTTGTTGCGCTCGGAAATTCAGCGGCAGGAAACCCGTTTCTCGGAGTACGTACAAAGCATCGCGAGCAGCGTACGCAACCAGCTCGACACCAACGATGCGGTGCTGGCCGGGTTTGCCGCGTTCCTGCAGGCGGTCAAGCAGAGCGATACCGATGCGGCCGCTCGCTATGGCGCCGCCGTGCTGGCGGCCTATCCACACATCTACATGCTGGAAGTGGCGCGCAGTGTGCCTCAGGACGAGCAGTGCAATTTCGCGGCCCTGTTGCGGCGCACCTGGTTGCCGGATTTTCAGTTGAAGGATTTCACACCGCCTGCGCCTGTGGTCGATTCCCGCAGTGGCATGAACACGACATGGCCGATCCTCTTCATGTCGCCGCAGTTGCCGGAGACCAACGTGATCTACGGGGTGAGGCTTGAGACCGTACCCTATCTGAGCAATGCCCTGGTGCGTATCCACCAGAGTTCTGTGCCGGTGGCGACGCCCGTTTTCGCGTTGTATGAAGGTGGCGATGCCTACATTCTGATGAAATCGGTGTTGCGCCCCGAAGAGGACGCTCAGAACACGCTGCCCAACTTCTTCGGCAGCACGATGGTCGCCATGCTGGTGATCAAGACCGACGCGCTGCTGGGGGCGATCGTGCGCCACAACAACGATCCGCGAGTGGCTGTCAGCGCACGGTTGCGCAGCGATGATCACAACACCCAGGTCGTGGCCATGGAGGCAGCGCAGAGCCGTTGGTGGGACGAACTGGTCTTGCCGCGGCTGACCGATGACGTATTCGTCGACAGCCCGACGCAACCGCTGTCCTTGACCTTCCAGCGACAGCTGAGCCTGGCGGATGTGCTGGGCCCCGAAGTGCTGCTGATCCTCAGCGTGCTGCTGGCGAGCCTGGTATTGGTGCCGCTGGTGCTGGTCAGGCACTTTTCGGCTATCGAGGCGGCCGCACTCGAACACGAGCGTTCGGCGTTCCTGGCCACCCACGACGTATTGACGCAGTTGCCCAACCGCTACCTGCTGGCGGATCGCTTCGCCCAGGCGCTGAGCCAGTGGACGGAGCAGGGCATTCCCTTTGCGGTCATGTTGATCGACCTCGATCACTTCAAGCAGATCAACGATGAACGAGGACATGCGGTGGGTGACCAGGTCTTGCAGACGTTGGCCAAGCGCATGCGCGAGGCGATTCGCGACTATGACACGGTAGCGCGCTACGGCGGCGACGAGTTCGTGGCCTTGGTCTCGGACTTGGCCAACCCGGATAGCGTGATCCTCAAGGCGCAACAGCTGCTGCACGCAATCGAGCAGCCAATCGCCACCTGCGTAGGCCAGTTGTCGCTGTCGGGCAGCATCGGGATTTCCCTGTGCCCTGTGCACGGGGAAGACCTCGATACGTTGCTCAAGGCGGCGGACAAGGCCATGTACCATGTCAAGCTTGAGGGTCGGCAGGGCGTGGCCATGGCGGGTGCGGCCTGAGCGGCAGTCTTCTTGAACCACCACGCGGCGAGCCCCTCGAATGCTCTATTGCGCGCCTTCCAGCCTGGAAGGCCGGTGTTCTGGAGGACGTGCCGTGCAACGTCGTCGTTTTCTCGTGGGCAGCGCCGTCGCCGCTGCCAGCATGCCCTTGTCATCAGTCGCTTTCGCCGCCCAGCCCGCGACCTTGCAGGTCCCCTCGGCGGCACCGGGAAGCGCTGTGCTGACCGTTGGATCATTGCGGATCGGCGAAGGCGCACCCAAGATCATCGCGTCCATCACCGCCTCAACCGACCGTGAAGCGCTTGATCAGGCTCGTGACATCGGCGCTGCGTCACAGGTGGACATGGCTGAACTGCGTTTGGATCATCATCCACAGGGCCACCTGGGCGAACGGATGAAGCCGTTGCTGGCTCGTCTGGTGGGTGTGCTGAATGACAAGCCTCTACTGGTCACTTGGCGCAGCAAGGAGGAGGGGGGGGAGCGTGAGTTGGCCGATGCCACGTATTTCAACCTCTACGCCGAGCTGCTGCACACCGGTCATGTCGATCTGTTGGACGTGGAGATGATGAAGCCACAGGCGGCCGTCGAGAACATCGTCACGCTGGCCCATGAACGGGGTGTAGCCGTGGTGCTGTCCAACCATGATTTCAACGCGACGCCCGGCCACGATGTCATCGTCGAGCGTTTGCGTCTGCAGCAGGCGTTGGGCGCCGACATTCTCAAGATCGCCGTGATGCCCAACAGCAAGGCGGACGTATTGACGTTGATGGCGGCCAGTCAGCACATGCAGGCTCACTATGCCAAGCGTCCATTGCTGACCATGTCGATGGGGCCGTTAGGCGTGTTGTCGCGGTTGGCGGGGCAGTTGAGCGGATCAGCCCTGACCTACGCAAGCCTGGGCCAGGCATCGGCGCCGGGACAGCTGGAGGCTGCTACGGTACAGAACGTATTGGACGTGGTGGAGCAGGGTTCACAGAGCTAAAAGAAGCAGCTCGGGCGGACAGGGGCGCTCGATGAGCGCCCCGGTAGGAATCAGAAGACCAGCTTGAACAGGCCGATGACCACGACCAGGCCGATCAGGAAGATGATGCCGACGGTGCTGCCAAGAAACTTCAACATAGGGATGACTCACGGTAATGGGTTGTTACTGCTCTAGACAGCGGCTCGCAGTGCTCGTTTCATTTCATGTGACGCCAGTATCTTGTGCGTCGTTCTGTGCCTGCCAAGCGCCTAGGCATGTGGTCCGAGAATCCCTTGGCGAATGTCGTCGAACGCCACGACGCTGCGCTCCACGGCCTGAATCACAGTGGGCGCGTCCTTCCAGAGCGAATCGCTGACCGACTCGGAAAAGATCTCGAGCACGTACTCGCCTGCGTAGCCCACATCGACCAGTCGTCGAAGAAGCGCTTGCAGGGGAATAGCGCCGTCGCCCACGGCACGTCGGTCGTGCAGCGATTGCGGACGGCGCCAGTCGGCCAGTTGCACGATGAACAGCTTGTCGGCATCGAGGGTGTCGAGCAGGCTGGGGTCCTGCCAGCTGTTGTACAGGTCCAGGCACAGGCCGAAGGCGGGCCGTGCGACGGCGTCGGCCATTTCACGGGCCTGACCGAAGGCGAACAGAATGGAATTCTGGTTCATCAATGAAGGCGCCAACGCTTCGAGTGCGATGAGCATCCCTTTCTCACTCGCGTGCTCGGCCAGTGTCCGGTAGTGCTCGACGCACTGTGTCCAGACCAATGCTTCATTGCCCTGCGCGTCGGCGCCGGTGTTGGTGACCAGTGCCAGGCCGGGAAAGAATTCGCTGAACAGATCGACCGAGTTCATCAGTTGCGCCAGACGCACGTCTGGGGCTTGCGGCTCGGGCGCTGAAGCTGAAGGGAAAATGGTCAGGGTGCGGGGCTGGATCGAGGTCACTCGAACGCCGCTGGCGCGCACGTGAGCCAATTGCTCCCGTGCGCGTGCGGGGTCTTCGGAGAGCTTCTTTTCTGCCAGTTCCAGGCCGCAGCCCAGACGCTGGCACAGTTGCAGGTCTTGTTCGAGGGTGAGGGGTTGGGTGGTGATCTGACTCAGTGCCAAGCGTTGCATGGTGACCTCTGTGCTGCTGCATGAAAGCCCAATCGCCGTGGGCCGGACAAAGCAAGGCCGAGCAGAGCTCGGCCTCGTGGTGCGGTGCTTCAGAGCGCGGGTACGACACCGGCGACAGGTTCTACAATGGGCGCTTCAATGGTCGGCGAGCCGGGTGTGAGAATGACCTTGCGGCAATCCTCTTCCTTCTTGTCGAAGATCTTGTAGCCTTCGACCGCCTGTTCCAGGGACATGCGGTGGGTGATGATCGTCTCGGGCGTCAAGCGGCCCGCTTCGATGTGCTCGAGCAGCTCGGGCAGGTAGCGCTGAACGTGAGTCTGGCCCATGCGGAAGGTCAAGCCCTTGTCGAACGCATCGCCGAACAGGAAGCCGTGGATGAAGCCGGCGTACACGCCCGGCACGCTGACCACGCCGCCACGGCGCACGGCCGCGATGCACTGGCGCAACGCCTTGCCGCTGCTGCCTTCAAGCTTGAGGGCGGCGAGCACGGTTTCGGTGGTGCTGCCCTTGGCTTCGAAGCCCACTGCATCCACAACGCCATCCACGCCGCGCGAGCCTGGCGTCTGACGGATGATGGTATCGGCTGGATCGTCGTCTTCATCGAAGTTGATCGGGATCACCCCATAGGCCTGTTGCGCATAGGCCAGGCGGTAGGGGTGATGGTCGACCATGAAGATGCGCTCGGCGCCCAGCATCCGCGCGACGGCAGCGCACAGCAGACCGACCGGGCCAGCGCCGTAGATGGCGATGCTAGAACCCTTGCCGATCTCGGTGTTTTTCACGGCTTGGAAGGCAGTGGGCAGAATGTCCGACAGAAACAGCACTTTTTCATCCGACAGGGTGCCAGGCACCTTGAACGGGCCTGTATTGGCCTTGGGCACGCGCACGTATTCGGCCTGGCCGCCGGGCACGCCGCCGTACAGATGACTGAAACCGAACAGCGCTGCGCCCGATGGAATCGACTTCTTGTTCAAGATCGCACCGCGACCGGTGTTGGTGGTTTCGCAGGCAGCGAAAAGATCGATGTTGCAGAAGAAGCAGCTGCCGCAGGCGATGACGAAAGGAATGACCACGCGATCGCCCGGGCTGACCGCGGTCACCGCTGAGCCAACTTCTTCGACGATGCCCATGAATTCGTGGCCGAAGATGTCGCCGTGTTCGACCGTGGGAATCTTGCCTCGGTACAGGTGCAGGTCCGAGCCGCAGATGGCAGTGGCCGTGACTCGCAAGATGATGTCGTCGGCATCCTGAAGCTCTGGATCCGGAACCGTGTCGACTTTGACGTCGTGAGCGCCGTGGTAGGTGAGTGCTCTCATTGTTCGCGTAGCCTCTTGATCGGAATCGGGGGGTGTAAGTAGCAGAGGTATACGAAACACGGGAAGTTCAAGCCGATGTGTCCAATGGGCTCGCCGGATCGGGTCGACACGCTGGTCACGTTCCGCTCTGAGTGGCGCAGGCGTGCCAGCGATTGCGGCCTTTGTGTTTGGCGGTGTACAGGCAGGCATCGGCGGTTATCAGCATTTGCGCGGCCGTGACCCATTCCACTGCCGGCTGGGCGGCGGTGATGCCGGCGCTGACCGTGACGTGCCCCGCAGGATGATCCAGGTGTTCGACGCCCAAGTCGCGAATGGCCTGCAGGATCGCCTCGGCAACCACGCCTGCGCCTTCCAGATCGGTACCCGGAAGCAGCACGGTGAATTCTTCGCCACCATAGCGCACAGCCAGGTCGGTAGGGCGCTTGAGCACCTTCACGATGGCGTCGGCCACCTGGCGCAGGCAGCGGTCGCCGGCTGCATGGCCATAGCGATCGTTGTAGCGTTTGAAGTAGTCGACATCGAGCATGATCAGCGCCAGCCAGCCGCGCTGTCGCCGAGCGCGGCCGATTTCGGCCCCCAGGGCCATGTCCAGCCGCCGCCGATTGCCCAGGCCACTGAGGCTGTCGGTCAGCGCCATGTCGCGCATGATCTGATGGGCCTGGCGCAGTTCCTCCTCGATGGCGATGCGTTCGCGCAACTGCTTGAGCACGATCATGCCGAAGCCACTCAAGCCAGCGATCAGCACCAGCAGCACCAGGCCGGTCTTGAGCAGGTCGCGCCGCCAGGGGCCGATGTAGGATTCGCGCGACAGCCCGGCTTCCACCACCAGCGGATAGCTGGTCAATGCGCGGTAGGCATACAGGCGGTAGGTGTTGTCGACCACCGCCTTGACCTCGACCACGCCTTCGTCGGCCACCGGCAGATGGCGTTTGAAGATCTCGCTGTCTTCCAGGGTCTTGCCCAGCACCGGCGCAAGGAACGGGCGCCGCACCAGGATCCGGCCGTTGCGCAGCGCCAGGACCAGCGCGCCGCGATCGTCGATCTTGAAGTCGCCATAATAGTCGACGAAGTAGCTGACCCGAATCGTTCCCAGCAGCACCCCGGCGAAGCTGCCGTCCGGGTTATTGAGTCGGCGCGAGATCGGCAGGATGTATTCGTCCGTGGAACGGCTGCGCACCACGTCGCTGATGCGCACGTTCGGATCGGTGTGGGTGCGATGGTAGTTGAAATAGTCGCGATCGGCGTTGTTGGCCGCCTCTGGCGTACCGGTCTTGTCGGTCACCACCCATTGTCCGCTGGCGTCGTAGATGAACAGCCCATGCAACTGCGGCATGATCCGCGCCTGTTGCTGCATCAGCGCATGAATGCGCGGCACGTCCATGTTCTGCAGGCCGTCACCTTGCACGCGCTCGCCCAGGGCGTCGGTCAGTACGTCGACCTGGCGAATCGCATCTTCGGCATGCTGGGCCGTGGCGCGGGCCAGGTTGGTGACCGAATCGCGTGCGGTGGCGAACGCCTGCTGGTAGTCGCGCCAGGCGCGCCAGCCCTCGACGCCCACGAAGGTGAAGATGACCAGCACGATGAACGTTACGGTGAGACGAAACAGAGCCGAATTGCGCCCCGCGTGCCGAGATAATGGCTCGGCGCTTTCGTCGCTCGTGGCATGTAGCGGATTGCGTCCTGGCATGAAAGGCCTCATGGCTGCGCTCTGTCGCGGCGCGAGGTGTCCTGTGCTGCATTTTCGACAATGCGGTAAATGAGCGTGTCAGTGGCAGACTAGCTCAGCGGTATCGAGGTCGGAAGGTTGGGAGGGTTCAATGGTGCAAACAGTGGACGAGTGAGACTCTTCCGGGAGACTGAGGGGGCTGCGTGAGCAACCCCCTACAGGGTCGTGCAGATGCGGCTGACACGGCAGGCGCGCGGCGAAGCGGAGATCGTGCGACTCAATGCGCTGCTTCGGTCCCTGCTTCTTCGCGCGCCTGTTGGCCGGACGGCCTCCAGCGCACATCGGTAATCCCATACTGCTCGGCTTTGGGCTTGCTGACCTTCTGCACCCGTTCGCGGCCGAACTTGGGGATGACACCGACCCCTGCGTCACAGCTCGCCCAATGCCAGGCATCGGCATTGTTCAGCGTGGGTAGACGAATGATGAACGACTTTTCCGCTCCATGGAGCCTGTAGTCAATGATGAACAGCGTTGGGTTCGGCATGGTGATCTCCTGCGTTGACTCATCATTGAGTTGTGACACGCAGGAAAGATTCAGAAAATGTGCAGGACGGCGACGAGTTGCCGCATACCTGGCAAGCCCTCTGCAATCAGGTGCGGGCGGCCCATTCGATGTCGGGCATCACTTCCAGCGGCGCATGGGAACCCTTGCCGCGAATTTCATTGACCGCATGCAGCACCAGCAGCCGAAACAGAATGATGTCTTCGTATTCACGCGGCGAAAGACTGCGCTCTACATGGGCTGGAACGTTGGGGTCGGTCAGCGTCAGTTTAAGCAGGCCATCGTGGAGTTCGGTTTCGTGTTTCAGCGGCGGGTCGAGCCCGGCGAGTACCGTTTCGATGGAAGCCATGGAATCACCCTTGACGGACGGTGTTGAGGAGGCAGTGAGGAAATGGGCAAAACGCCCGGGGCTGTAAGAGCTATAGCTGATAGTGGCCGAAAGCGCCTGTTCATTGCCATCAGTTTTTCAACTTCCCTTTGCGCATTTTCATCGCTACACCGTAGCGACATCCAAAAGTGTTTTTCGATGCCTTGGCCGATGCTTTTGAGTAAGCTGGCCGCACTTGCAATGGACGCAATGGAGGCTGGGCACTGATGACCGAAGACCAGGCCAACTACAAGCGGTTGCTGACGCTGATAGAGGGCGCCCAATGGCAAGCCTTCACCAGTGAGGACGGCTTTGCTCTGCGCGCCTTGCTGCTGGTCGGCTATATCGTGACCACGGTGACCGGGGATGGTCGCACGCGCCTGGCTCTCACCGTCAAGGGCACGCATTATCTCAATGCGCTGCGCAGCGAGCCGTGATCGACGCAGACCTCCTTTTCACCCCCCGATGTGCTTAAAGCGCTCGCGCGAACGTCAATCCTCCCCAATGGCCACCCCAGGTGGGGCCTCGTTATCTGCCAGTCCGGGAGTGCCGCCCGGGCGTACCGCTTTTCAAGGATGTGTTTCATGCCGCAACCGTCTGCGTCCCGTCTTCGCGTCCGGGACCGTCTGCATTGCCTTTCCACCTGTACCACGCTTCGCGCGCCGGCATGGCCAGTGCTGGGCCTGGCCGCCTTGTTTGGCGCCCCCAGCGCCGCCCTGGCGGCGCAGGTGATGGAGTTGCAGGCCGTGGAAGTCAGCGAGGCACGCCTGAGCGAGATCGACGAAGCCGACCTGGCACTGCGTTCGGTGCCAGGCGCCAGCAACCTGATCGACACTGCCGCCGTCGGGCGCGGCAGGCTCTCGGGCAACGAGGATCTGTTCAGCAACCAGGCAGGTATCTACGCCCGCGCCGCCAACAACGAGGGCGCGAAGATCTCCATTCGCGGTTCGGGTATCAACCGTGGGCCGGGGGCGCATTCGTCGGGGCTGTACCAGATGTTCGATGGCCTGCCGCTGACCGGTCCGGGCGGCACGCCTTACGAATTGCTGGAGCCCTTGTGGCTGAGCCGGGTGGAGGTTCTGCGCGGGGCCAATGGCTTCGATCGCGGCGCGCTGGCCTTGGGCGGTGCCATCAACTATGTGACGCACACCGGATACGATGCCCCCAAGTTGCAGCTGCGCTACGAGGTCGGCAGTCATGGCTACAGCAAGCGTCAGATCAGTTCTGGCCAGGTGCTGGGTGATGCCGATTACTATTTCAGCGTGACCGATTCCAGCTACGAAGGCTTCCAGGACCAAAGCGCAGGTGGCAGCCGTGGTGCGGCAGGCAACTTCGGCTACCGTTTCAGTCCTCAGTTGGAAACGCGCTTCTTCTTCCGCTATCGCGAGACCGACAACGACACCCCGGGCAAGCTGACGCGGGCGCAGATCGCCCATGATCCCCGCGCGGCCAATGCCTTGAACCTGGCACGCGATTCCAAGCGTATTCAACCGGGCAGTACCTGGCTGGCCAACAAGACCACCTGGCACCTGGACGACGATGCCCGCCTGGAAGCCGGCCTGGTCTATCACGACTATCCGATGGACCTGTGCGAAGGCACCAACCGGATGAAGGTGGCTTACACGGATGTCAGCGGCACCTTGAACTATGGGCGCCAGGACGTGCTGCTCGGCCACGCCAGCAAAACCACAGTGGGGTGGCGCAGCACCAAGGCGTTGCCCAATTCCGGCGTGTCGGAATTCGTCCGGGTACCGGTCGGCAACACGGCCGGGTATGCGCCAGGCACCCGCACCCGGGACTACAGCTATCAAGGCTCCGACCATACGGTGTATGTCAGCAACGAGCTGGAACTGGTGCCCGATCTCTGGCTCACCACCGGGCTCGCCGCGCTGTACACCCGTCGCGAGACGGAGGTCAGCTACCCGGTGACCCATGACCGGGTCAGCCAGCACGCCTGGGACTACGCGCCGCGCCTGGGTTTGCGCTACGACTACAGCCCGAAGGTGCAGGTGTTCGGCAACCTCAGCCGTTCGGTGGAACCGCCACACCCCTGGTCGATGATCTGGGGCTCCAACCGCTACTTCGCGCCGGGCAGCGGCGCGGCGACGGGTTTGCAGAGCAATGGCGTGGAGCTCGACAACCAGAGCGCGACCACTCTGGAGCTGGGTGGGCGTGGCGATGCCTGGTTCGGCCGCTGGGATCTGGCCTGGTATTACTCGCAGGTCCGCCATGAGCTGCTCAGTGTCGAAACCCAGGCCGCCACGGCCACCACCTCGCAGGTGATCGGCGAGACGAATGCCAGCCCGACGGTCCATCAGGGCGTCGAGATGGCCCTGGACAGCCCATTATGGGAGGGGCAGCAGGCCGGACGTCTGGGTTTGCGCCAGACCTACACCTACAGCGATTTCCACTACCGTGACGACGCGCGTTTCGGCAATAACCGGCTGCCTGGCCTGCCTCAACATTACTATCAAGCCGAATTGCGCTACGACCACCCCAGCGGCGTCTACACCGGTTTCAACGTGCAGCACGCCTCGCGCATCGCCGTGGACTACGCCAACTCCTACCATGCGGCGGCCTACACCCTGTTCGGCGCCAGTCTGGGCTACTCGGCGCCGGATGAAAGCTGGCAGACCTGGGTGGACCTGCGCAACCTGACCAACAAGCGTTACGCCAGCACGGTCACCCCCGGCTACGACGACCAGGGCCGCGATGTTGCACGTTCCACGCCGGGCGATGGCCGGGGTGTCTACGCCGGCGTCTCGTGGAGCCTGCGCTGAGCAGCCGATGAGCAGCCGGCCGGCGTGACGCCACGGGTGGGCCGGTTGCGTTAAGATGGCGGTCTATCCGTCTTGGCAGAGCGCAGCAGTGATTCTCAACAGCCTGGTTTTCTTCATCACTCTGGCGGCCATGGAAGGCGTTGCCTACCTGGCCCACAAGTACCTCATGCATGGCTGGGGCTGGGGCTGGCACCGCTCCCACCACGAGCCGCGCACCGGCTGGTTCGAGAAGAACGACCTGTATGCGGTGGTGTTCGCGGGGCTGGCGATCGTGCTGATTGCCCTGGGGACCCAGGGTCTGCATCCGCTGGAATGGATCGGCGCCGGCATGACCGCCTACGGCGCGTTGTACTTCGTCGTCCATGACGGTCTGGTGCATCGGCGCTGGCCGTTCCATCTGGTGCCGCGCCGCGGTTACCTCAAGCGCCTGTACCAGGCGCACCTGATGCACCACGCGGTCGAGGGCAAGGACCGCTGCGTGTCCTTCGGCTTTCTGTTCGCGCCGTCTACGACGCGCTTGCGCGCTCAGTTGCGGGCGTTGCACCAAGGGCCTCTGCGCAAGGCGGACGAGGCCGGTTCCACAGCTGAGTCGAACGCTTCGGCCACTGCCGCCAGCGAGCGCTGACTGCACGCCACCATCCCTGACTGACCGCTGCCAGCTTTTCGGCCTTGGAGGTCGAGACACGAGTGTCCCAGGCATGACTGCCTGCCGCAACCACCTTGATTCCGATCTGCCGGTACACGGCCGCCGCAGTCGCCACGGCCCAGGCCGAACGCCAGGGCAGGGCGGCCAGGCCCGCCTGGGCGCTGGCGTAGTAGGGCTCGGCCAGGTCGACCAGACGCCGTGCCAACACCGCCACCTCCGGCCGATGCTCGGGTGCCGCCAGGTCCTTTAGCGGAATGTTCAGTTCTTCCAGCCACTGCGCCGGCAGATAGCAGCGACCGATGCGCGCATCCTCGACGATATCGCGGGCGATGTTGGTCAACTGAAACGCCAGCCCCAGGTCGCAGGCGCGATCCAGGGTGCGCGGGTCATGGGTGCCCATGACCCGCGCCATCATCAGACCGACGACGCCTGCGACGTGGTAGCAATACTGCAGCGTGTCGTCCTGAGTGTGATACCGGCGGTCCAGCACGTCCATTTCGAACCCGGCCAGATGCTCCAGAGCATTGTGCTCGGGAATGTCGTGCTCGCGCACCACTTCGGCGAACGCGGCGAAGGCCGGCTCGCTCGCGGGCACGCCTGCATAGACCGCATGGGTCTGGGCCTGCAGCAGCGCCAGGCGGCGCTGTGCCTCCTGCGGGGTGATCGACACGGCGTCGTGACCGGCCTGCTGGCCATCGATCACATCGTCGCAGTGGCGGCACCAGGCGTACAGCATCACCGCGCTGCGCCGGGTGCGTTCGTCGAACAGCTTGGCGGCTGCGGCGAAGCTTTTCGAGCCTACCGCGATGCTCCGTTCGGCATGCTCGCGCAGCGCCGGATCCGGCGCCGAGGTGCTCATGGATGCAGGTCCGCGATCATCAGCCCGGCGGTCGCCTTGGCCGAACCGATTACGCCCGGTACGCCGGCGCCGGGGTGGGTGCCGGCGCCGACCAGGTAGACGTTGTTCAACTGCGCGTCGCGGTTGTGCGGGCGGAACCAGGCGCTCTGCTGCAGCACCGGCTCCAGGGAAAACGCCGAGCCCAGGTGCGCGTTGAGTTCGGTCTGGAAATCATCCGGGGTGAAGATACGGCAGGTCACCAGGTCTTCGCGCAGGCCAGGAATGTAGTGCTCTTCCAGGTATTCGAAAATGCGGTCGCGATACAGCGGCCCCTGCACCGACCAGTCGATGGCGGCGTTGCCCAGATGCGGTACCGGCGACAACACGTAGTGGCTGGAACAGCCCGGCGGCGCCAGGCTGGGATCCGTCACACAGGGCGCGTGCAGGTACAGCGAGAAGTCCGAGGCCAGTTCGGCGCCGTTGAAGATTTCGTGGATCAGCGCCTGATAGCGCGCACCGAAGCACACCGTGTGGTGCTGCAACTGCGGCTGCGGGCGTTTCAGGCCGAAATGGATGACGAACAGCGAGTTGCTGAAACGCTTGCCCTTGAGGCGCTTGCCCTCGCGTCGACCACGCGGGTGTTTGCCCAGCAGGTCGGCGTAGGTGTGCACCACGTCGGCGTTGGAGGCCAGGCAATCGGCGCGCCAGCTGCGACCGTCACGGGCATGCACCGCCGTGGCCCGATTGTTCTCGACGTCGATGCCGGCCACTTCCGCATTCAACTCCAGGGTGCCGCCCAGGTCCTGGAACAGCTTGACCATGCCTTGCACCAGCGCCCCCGTCCCGCCCTTGGGAAACCACACACCCCATTCGCGCTCCAGCGCATGGATCAAGGTGTAGATCGAAGAGGTGGCAAACGGGTTGCCGCCCACCAGCAAGGAGTGAAACGAGAACGCCTGGCGCAACTGATCGTGTTCGATGAAGCTCGACACCATCGAATACACGCTGCGCCAGGCCTGCAGGCGTGCCAGTTGCGGTCCGGCCTGAAGCATGTCGCGAAACGACAGGAACGGTACCGCACCCAGCTTGAGGTAGCCTTCCTTGAACACCGCCTGGGAGTAGGCCAGGAAGCGCTGGTAGCCGGCCACGTCCGGTGGGTTCAGGGCATGGATCTGGCGGTCCAGTTCGGCCTGGTCGTTGGCGTAGTCGAACTTCGTGCCGTCTTCCCAGCACAGGCGGTAGAACGGCTTGACCGGGAGCAGGTCGACGTAGTCGGCCATACGTTTGCCACTGAGGGTGAACAGCTCTTCGATGGCCGTGGGGTCGGTGATCACCGTCGGGCCGGCATCGAAGGTGAAGCCCTGGTCGCGATAGACATAGGCTCGGCCCCCGGGCTGGTCGCGTTTCTCCAGCAGGGTGGTGTGGATGCCTGCGGCCTGCAGGCGGATCGCCAGGGCCAGGCCGCCGAAGCCTGCGCCGATGACGATGGCGGGTTTAGCTGGATTCATGTGGGTTCTCGAACTGCCGGGGAGAAGATCTGAGGGCGGCGCGCACGGCCTCGTCGACGGGCACGGGCGGCTTGCCGACGAGAATGCGGGCGCGGTCACGCCATTGGTTTTGGCCTGCGTAGAAACGGCTGATCAACGCGGGCGACAAACGATAGAAACGCTGCATGACCCGCCAGCGGTCCTGGGGCCTTCCGGCGAGGAACAACATGCGGTTGAGCAGGCGGTAGAAACCCTGGTTGCTCCATTGCTCGCGGGCGTGGTCGCGGATGCCCGTGAACAGGCGATCGGCGTCCATGACCGGCTGGTGCGCCAGCCATTGGGCCAGGCGCACCGCGTGGGGCAATGAATAGCCGGTGGTGCAGTGAAACAGGCCGGCGCGCAGGCCGGACAGCGGCTGGCCAGACGCTTGCTGCCAGAACGCCTCGAAGTCGCCGGCCAAGGTAATCGGCAGCACGCCCTGTTCTTCGCGCAGGCACTCGGCGACCGTCCAGCCTTGCCAGCGCACGTACTCGCCGATGTGCTCGCGCAGCTGCTCGGTGCTCAGGGTATGGCGATCTACATAGTGAGTGTCTTCCACCAGCACGGTATCGGCCGAAAAGGGCAGTACATAGACGAAGCGGTAGCCATCACCCTGATCCACCCGGGCGTCCATGATGATCGGCCCGAGCAACCCGTGCGGCTGCTCCAGTCGCAGCAATTGGCCGACGAACGCCTGCTGGCCGAGCACGAGGTGTGGGCTGGGCCTAACCCCGCGACCGTCGATGACCGCACCGGCCTTCAGCATCTCGCCACTGGCCAGGCGCACGTGGCGCGGGCCCAGTTCGGTGATGGTTTCACCCAGGCGCAGTCGGTCGCCCAACGCCTGGGTGATGATCTCGGCGAAGCGCTCGCTGGTGATGCTGGCGTAGCCACTGTCGAGCACCCGAGAAACCTGGGGGAAATGCACCTGGTAGCTGGGCCAGCGCTTGACCACCAGCGGCTCGATCCAGTGATGCTGTTCGGCGGTGAGGTCGCCGTCGTGAAAGGACCAGGTATGGTTGCCCCCCAGACTCTGCTGCGCATCGATGCACAGGATGTTCAGCTCCGGACGCGCCTGGCGCAGGCGCCAGGCGATCAGGCCATTGGCCAGGCCGGCGCCGGCCAGGATCAGGTCGTACGTCATGCCAAGGCTCCGGCCAATACGGGCTGTCGTGTGTTTATTGCGGTTTCGATGATGTCGGCTGCGTTCAGCGTGCCGCCTGCGCTGGCCAGTTCCGCGCTCAAGCGAGCAAAGGGCTGGGTCGACAGGGCCAGGACATCACCCAGCGCCTGGGCGATGCGCGGCGAGCGGGCGCGGCGATGCAACTGCAGGCCCAGGCCATGATGGCGGACTCGCGCGGCCACGCCGGGCTGGTCGAAAGCGATGGGCATCACCAGCATTGGGGTGGCACTGGCGATGGCATCCATCACGGTGTTCAGTCCGCCGTGGGTGACCACTGCATCGGCCTGTTCCAGCGCCCACTGTTGCGGGGCGAAATCAGTGACCCAGGTGGCGCCGAGCGCAGCCAGGCGTGTTTCGGCCGCTGCATCGAGCAAACCGCAGTGGGCGACCAGCAGTTGGGCGTCGAGTTGTCGGCAAGCCTTGGCGATCTGCTCGAACATGCCCAGACGCTGGCCCTGCAGGGTGCCCAGGCTGGCGAAGACGAACGGGCGCCCTGGGTTGATCGACCAACTACCTCTGGTGGTCGCAGTGGCGGTGCGCAGCGGACCGACCGCGTGCAGATGCGGCGGCGCAGCCTGGCGCGGGAAGTCGAAGCCCGCCAGCGTCTGGCTGATCTGCGCCAACGGCGAAAGGCACTCGTGCAGAGCGCTGCGCGGCGCCAGTCCGAGGGCTTTCGAGGCGTCCTGGATGGCGCGGGCATGGGGCTTCATCAGCCAGTCGTAGACCTGCGCACTGCCGCGGTACATGTGCAGGCTGCGCTCGTCGGTGCCGTAGGCGAACGGCATCACTGGCAGCGGCAGGCCCGGCTCGCGGTTGACCGGCAGGGCGCAGGCGATCGAGACGAAGGGCAGCCCCAGGCTTTCCGCGACCAGGCCACCGCCCGCTTCCATTTGATCGCACAGCAGCGCGTCGACACCGTGTTGCTCCAGGGCGGCCGGCAGTTCGTCGCAGAACATGCGTGTAGTGGCGGCCAACTGCTCGATGATCTGCCGCAGGCCCCAGGGTGTGCCGGGGCTGGCCGCCAGGCGCAGACTGCGTTGCAGGCTGCCGGGCGGGTGGCTGGCGGCGCCCAGCACGCAATAGCCGATGCCGGGGGCCGTGACCCACCGCGCCGCGTCGGCCTGGTGAAAGAAGGTGACTTGATGATCGCGCTGCATCAGCTCCTGGGCCAGCGCCTGCAACGCGTGGAAATGACTGTAATAGGCGGGTGCGACAACGCCGAAATGACTCATCGAGGCAGAGCCTGCGAATCGAGCAGACGGGCATGGCGCAGCCCTGCCAGATTGGCCGAACCGGTGCAGAAACAGGCCACGCGAAGCTGGCGAATGACCACTTCGAAGTGTTCGATCACAGCTTCCGTGGACAGCGTAGCGCCCGGCAACACACTGGCGGCCTGACCGACGAGGTCGGCACCGAGGCGGATGGCCTTGGCCGCATCGACGCCATCGCGCACGCCGCCCGAAGCGATCAAGCGTACGTCGGGCAGCGCCTGACGGACCGTCTGCACGCAGGTGGCGGTGGGAATGCCCCAGCCGGCGAAGGCCATGGCCACCGCGCGGTCCGCTGCCCGGGTTGCGCGTTCGCCTTCGACCGCAGCCCAACTGGTCCCGCCCGCACCGGCCACATCGATGACCTGCACACCGGCCTCGACCAGGGTCTGCGCCACGCTGGCGGAGAGCCCGGCACCGACTTCCTTGATCACCACCGGCACCTTGAGCACCGTCACCGCCCGGGCGATCTGCGCGAGCACGCCGCGCCAGTGACGGTCACCTTCGGGCTGAACGGCCTCCTGCAGCGGGTTGAGGTGGATGATCAAACCGCTGGCTTCCAAGGTGTCGACCGCGCGCTGGGCCAGGTCCATGCCACCGTTTTCGAGCAACTGCGCTGCACCGATGTTGGCCAGCAGCGGGATGTCCGGGGCGATGCGCCGCAGCTCGCGGGTGAGCCCCTGGTCGTTGCCGGTCTGCAGGCTGACCCGCTGCGAACCCACGCCCATGGCGATGCCCAGGGCCTGCGCCGCTTCGGCCAAGTGCCGATTGATCGCAACGGCGCGAAAGGCACCGCCGGTCATGGAACTGATCAGCAACGGCGCCTGCAGGTCGATGCCCAGCAGGGAACTGCGCAGGTCGATGTCCGCCAGATCCAGCTCGGGCAAGGCACAGTGCTCGAACTGAATAGTGTCCCAGCCCGCGCCCATGCGCGTGGTCGCCCTGAGCGGATCCAGGACGATGTCCAGATGGTCATCCTTGCGTCGACTCAACTCGTCGGGCTTCATGTCAGCTCCATTGCTCAGGATCATTTACGGCTGCCTGCGGTCTGTCCATGGTAGAGAGTTGTACGGCGCGCTCATATTCGCATAACGTATGTCCATCTTCACAGGCTCAGGCACCGGCGGTGAGCAGTCGTTCCTTGTTTGCGAACGTTTGCCCCCGGGCCGAACCCTGCCGAAACCTCGTCCCCGGCTGCCCCGCAGGACTCGAAACAAGAATAGAGGGAACGATGACAGCTGATACGCCCGCGACCAGCGATACTGGTTTTACCGAGCACATGGCCTTGCTGCGCTGCACCATCGAAGCGCGGCTGGACGCCTTGCTGCCCGTGGCGAGCAACGAGCGCGATCTGGTGGCCACGGCGATGCGCGACGGTGCCCTGGCGCCGGGCAAGCGCATGCGTCCGATCCTGTTGATCCTGGCTTCGAACGGGCTGGGCGCCAGCGACCAGGCGGCGCTGGACCTGGGCTGCGCCGTGGAGATGGTGCACGCCGCGTCCCTGGTGCTCGACGACATGCCTTGCATGGATGACGCGAAGCTGCGACGCGGTCGCGTCACCACGCACCTGGCCTTTGGTGAAGACGTTGCCATTCTGGCCGCCGTGGCCCTGTTGTCACGGGCCTTTGCGGTGGTGGCGGGGATCGAAGGGCTGAAGCCGTTGATTCGCACGCAACTGGTGGAGATCCTGGCCAACGCCATCGGTGCTCATGGCCTGGCCCGTGGTCAGTTGCAGGATCTGCGTGACGGGCTGCATCCGCGAACCGCCGAAGAGATCGCCGCCACCAACAATCTGAAAACGGGCGTGCTGTTCAGCGCGATCATGGACATGGCCTATCTGATCAGCGATGCGCCACCGCCCACGCGCGCCGTGCTGCAGTGTTTCGCCCTGGAGCTGGGGCAGGCGTTCCAGCTCTACGACGACCTGCATGATCGCAGCCCGGACATGGCGAAAGACCTGGGCAAGGACGACGGCAAGTCGACCTTTATGGCCCTGTGCGGGGAAGATGAAGTGAAGCGGCGTCTGCAGGATCATCTGGACAAGGCCCGCGCCTGCCTGGCCGATGCCTATACCCAGGATCATCACATCAGCCGTTTTCTGCAGCTGATTTTCGTCAAGGCCGCGACCTGCGCCTGAGCGTTCGCCTTTGGGCAGCGTCGCTTTTCCACATGACAAATGAAAAGGGCATCAAGCTGACTTGATGCCCTTCGCAACGACGCGTTCTTACGAGGCGGCGTGCGGATTGCTGCCTTTCTCGGCATCATGTTTCTTCGCGGCTTCAACACCCGAGCTGCTGAGCTTGATCGGGTATTCCAGCGCCGGTTCATGGTCCTCGACCGTTACCGGCTTGCCTTGGATCAGACCTCTTTCCTGCAGCGTCTTGATCATCCCCGCGACGGCCTTTTCACCGCGATAGTTGTCGAGGATTTCCTTGCCCAGGCCATGGGGATGCGCGTGCAGCAAACGGGTGAGTACTTCGTGCTCGAGTTCGACGTTGCTCATGAATGCCTCTCTGGCTGCTGAATGAAAATGCATCGCTTACAGGGTTGTGACTCGGCCTGGCGCGAGAGATTCCTTGCGTCTGCACAGGGCACGGTGAATCGGTTGGGCGAAAAATCAAACTTTTGCGCCGGCAGGGAAGTCGACTTTGCACACTGTGTCGTTTCGGCAACGAGGTACAGCCTCTGTCGAATCGGCCAAGGTTTTCCGTTAACTTTCGAGGTACACATGGCCAACTATCCAACTCCGCCGTTCGAGCCGCAGCAGCAAGCGGTGCCGGGCACGCAGTCGAAGATGAATCCGCTGCCCGACTGTGGCGAAACCAGCTACAAAGGCTCGGGCCGGATGGCCAACAAGGTCGCCCTGATCACCGGCGGTGACAGCGGTATCGGTCGCGCCGTGGCCATTGCCTACGCCCGTGAAGGCGCCGACGTGGTGATCTCCTACCTCGACGAGCACGAGGACGCCAAGGACACGGCACGCTACGTCGAGGAAGCCGGACGCCAGTGCCTGCTGTTGCCGGGCGACCTGGCCGAGCGGGAACAGTGTCTGGCGATCGTCGAGAAGACAGTTGAGCGTTTCGGTCGCATCGACGTGCTGGTCAACAATGCCGCGTTCCAGATGAGCCACGAATCATTGGACGAAATTCCGGACGAGGAGTGGGTGCGCACTTTCGATATCAACATCACGGCGATGTTTCGCATCTGCAAGGCCGCAGTGCCGCACATGCCGTCGGGCGGTTCGATCATCAACACCAGCTCGGTCAATTCGGACATGCCCAAGCCGACCTTGCTGCCCTATGCGACCACCAAGGGCGCGATCGCCAACTTCACCGCCGGGCTGGCGCAGTTGCTGGGCAAGAAGAACATTCGTGTGAACAGCGTGGCACCGGGTCCGATCTGGACGCCGCTGATCCCGGCGACCATGCCGCCGGAAGCGGTGAAGACCTTTGGCGAGGAGACACCGCTGGGTCGTCCGGGCCAGCCGGTCGAGGTGTCGCCGATCTATGTGCTGCTGGGGTCGGATGAGAGCAGCTACATCTCCGGGTCGCGCTATGCGGTGACTGGGGGCAAGCCTATTCTGTAAGGCAGTGGCGGCCTCTTCGCGGGCAGAGGGCTCGCCGCCCGCCCCGATCCCACAAGGATCCCGTGTGTATTGGGTCTATGTGGGAGCGGGCTCTGCCCGCGAAGAGGCCCTCAAGCCATACAAAAAGATCAGACCACATGCGCTGACTTCAGCTGGGTCAGGGCCTGTATTCTCAGATCAGCCAACACCGGATTCCGCCGATCCCTCGGCTGCACCAGATCCACATCTATCCCACCGCTGATCCCACTGGCCCGATGCCCCATCACCAACATCCGGTCACTCAGGTACAGCGCCTCGTCCACATCATGGGTCACCAACAGCAGCGCAATGTCATGCCGCCGTGCCAGATCCAGCAACAAATCCTGCAGCTTCATCCGGGTAAATGCATCCACTGCACTGAACGGCTCGTCCAGTAGCAGCACCTTTGGCCTGGAATAAAGGCCCCGCGCAATTGCGACCCGCTGCGCCATGCCGCCGGACAATGCCTTGGGCAGCGCCTCGGCAAATCCGCTCAGGCCCACTTCCTCGATCAGCTGCCGTACCCAGGCCTGGTCATAGTGCCCGTCATCGTGAAAGCCGATGTTGCGCGCCACGCTCAACCAAGGCATCAGCCGCGGCTCTTGAAAAACGAATGCCACTGACTCGCCTGCGCTGCTCAGCTCGCCGCTGTAGTCCCGATCCAGGCCCGCTGCGATGCGCAGCAGAGTGCTTTTGCCGCAACCGCTGGGACCCAGCAGGCTGACGACCTCGCCGGGTTGCAACTGCAACTCCACGTCCTTGAGCACCACGGTTTCGCCAAACGTCTTGCGCCGGACGTGAATGCTCAGCAAGGCATCGCTCATGATCGGCTCCCCGTGGCTTCGCCGGTGAAGGTGTCACGCCAACTGACGCAACGCCGCTCGATGGCCGCGAGCACGCCGTCGCTGAGCTTGCCCAGCACCGCCAGGGCCAGGATCGCCGCCAGCACGATGTCGGGCCGCGAGGTTTCGCGGCCATCGCTGAGCAGGTAACCCAGGCCTTTGGTGGCAGCAATCAGTTCGGCGGCGACCAGAAACATCCAGGCCATGCTCAGGCCGCTGCGCAAGCCGGTGAACAAGCCCGGCATGGCGGCCGGCAGCAGAATACGCAGGGTCAGCCGACGGGCGCTGAAGCCATACATCTGCCCGACCTCCACCAGCTTGCGGTCAATGTTGCGAATCGCCGCCACGCCGTTGACGTACACCGGAAAGAACGCACCGATGGCGATCAATACGACCTTGGACGTCTCGTCGATGCCCAGCCACAGCAGCAGCAACGGCACCCAGGCCAGGCTGGGTATGGCGCGCAGGCCGGCGAAGGTGGGTTCCAGGTAGGCCTCGGCTTCCCGGCTCAGGCCGACCCAGGCGGCAAATACCAGGGCCAGGGACGCACCGATGACGAAGCCGGCCAGCACGCGACCGACGCTGGCCAGCACGTGCTTGCCGAGCGCGCCTTGCGCCAGCTCGACCAGCGTCAGCGCGACATCGCTGGGCGCCGGCATCTGGTAGGCCGGGATCCAGCCGACCCGCACCACGATCTCCAGCACGATCACGATCAGACACGGCAGCAACCAGCCCTTGGCCCCGCGCCGCCAGGCGGGTGAAGCGCGCCGTGGGGCCGGCGCTGCCTTGGGTAGGGTGTTTTCCGACGCGCTCATGAAGTCACTGCTTCCCGATGACTTGGGCGCCGAAGCGTGGCTCGATCAGTTGATCGACCACGTCGTTGACGTCCACGCCCTTGCGCACCAGGCTTTCGGCGGTGAGGATCGGCGCAGCGGCCTTGAGCGCCTGAATCTGCTTGGCGCCTGGCTGCGAGTCGCTGAAGTCGGTCCGCGAGAGCTGCAGCTTGGCCACGTCCAGGGGCAGCCCCGATTCCTTGGCCAACAGCGCTGCCAGATCGTCCGGGTGTTCCCGCGCCCAGCTACGGGCCTGCTCGTAGGCCTTGATGACCTGCGCGACAGTGTCGGCATGTTCAGCTGCGAATTTTTCCGTGACGCTGATCACCCCATAGCTGTTGAATTCGATGTTGCGGTACAGCAACGTCGAGCCGGCTTGCAGCTGACTGGCTGCCAGCAGCGGATCGAGGCCGGCCCAGGCATCCACGTCGCCTCTTTCCAACGCGGTGCGACCGTCGGCGTGCTGCAGGTGAACCAACTCCACATCATCCTTGCTCAGCCCAGCCTGTTGCAGGCTGCGCAGAGTGAACAGGAAAGGGTCGGTGCCTTTGGTGGCGGCGATCTTCTTGCCTTTGAGGTCGGCAACGGTCTTGATCGGCGAATCCTTGCGTACCGCCAGGGCAGTCCATTCCGGGCGGCTGGCGATGTACACGGTCTTGATCGGGCTGCCATTGGCGCGGCTCAGCACCGCTGCAAGGCCGGCCGTGGAGGCGAAGTCGATGCTGCCGCCGTTGAGGTATTCCAGCGAGCGGTTGCTGCCCTGGCTGAGTACCCAGTCGACCTTGGTGCCGGGCAGGGCTTTTTCCAGCCAGCCGAAATGGCGCAGGACCAGGCTGGTGGGCGAGTAGTAGGCGTAGTCCAGGCGAACCTCGGCAGGGGTAGCTGCCTGGGCGACGCTGGCGAAGCTGGCAAGCAGCACGGTGGCGGCCAGCAGCGGTTTGGACAGGCGGGAAAACAGGGTCATGAAGATCATTCCTCGGCAAGGGAGAGCCGGCTGGCACGCCGGATCCCAATGCTAAATGATCTAAAAAACCAACTATAAATACCTTTTGGATCTGAGCTTAGATTGCCAGTACGCGCCACGACTCGGGCCGTTCACCGATTGACTGTCCTGGCCGGCAACGCCAGTACCAGCAGGCAGCTGAGCAGCAGGCAGGCGGCAAAAATCCACAGGGCGATCTGCGGGCTGTGGAAGCGGTCCATGACCACGCCCATCAGGGAATTGCTGACCAGCCCGGCGATGTTGGCCAGCGAACAGGCCAGGGCAAAACCGGTGGCCGCCGCAGTCCCTTTGAGAAAGGTCGCCGGAAGACTGAAGAACACCGGCACCGCACCGATGATGGCCAACGAAGCCACCGAGAACAGCAACACGGTGACCGCCACGTTCTGGGTGAAGAAGGTGCTGAGAAACATGGCCGCCGCGCCGACGATGAACGGCACGATGATGTGCCAGCGCCGCTCGCGGTGCTTGTCGGAACTGGCGCCGATGGCCAGCATGCCGATCAGTCCGGCGAGGCTGGGTATGGCCACCAGCAGGCCGATGTCGCCGGGGTTGCCGACCCCGGCGTTGCGGATGAAGGTGGGCAGCCAGAACCCCATGGCATAGGCACTCAACAGAATCGAGAAATCGATGCCGCCCAGCATCCATACCTTGATGTCGAAAAAGCCGGCACGAAACGAGTGGCCGCCTCGGTTCTCGCTCTCGTCCTGAGCCAGCACGGTTTGCAGTTCGGTTTTCTCGCGCTCGGTGAGCCAGCTGGCATCGGCAATGCCATTGGGCAAGATGGCCAGACACAACGCGCCCAGCACCACCGTCGGTATGGCTTCGAGGAGGAACAGCCACTGCCAGTTGTGCAGGCCGCTGACACCGTCGAAATTGCCCATGATCCAGCCCGACAGCGGCCCGCCGATCAGGCTCGACAGCGGCAGGCCGATCATGAACAGGGCAATGATGCGGCTGCGTCGGTACGACGGAAACCACTGGCTCAGGTAGAACAGCACCCCTGGCAGAAACCCGGCCTCGGCTGCGCCGAGCAAGAAGCGCAGCAGGTAGAAGTGCCACTCGCTGGTGACGAACATGGTCAACCCGGAGAGCACGCCCCAGCTGATCATGATGCGAGCGATCCACAGGCGTGCACCGACCTTCTGCAACACCAGGTTGCTGGGCACCTCGAACAGGATGTAACCGACGAAGAACAATCCGGCGCCCAGACCGTAGGCGGTTTCACTCATGTGCAGGGTGTCGAGCATCTGCAGTTTGGCGAAGCCGACGTTGATGCGATCCAGGTAAGACGCCAGGTAGCAGAAGCACAGAAACGGAATCAACCGCCAGACGATCTTGCGATACGTGCCAGCGCTGGCGTGCTCGGTCAGGCCGGAAGTGGGCGACATGCATGAACTCCTGGAGCGTTGAAGACAAGGTGATAATCCGCCACGAACCCCGTAGGAGCGGTCAGGGGCCGCGAAAGCTGCACTGCGGTTTACCTGAAACACTGCGGCGCCGGCTTCGCGGCCGATGACCGCTCCTACGCAGATGAAAGCGGCCGATGACCGCTCCTACGCAGATGAACGCGTCCCATGGGATGCAGGCGCGGGGATGATAATCGCTGCGCTCGATCCATGCAGCATGGGTGCCAGCACTGGCGTGCGAATAATGGCGTAGACTGCCGGCTTCGGTGTGCGGGGGGCGCCCCGTGTCGCGTTCATTCACCCGCTCGATCCGGCCAGACGCCGGTCGGCATCGGCCCGGGCAAGGCGGAGCATATTCATGGCGCAGGGTATTTTCTTCTTCGTGGTCGGGCCGAGCGGGGCGGGCAAGGACTCGCTCATCGAAGGCGCGCGCGCCCACCTGGGCACTTCCGGCCGCTACCTGTTTGCCCGTCGCACCATCACCCGCCCCAGCGGCGCTCCAGGAGAAGACCACGCTGGTGTGACCCCCGAACAGTTTCAAGCCAGCGTCGCGGCAGGGGCGGTCCTGCTCAGCTGGCATGCTCACGGCTTGAGTTATGGCTTGTCCGCCGAATTGCTGCAGGTGCTGGAGGAGGGCCGGCACGTCATCGCCAACGGCTCGCGCAAGATGATTCGGGAGGCGGCCACCCGTGTGCCGCATCTGGTGGTGATTGAAATCACCGCTTCGCCAGAGGTCCTGG
Source organism: Pseudomonas sp. RIT-PI-a (assembly GCF_001187875.1). Classification (NCBI taxonomy): domain Bacteria; kingdom Pseudomonadati; phylum Pseudomonadota; class Gammaproteobacteria; order Pseudomonadales; family Pseudomonadaceae; genus Pseudomonas; species Pseudomonas sp. RIT-PI-a. The sequence goes on from NZ_LGIR01000012.1 coordinate 81,194, forward strand.
CTGCGCGCATTTTGGGGCGCGGTCGGGAGACCGCCGAGCAGGCCAGTGCCCGCGTGTTGCGTCAGGTCGACGCGCTGCCTGCCGACATCGAAACCCTGCGCGTCGACAACGACGGCACCTTGGCCGAGGGCATCGGTCGCTTCGTCGATGCGGTTGAAACCGTTGCCCAGCGCCACGCGCCGCTGCCGAGCAGTCATCCGCTGCTGCTGCGCAAACTGCAGGGGCATGAACTGAACGAGGCGCAGTACGAGCAGGTGCTACGCGACATCATTGCCGGCGAGTATGTCGACAGCGAGATCCGCGCGTTTCTGGTGAGTGCCAGCCAGCATTTGGCGGATGCCGAGGTGGTAGCGCTGGCGCGCGTGCGGACGCGGTTTTCCCCGATCATGCGCTGGGATCGACCGATTGTGGTCGACAAGCATTCGATGGGGGGCGTGCCTGGCAGCCGGATCACCTTGATCGTGGTGCCGATCGTCGCGGCACAAGGTCTGCTCATGCCCAAGACCTCGTCGCGGGCAATCACCTCCGCAGCCGGCACCGCCGATGCCATGGAGGTGCTGGCCGAGGTGGAACTGACGCCTGAAGAGGTGCAACACTGCATTGCCCAGACGGGCGCCTGCATCGCCTGGAATGGCCGCCTCAACCACTCCCATCTGGATGAAGTGATGAACGCCATCACCCGACCGCTGGGTATCGACTCCACGCGCTGGGCAGTGGCGTCCATCCTCTCGAAGAAGCTCACCGCCGGCTCGACGCACGTCATCGTCGATCTGCCATTCGGGCCGGGCACCAAATTGGCGACCGCAGAGCAGGCGCACACACTGGGCAAACTGTTCGAGGAAGTTGGCGCTCTGTTGGGCCTTACCGTCGCGGCCGTTGCCACCGACGGCTCGCGACCGGTCGGACGTGGGATCGGCCCGGCTCTGGAGGTGCGCGACGTACGCTGGGTGCTCGAAGGCTCCGCAGAAGCGCCTGCCGACCTGCGCGAGAAGGCGCTGTCGTTTGCCGCACGCATCCTGGCCTGGGACCCACGCATCGGCAGTGTCGAAGCCGGGCGCGAACGTGCCGAGTACCTGCTGGACGGTGGCCAGGCCCTGGCCGCTTTTGAACGCATCATCGAGGTTCAGGGACGCAGGGTGCCAGTCATGCCCAGTCCGTCGACCTGGGCCGTGTGCGCCCCCTGCGCGGGTCGGGTCGCACGGCTCGATGGCTGGCGACTGGCGGAACTCGCCCGCTACGCAGGCGCACCTGGTGACAAGGCTGCAGGTATGGATCTGAAGGTCAATCTGGGCACCCAGGTGGGGCAGGGCGACGTACTTTACCTCCTCCATGCATCTAGCGCAGAAGGCCTGAAACGCGCTGCTGAGCAGGCCCGGATCGAGAGCGGCATCATCCTGGATGAGCACGCCTGATCAACGCTGACCCCGCAACGCCACCTCGGCTCATTACCGTTCGTCGGCGCAACCTCGACAAATGGAATTCACAAGCTTTTCCGCTCTCCTAACCTGAGTGTGGGAGTCGCCATCGCGGCGGTAACTTTCCTCAATCAATTCAAGTACACAGAAGGATTTGGCAATGACTGATTCGCCGCGCATCGACAGTGCTTCCAAGGGAGCGAACCTGGTTCTGGTGGTCGAAGACGAAGCGCTGATTCGCGAGTTCGTCTGCGAACTGCTGGGCGAGGAAGGTTGGAAGACCGAGGGTGTCGAATCTGCGGACCACGCGCTCGAGTTTCTGAACAAGCGTTCCAATGAAGTCGGTCTGTTGCTGACGGATATCCTGATGCCCGGCAGCATGAACGGCGCAGGGCTGGCGAACTACTCGGCGCAGACCTGGCCGGAAATTCCGATCATGATCATGTCGGGCCATGAAACGCCCGAAAGCTCCGGCGTCACCATCCCGGTAAGCTTCGTGCGCAAGCCATGGACGCTCGGTCAGTTGCTCGACGGTGTCGAGAAAGCCCTCGGCACCGTGCCGCGCGCCGTCAGCTAGGACAGGCGCCGTTGCCTTGGGCCCATTGGCGGGCGGTCGTTGCAATCTGCTTCGCCAATTGATCGATGATACGCTGATGTGCCACCACCAAGCTGCTTAGTTCAACTCCCGCCGTTTCACGGATCTGGCTTGCACAGGTCAATGTACGGCGCGGCTGCGCACCCCCGCGCATACCCAGACTCCACACCACATCGACCAGCGCATACTGACCCGGTAGCGAATCGAAACGTCGCACGTCGGTTTGTACGGACAGCACGGGCTTTTGCGCATCCTTGGGCAACCCAGCCAGATCACGCGTCCCCAACTGGCGTTCCAGGCGATCGGTCAGGGCGTCGTGAAACTCATCGGCCAGCGGCGCGCTCCAACGGTCGTTTTCCAGAATCGCCAGATTGCCTCGATCCTGACGCACCACCAGCTGCGGCTGGTCGACCTGGACAGGCATGCGCACCGCGAGCATTTCGAACTGGAACGACGGCGCAGCCAAGCGCGAGGGCGCGCTCGGCGCAGTGTCCTGCAGCGTGTAGTAGTGGGTCACCGGCGAGCTGCAGGCACCCAGGCCTATGCTCGCGGCCAGCATCAGGCTGCGTTTGATCATGGTTGAACTTCCGGTTGGATTTCACGTGAGGTATTGCCTGGGCTGCGGTAGGCGTCCGGCTCACCTTGTTTGGTACGGCCGCGAATCAGTGCTTCCGGGTTGCGGCTGAGGAAATCGGTCAGCACCCGCACCGAACGGGCGGTGCGCTGGACTTCGTCCATGGCCTGGCTCAGTTGCTGGCGCTCCGGCGAGTCGTCGGCGAAGGTGGAGTTGGCCGCGGCCAAGGTCTTCTGGGTCTGTTGCAAGGTGCCACGCATCTGCGGCAGCACCTCGGCATTGACCTGGCGCAAGGTCTTCTGCATTTCGCTCAGGCTGCCGTTGAGGTTGTTGGCGATTTCATCCAACGGTAGCTTGCTGATCTTGTCGACCACGCCCTGCAACTGCTCCTGCACCTTGTCCAGGCTGCCGGGTACCGTAGGAATACGCAGCGGGCGGGCGGCGATATCGAACGCCACGGGCGCTGCGTTGGGGACGAAGCTCAGGGAGATGTACAACTGCCCGGTGATCAGGTTGGCACTGCGCGCCTGGGCACGCAGGCCCTGCTTGACGAACGCCGACATCAATTGCGCCGAGCGCGCATCGTCTTCGGTGCCCATTTGTTTGAGCAGTTTTTCGTGGGCCTTGCCCAGGCGATCCGGGTAGATCACCGCGCCGACGACACTGGGAAAGCTCTTGGTCTTGGCGTCATAGTCCAGGTTGACCGACACCACACGGCCGATGTTCACGCCCAAGAATTCTACCGGGGCGTTGACCGCCAGGCCCCGCAGCGACTGGTTGAAGCTCATGCTGATGTAGCGCGGTTCGCCATCGGGCGGCGCCAGGGCGGTTTCCTGGTCGGCGAACAGGTCGAAGCGCGAGCGCTCGGTGGCCGGAGTCGCGTTGGGGCTGTACTTGGGTTCGACGAAGGCGACGCCACCAGCGAGGATGGTCGAGAGCGACTCGGTGTTGACCTTCAGGCCACTGGCGCCCACGGTCAGATCGATGCCGCTGGCGTTCCAGAAGCGCGTATCGGTGGTCACGTACTTGTCGTTGGGGGCATGGACGAAGATCTCGACGTCGACACCCTTGCCGTCTTCGGCCAATTGGTACGACACCACTTGGCCGACTTCGATGCGGCGATAGTAGACCGGCGAGCCGATGTCGAGCGAACCCAGGTCCTCGGTGTGCAGGGTGAAGCGCTTGCCTTGCTCGCCGTAAGTGATCGCCGGCGGCGTTTCCTTGCCGACGAATTGCCGCTTGCGCTCTTCGGAGCTGCCGGCGTCGGCGCCGATGAAGGCGCCGGAGAGCAGCGTATCCACGCCGGAAATGCCATTGGCGCCGATGCGTGGGCGCACCACCCAGAACACCGAGTCTTCGGCAGTGAAGCCTTCGGCGGACTTGTTCAGGTCGACCTTGGCGACCACGTGGCTGCGGTCGTCGCTGAGGGCTATGGCGGTCACCTGCCCGATGACCACGTTCTTGTATTTGACCTGGGTCTTGTTGGCTTCCAGGCCCATGGCGGTCTCGAAGCTGATTTCGATCTGCGGCCCGGCATTGAGGCCATTGCTGATCAGCATCGAGGCGCCTACCAGCGCCGCGATGATCGGCACGATCCACACCAGCGAGACATTGAAACGACGCGTCTTGACCGCCGGCGCAGCGGCAGGTGACGCGGGAGTGGAACCTGGACGATCAGACATCTTCAACCTCTACATCCCAGATGAGCCGGGGATCGAAACTCATGGCGGCAAGCATGGTGAGTACCACCACCAGACCGAAAAACACGATACCCAGCAGCGGGTCGATGGAACTCAGCGAACGAAACTGCACCAGCGCGGCGACCAGCGCCACCACCAGTACGTCGAGCATCGACCAGTAGCCGATCAGCTCGATGAAGCGATACAGGCGGGCCCGCTCGCGCATGGCCCAGTGGCTCTTGCGCTGACAGGTTACCAGCAGCATGCCCAGGATCAGGAACTTCATGCAGGGCACGACCACGCTGGCGAAGAAGATCAGCACGGCGATGTCCCAGGAGCCGCCATGCCAGAACTCGATGACGCCACTCATGATGGTGTTTTCGCTAGCGTTGCCGAACATGTTGGTGCGCATCACCGGCAGCAGGTTGGCCGGGATGTAGAAGATCAATGCCGCGATCAGCAGCGCCCAGGTCCGCGCGATGCTGTCGGGTTTGCGCGCATGGACGGTGGAGCGACAGCGCGGGCAATGGTGCTCGCCTGCCTGGCAGACATGCCCGCAGGTGTGGCACAGCACCAGGCCCAGTTGCCGCGCGTAGGCCGGTTCGCTCATCGCAGCTGGCCTTCCAGGTCGTCCCAGAGTCGGCGGATGCCCTTGCCGGAAATCAGGATCAACAGCACCGTGACCATACCCAGTGCCCACAGGCCGAAGCCGGGGTGTACGTCGAGCATGCCCGCCAGTTTGATGATGGCGACCAGAATGCCCAGCAGGCAGACTTCCAGCATGCTCCAGGGGCGCAGGTGCTCCAGCGCGCGCATGCAGGTGCGAAATCCGGGCGCAGCGCGTCCGGCGGTGGCGAAGCCGAGCAGCCAGCACAGCAGGCAGATCTGCAAGAGGGGGGCGAGAATGATGGTCAACCCGGTCACCGCGGCCATCGGCGTGATGCGGCCCTGGGCCAGGGCTTCCACCGAGGCGAGCAGGGTGGCCTGATTGCTCAGCCCTTCCATGCTGATGCTGATCACCGGAAAAGCGTTGGCCAGAATGAACAGCATGGCTGCGGTCAGCGCCAGGGCGAACAGCGCCTGAATGCTCATGCGCTGGCCACGTTCGAGCACCGCGCCACAGCGCGTGCATTCGGCTTTCTGACCATGCGTCAGGGCCACCGATTCGAACAGCGAATCGCAGTGTTCACAAATGATCGAGCGGGAAGAGGTGTTCATTCGGCAATGGACATACATGAAAGCCTGAGGTCAGGGGCGCGCATTTCCCCAGATTAGACACGACCTGTCTAGTCCAGTGGCGCGGTGCCATGAGTATCTGAGTCATGATAAAGCCGAGCGTTCCGTCTGGCGATAGCTGTGAAAGCCAGACTACTTGCGGCCTTTGGTTTGCGGGCGTGGACCCTGTCAGCACCCAATGGCATGACATCTGGAAATAATCTCGCTTGTGAGCGGCGTTCGCCAGCCTCGATACTTTCGGCACATTCGCCGTCGAGCACCGTCATGGCCCTGGATTACCGATTTACGCCTGCCTTCGAAAACCCCACCGGTTCGGCCATACGCGAGCTGTTCAAGTACCTGTCGGTGCCGGGCATGATTTCCTTTGCCGGTGGCTATCCGGCGTCGGCGTTTTTCGACGAGTCCGGCCTGCGCGAAGCCGCGGAGCAGGCCATGCGCGAAGCCCCCCTGGACTGTTTGCAATACGCCGCCACCGAAGGCTTGCCGGCGCTGCTCGAACAGTTGGTAAGTCTGATGACGCGGCGTGGCGTGGCCGTTGGGGCGGATGAGTTGATAGTGACAACTGGTTCGCAACAAGGCTTCGACCTGTTACTCAAGGTGTTACTGGCCCCTGGCGCTACCGTACTGGTCGAGTGCCCGACGTATCCGGCAGCGTTGCAGGCGTTGCGCCTGGCCGGGGCGCAGGTGCTCAGCGTGGCGACCGATGCCGACGGCCTGGACACCGATGCCTTGACGCAGCAGCTGGCACGGCGTGCGCGTGGCGATGTCGCGATGCTCTATTGTGTGCCGACTTTTGCCAACCCCACCGGCGCCTGCCTGCCCCTGGCGCGGCGTCTGGCACTTTTGCGGCTGGCAGTCGCACACGATTTTCTGGTGGTCGAAGACGATCCTTACGGTGCGCTGCGCTTTGCCGGCGAGGAAGTGCCTTCGCTGTTGGCGTTGAGCCGGCAGGTGGAGGGCGCCGAGGGCCGGGTGATCCATCTGTCCAGCCTGTCCAAGGTGCTCGCGCCAGGGCTGCGCGTGGGCTGGATGGTGGCGCCTGCGGCCGTCCGTCAGCGTTGCCTGGTGGCCAAGCAGACCGTGGACCTGTGCACCTCGCCCTGGGCGCAACGCATCGCCGCCAATTACCTCGCGGCAGGGGCGCTGGAACGGGCGCTGCCGGGTCTGGCGCAGGGCTATCGGCAGAAGTGCGAGCGCATGCTGGCGGGGTTGCAACCGCTGGCAGAGCATCTGCAGGTGAGTGCACCGGCAGGCGGCATGTTCGTCTGGGGCCATTGCCTGCATGGCCTCGACGCCAAGGCATTGCTGCCGCGGGCGATCGAGCAGAAGGTGCTCTTCGTGCCCGGCAGCGCCTTCTACGGCCAGGACCCGGACCCCAGCAGCATCCGTCTGTCGTTCGCCGCCCCCGGGTTGGCTGACATCGACGAAGGCCTGCACCGACTGCGTCAAGCGTTCGAGCAGTAGAATTCGCGGCGAGGCCGGACGCGGCTTGCGCCGCTGCTACAGGGGTACGAACGCCGGGTCGGCGGTGTGCCTGGATGAACGCGGCGAGGCCGGAACAGCGGCACGCGGTCAGTGTAGCAGCGGCGCAAGCCGCGTCGGCGGTGCGTGCGGTATGCCTGGATGAACGCGGTGAGGCCAGAACTGGGCTACGCGGTCGTTGTAGCAGCGGCGCGAGCCGCGTCGGCGATGCACGCGGTCTCGACCCATCACTGGCCCAACTTCCAATGCCCGATCAGAAGAACACTTTCACCAACAAACTCGCCGTATTCTGATTGGTATCGAAATAACGACTGTCCTTGATCCCATACTTGTTGTCCCAATAATCGTATTCAAACCCCACATACACTTGCTGCGCGCCTTGACCCAAGGCTTTGCCCAAGTCGTATTTGACCTGCGGGTTGAAATGCAGATTGGCGTGGTACTCGCCATGCTTGTTCGAATCGTTGCCCACCACCCAGTCGGCAAAGCCGTCGATGAGAATGTCCGAACGACCGACCGGCAGGGTATAGGACCACACCGGTGTGATCTGCCAGACATTGTCCCCGGCGCGGCTGCCTTCGGTTTGACGGTTATAGAAATTCAACTGGAAATAATCGAACCCCGGCAGATCCAGGTCGACGGCCGGACCGATCAGATATGACTCGTTATCCCCTTCGCCAAACTCATAGGTCATGGCCAACAGCACATCCTTGATCGGACCGAAGCGGAACGTGCGATCGAAGATCTTGTTCATCGACAGGCGCGGGCTGAACTCACCGTAATAGGTGTTGTTGCCGTTGGTACCATCGGCTTCGCCATTGTAGAAAATCTTGTCGACGAACAGAAAGTTGTCCCCATACTTCCAGGCATCGGCATGTTCGTAGGTCACGGTCTGCTGGTGGCTGGGGTTGACGGTGTAGTCCTTGCCCACCAGGTAGGTCAGGCTGTTGCTCTGCCACTGCAGCCAGTCGCCAGCGGCCATCGCGGTGCCGGCATGGGCCAGGCCGGCAGCCAGAAACAGGCTCGGTAGTGTGGTTTTCATTCAATCGCTCTCAGGTCAAATAAGTGTGGTAGTTGTGTGGGCACTCTAGTGGCGCCTCTTTTGTTGTCCCGAAGGTCAACTTGTAGTTGCCGCCGAACGCGCGCAACGCGTCCGCGGACCGGTCATCCGAGTTAGCCAGTTTTCGTCCGGGCGGATAGATTCGTCAGTGTTCAGTGATGCAGCAACTAACGCGGTTCAGCCACTTCGCACGCCGCGCCTTCCAGCGGCGGCGCAGGGTAGGGGTTTGCGTAGCCACTGGCAAGCCGCATTGGTTTTATGTTTTCAGTCTTGATCAGGGCAACTAAGCCAGCCGTCCTTATAATGGTTAGGCGCCCTATGCCATGCCCCGGAAGTTACAACGACGGGTCGAGCGACAATAAGTCGCACGCCTCGAAGAAGAACTCGTCGCAATTGTTGCCCGGACCTTTGCGATCCACGATGAGAAAGTCATCCTGATCGTGCAGTGCCAACACCGGATGATGCCAGACACCCTTGTGGTAATTGATGCCCTGACGACCATCGCTGATGAACGCGCGCACGTCTTCGCTGCGCGGGACGGCGCCGGCCGGTGCGACCACGATCAGAAAGGCGTTACCCAACAACGGAATGAACGCCTGACTGCCCAGTGGATGACGTTCGAGCATGCGTACGGTGAGCGGCATCGGCAAGGTGCGGGCGCGGAATATGCTGATCACGGCCTGATCCTGCTCGGTGCCCAACTGCACGTCCGCCAGGCGATCGAAGCGTTGGGTCGAACCGTTGTTAATCAGGAAGTGTGCGCTGCCCTCGGTTTCGATCACGTCGCCAAACGGGGCAAACGCGGCCTTGGTCAAGGGTTCGATCGGTAATGTACGCATGCTGGGTCCTATTATGAAGTGATGCTATCGGGCCAGAGTGCCCAGCACTCGCAGTCGGCTCACACCGCCGTCGGGGAAGACGTTGAGCCGGATGTGGGTGATCGGCCCCAGTGCCTTGATCTGCTCCGCGAAGCTATGCTCCTGGTGCATCTGCAGCTTCTGGCTGGGCAGCAGTTCACGCCAGAACAGGCTTTGGGTCTCGATCTGGCTGTCGGTCCCGCCCTTGACGAACGCACCCTGGATCGAACAGCTGTCCGGGTAGTTACCCTTGAAATGCAGGGTGTCGACGATCACCTGCTGCACCACGCCAGGATGCCCCAGGGCCACGATGACCCAGTCGTTGCCGGGCGTACGTCGCCGAGCGGTTTCCCAGCCGTCGCCCATGTTGATGCCACGGCCGGGATTGAGCAGGTTGCTCATGCTGCCGTAGTGTTCGTCCGAGCAGGCCAGCGCGCGTCCACCGTTGAGGGCGCTGGCGAGGTCGATCTGCTCCTCGTCGCTGGTGCTCGACCAGCTGCGGAACGGCACGCCATACACGCGCAGGCGGGCCACACCGCCGTCCGGGTAGATGTTGAAGCGCAGATGGCTGAACGCGCTGTCGTTGTCGATGCTGTGGTAGTGATGGCTATTGCCCTGCAGCTCGACCGCACTGAGGATTTCGACCCACGGAGTCTGATCGTCGGGTTCGCCTTCGCTGATGAAGCAGCCTTCCAGCGACGCCGAAGGAGGAAAGTTGCCGGTGAAGAACGAGGTGTCGATGTCCACGCCCTTGATCGAGCCTGGCGCGCCGAGGCGGATCACTGCAGTGTCATAGCCTTCGAAGCGCTTGCGCCGCGATTCCCAGCCGTCCATCCACTTGCCGTTGTCGTCGAAGACGCCTTCCTTCCACACCGCCGGGGTGGGCTGGAACAGCCGGTTGACGTCGGCGAACCAATCGTCGGTCACTGAAATGGCCCGGGTACCGAGGCGGGCATCGGCCAGGTTGACGTACTTCTGGAACGGTGCGGCGTAGGCTTTCATGAATACGGATCTGCCTTGAACGAGGGTTGATGAACAGTCGGTCCGTCACCGCGGGTGCGGCGGCGGGGCTATGGGGTTAAAGGGCTTGCAGGCGAAACAGGGCAATCTTGTCGATCTCGCGCAGGGCGCAGGCGAATTCGTCTTCGGGGGAATGATCGATCCGCGTTTCGAACGCCGCCAGTATCTGCCGTCGATCGCTGCCCTTGACCGCCATGATGAAAGGGAAACCAAAGCGGGCCCGATACGCATCGTTGAGCCGGGTAAAGCGCTGGAACTCGTCGGGCGTGCACTGGCTGATGCCGGCGCCGGCCTGCTCCTGAGTACTCGCTGCGGTGAGCTCACCCTGCACTGCGGCCTTGCCGGCCAGGTCGGGGTGGGCATTGATCAATGCCAGCAGGGTGGTGCGGTCGGCGTCGGCCACCACCTGGCTCATGCAGGCATGCACCGCCTCGATGTCATCGCGCTGTTGCGGCGACAGTCGCTCGAATGCCTGTTCGGCCACCCACGGCGAGTGCTCGTAGATGTCGCCCAGCGCTGCGACGAACTCGGCGCGGTTGAGTTGGGAAGGCTGCAGGGTACGAAAGTGGCTCATGGGCGCGGGCTGCCTGGGAAAGGATGAACCTGCTGCCAGTGCCTGGCGATATCGACCCGGCGCGCGAACCAGACCTGCTCGTGGCCCTGGACGTAGTCGATGAAACGCTTGAGCGACGCCAGACGTCCGGGTCGGCCGATGAGTCGGCAATGCAGGCCGATGGAAAGCATCTTGGGTGCCTCCGCGCCTTCGGCGTACAGCACGTCGAACGCGTCCTTGAGGTAGTCGAAGAAATCGTCGCCCTTGTTGAAGCCCTGCACCTGGGTGAAGCGCATGTCGTTGGTGTCCAGGGTGTAGGGGATCACCAGGTGGGGGCGATCCGCGCCGGGTTGCCAGTAGGGCAGGTCATCGTCGTAGGCGTCGCTGTCGTAGAGGAAGCCGCCTTCCTCCATCACCAGGCGACGGGTGTTGGGCCCGGTGCGTCCGGTGTACCAGCCCAGCGGCCGCTGGCCGGTGATGTCGGTGAGGATGCGGATGGCGTCGAGCAGGTGCTCGCGTTCCACCGCTTCATCGACGTTCTGATAGTCGATCCAGCGGTAGCCATGGCTGCAGATTTCGTGGCCGTCGGCGACCATGGCGCGGATCGCCTCGGGGTGTCGCTGCGCGGCCATGGCCACCGCGAAGACCGTCAAGGGGATCCCGGCTTGGCGAAACAGCCTGAGAATGCGCCACACGCCAGCACGGCTGCCGTACTCGTACAGCGATTCCATGCTCATGTTGCGCTGGCCCTGCAACGGCTGCGCCGCAACCATCTCCGACAGGAAAGCCTCGGACTCGCTGTCGCCGTGCAGCACGTTGCGCTCGCCGCCTTCTTCATAGTTGAGGACGAACGACACGGCGATACGGGCATTGCCCGGCCAGTGCGGATGGGGCGGTTGGTCACCGTAGCCGATCAGGTCGCGGGGGTAGTCGAGGCTCACCGAAGATTTCCTTTTATACGTGGCAGAACGCGCTCGAAAAGGCGCAATGGAAGGGCGTTTTCGGGCTTGAATCGATTGTATACAACGGCATGGACAATTTGTAAGCTCGGGTCTCGGTCCTTTGGATGGCCGTATCCTTGCAAACGCGATGATGCAGGCGCTTGCAAAGAACCTGCCCAATCGGTCAGCAATCTGCATCGACGCGTGTTTTGCGGCTTTTGTTTTTGCAAGGTGTCAGGTGCCACGCCCCATTGCGGCGCGTACCGCACGCTTGCGCTCCACCACGGTGCGCCGTTGGCGCGCCCCTGAACAGGTGAAATCAACCATGGGACGCTTGACCACACACGTTTTGGACGCCGCACATGGGTGTCCCGGTAACGGCATTCGAGTGCGTCTGTACCGCGTCGACAGCGAACAGCTGGAACTGCTGGTAACGGCCGTGACCAATTCCGACGGGCGTTGCGATGTGCCGCTGCTGGAAGGTGAGCACTACCGTTCGGGTGTGTATCAGCTGCACTTCGGTGCAGGTGACTACTATCGCAGCCGCGGTACCGTCACCACGGCGCCGGCGTTTCTCGACGAAATCGTCCTGCGGTTCGGCATCGATGCAACTCAGGAGCACTACCATGTGCCCCTGTTGCTGTCACCGTACAGCTACTCCACCTACCGCGGCAGTTGATGGGTTCATTTGAGCCCAAGCTTCTTGCGCATAGCGACGGTGATGCTTTGGCGGGTGCTGAAGAAATCTGCCCAGGGATCGTCTTCAAGCTCTGCCAGGCGTTCGAGTACGCTGTCGATGTCCCACTGGTCGCCGCCCTTGATCTGCGCCACTTCCTCCCGGGTGACCGGCACCGAGACCGGCAACCCATCCCGCGCTCGCGCCGCATAGGCGCAGGCGGTGGTTGCGCCCAGACCGTTGCGCAGGTAATCGATGAAAATCCGGCCGACCCGGTTTTTCGGGCCGGAGACGGCCGTGAAGCGTTCCGGCATCAGTTTGGCCATGTGTTCCACCACGGCGCGGCTGAATGCCTTGACCTCATCCCAGCCCAGCTTGCGCGTGATCGGTACCACCACATGCATGCCCTTGCCACCACTGGTCTTGAGGAACGATGCAAGGCCCAGTTCGTCGAGCAGGGTCTGAGTCAGTTGAGTGGCTTCGACCATGCTTTTCCAGGGCAAGCTAGGGTCCGGGTCCAGGTCGAGTACGAAGCGGTCGGGATGTTCGAAATCCTTCGCGGTCGCGTTCCAGGTGTGCAGTTCCACGGTGCCCATCTGCACCGCGCCCAGCAGTGCCTGACCATCGTTGATGACCATCGCGGCCTGACCCGCCTCGTCCTTGTCGAAGGTGAGAATGTGCGGGATCGCCAGGTGGCCGGCGTGCTTCTGGAAGAACAGCTCGCCACCCACGCCGTCGGGTGCCCGCACCAACGCCACGGGGCGTTGCTTGAGGTGTGGCAGCAACCAGGGAGCGATGCGCCCGTAGTATTCGGCCAGCTGCATCTTGGTGGTGCCGCTGGTGGCATCGATGACCCGCTCGGGGTGCGTGATGCGCACCTGCCCGACCAGGTCGGCGTCGTCGGCCTTGGTGGCTGCCTTGCGCGGCTTCCGTTCTGACTTGCTTGCCGATTTGGCGGACGTACCGGATTTGGCCGCTGGCATTTCGGGGGTGATCTCCTTGGCGGGCTTTTCAGTGCGCAAGCCATGGAAAACGGCGTGGCGGACGGCGCCGTCGCGGGTCATTTCGGCGTAGGCCACTTCCGCCAAGAGCGTAGGCTTGAGCCAATGCACGCCACGGGCCTGAGCGCCGGTGGGAGGATTGGCGAGCGCCGGGCGGGCGGTCTCCAACCCCTGCAACTGCGCGAGCAGGGTGCGCAAGGTGGTTTCGCTGAAGCCGGTACCGACCTTGCCGGCGAATCGCAATTCGCCACTCTCCGCATCGTGCAAGCCCAGCAACAGGGCGCCGAACGCGCTGCGGCTGCCCTTGGGCTCGGTGTAGCCGACGATGACGAACTCCTGGCGGCGCTTGCACTTGAGCTTGATCCAGTCGCTGCTGCGCCGCGACACATAAGGGCTGCCGACACGCTTGCCGATCAGGCCTTCCATATCCATCTGGCAAGCGCTTTCGAGCAACGAGTCAGCCGATCCGGCAAGGTCGTCGGAGCACTTCAGCGCGTCGTCCGTGTTGGTTTCCAGCACCTTGGCCAAGGCACTGCGACGCTGCTCCAAGGGCACGGCGCGCAGGTCCATACCGTTGAGGTAGGGCAGGTCGAACAGGTAGAAAACGATGTCGCCGCTGTGCTCGTTCTCGAATGCGTTCTGCAAGGCCTGGAAGTCCGGCACCCCGTGCTCGTTGGCCACCACCACTTCGCCATCCAGCCACGCCGACTGCAAGCCCAGGGCAGCGAGCGCCTTGGCCTGGCGCGGCATCTTCGCTGTCCAGTCGTGGCCGTTGCGGGTGAAGAGGTTGATCTGATCGCCGTCGATGCGAGCGACGATGCGGTAGCCGTCGAACTTGATCTCGTAGCGCCAGTCGCCTTCGGGTGCAGAGTCCACCAGTGTGGCCAATTCGGGCTTGAGACTGGCGGGCAAGGCGGCCGCCTTGGCACCTTCCAGCTGGATGGCTTTGCTTTTGGAGCTTTTGGAGCTTTTGGAGCTTTTGGACGTCGCTTTGGCCGCAGGTGTGGTCGCCGGTTTCTCGGCGGCTTTGGTGGTGCGCTTGCGCGGCACCAGGGTGCGTTCGCTGATGACGCTGTCGGGTTCGGCGACGAGCACGTCGTACTCGGCCAACGGGCGTGCCGCAGCGTCCTTGGATTTGATCAGAAACCACTGCTCGCGTTTGCCAGGCATGTGGGTCTTGACCAGATTCCAGGTGCCGCCCAGCTTCTCGCCCTGCAGGACGAACTTGAGCTTGCCGTTCTCATAGGCCTGGCGGGGATCGCCTTCGGGAATCCATGTGCCGCGGTCCCAAACGATCACGTCACCGGCGCCGTAGTGCCCGTCGGGAATGTTGCCCTCGAAGCTGGCATAGTCCAGCGGATGATCTTCGACATGCACCGCCAGGCGCCGAGCCTTGGGGTCCAGTGACGGTCCCTTGGGCACTGCCCAGCTCTTGAGGGTGCCGTCCAGTTCCAGGCGGAAGTCGTAGTGCAGGTGGCTGGCATCGTGTTTCTGAATGCAGAACTGCAATGCCCGCGCCGCCTTGCCGGGTTTGCCACTGCGCCCGGTGCCGGAAGGCTCTGGGGTGGCGTCGAAGTCACGCTTGCGGTTGTACTCCTCCAGAGCCTTGGTCATGGTGTTCCTCACTCATGATGCGCTGCCGATGGGTCAGCGCAGGCAGAACAGCGCGACCTGCGGGGCTTCGCCTATCCACTGATGGCTGACGTCCCAGCCGGCCGCAGCCGCCAGTTCGGTGAAGGACTGCACGGTGAACTTGTGCGAGTTCTCGGTGTGCAGCCGTTCTCCGGGTTTGAACGCGAAGGTGCGACCGGCCACCCGGACCTGTTGGGCTTTCTGGCTGACCAGGTGCATTTCGATCCGCTCGTACTCGGGGTTCCACAGCGCCAGGTGGTCGAATGCCGCCTCGTCGAAATCGCCGTCGAGTTCGCGGTTCATGCGCGTCAGCAGGTTCTTGTTGAAGCGTGCGGTGACCCCGGCCGCGTCGTCATAGGCGGCTTCCAGGGTGGCTGCCTCCTTGACCATGTCCACGCCGATGATGAAGCACGCATCGGGGCCCAGCAGCTCGCGCGCCGAACGCAGGAAGCGTACGGCCTGCGGACGGGTGAAATTGCCCAGCGTCGAGCCTGGAAAGAAGCCCACGCGCGGATGACCCTGGGTCTCGGCCGGCAGGTGCAGGGCACGGGTAAAATCGTCCACCAGCGGCGCAATGCGCAGGGCAGGGTAGCGTTGGCGCAACCGGGCGCTCGCGCTTTCCAGCGCATTGCTGCAGATGTCGATGGGCACGTACAGCGCAATCTGCGGCACCGCATCCAGCAACAGACGCACCTTGTCGCAGGCGCCGGCGCCGAACTCCACCAGCGCCGCATCGTCGGCGACCCACTCGGCCAACTGCGGCCCGATCTCGGTCAGCAGCGCCGTTTCGGCGCGGGTCGGGTAGTACTCGGGCAGGGTGCAGATGGCTTCGAACAGCTGCGAGCCTTCGGCATCGTAGAAGTACTTCGGCGAGATGGATTTCTGCGCTGCCGACAGTCCGGTGATCACATCGCGGGCGAACTCATCGCTGCCGTCGTTGCGGGTGCTGTAGGGCGACACGTCGCGCGCCAGACGCACGCCGGAAAACATCCAGCGACAGCCAGGGCCGAAGAAGTTGCGGTAGGTGGGGCGGGTGTGTCCGACCGGGGGGATACTGGCGCCGCCACGCAACACCATCTGGTTGATCATGAACTTGCCGTTGTATTCACCGACCGCGCTGACCGCAGGCTGAAAGCCGGGGTAGGCACTGTAGGCGCTCTGCGTCCACTGCCAGGCTACATCGTCGAGTTGCTGCAGTTGTCCGCTGCCAGCGGCGATTTCCCATTCCGCTTCGGTGGGCAGGCGTGCGCCGGCCCATTGCGCGAAGGCAGCCGCTTCGTAGTAGCTGATGTGCACCACGGGTGCGTCGAGTTGCAGCGGTTGCAGCCCGCGCAGGCTCATCTCGTGCCAGGCACCGGCGCGGTCCTGCTGCCAATAGAACGGGGCATACCAGCCTTCGGCCTGAACCGTGGCCCAACCGTCGGCCAGCCACAGGCCGGCCTGGGTGTAGCCGCCGGCTTCGATGAATTCCAGCCATTCACCGTTGGTGACCAGACGGTCGGCGATTTCGAAGGCTTGGGCGAACACTTTGTGGCGTGGGCCTTCGTTGTCGAAGGCGAAGCCGTGACCGTCATGGCCGATCTCGACCAGACCGCCGGCCTGGCCCATGAAGCGGCCCCGACGACCGGCCATGTCGGCTGGCCAGGCCGGGTCGTACGCCGGCTTGAGCGCCGAGACGCTGAACAGGTGCAGGATGTCCATCAGCAACAGCTCTTGATGCTGTTGCTCGTGGGACAGACCCAATTCGATGAGCGATTGGGCTTCAGTGTCCAGATCGCCGCTGAGCAGGACTTCCATGTGCCGATCGACATGCGCGCGATAGGCCAGCACGCGGTCCAGTCCCGGACGCGTCATCAAACCGCGCTGAGGACGCGGCTGGCGCGGGCCGACTGCTTCGTAATAGGAATTGAAGAGGTAGCAGAAATCCGGGTCGAACGGCGTGTAGTGCGGCGCTTGCTCAGCGAGCAGGAAGGTTTCGAAGAACCAACTGGTGTGAGCCAGGTGCCATTTGGCCGGGCTCGCGTCGGGCATCGACTGCGCGCCCATGTCTTCGGCGCTGAGCGGACTGGCCAGGTGTTCGCTGTGGCGGCGTACCTGTTGGAAGCGCTGCAGCAGGTCGTGCGTAGGGGTAACAGGCACGGCCTGCCGGGAAAGACTGTTCATCAAGAGGCTGCTCCGACGGCTCCGTCGAGGGTGACGGTGGGAAACGGGGGCAGAAGCGCTTTTCTATCGCTTTCCGCACGACCGACGGTGGGCTTCAGCGCCGGACTAAAGGGTGTGACTGTGCAACCGGGAGCAGGTTCGCCCGCTGATCGAAATCCTTGCGCCTGATGCGCCGTTTCATCCTTTATCTGGCTCGTTTTTCCAGGCCCACCGCGGTGCCCGCCGACGCGGCTCGCGCCGCTGCTACAGGGTTTCTTGCAGTGTTCCGGGGACGCGGATGGCTGTGGTGCCGATGCGGCGTGCCCGAACGCGGATGGCGTTGGTGCCGATGCGGCGTGCCCGGACGCGGGTTGCGGTGGTGCCAATGCGGTGTGCCCAAACGCGGATTGCCATCGTTCCAATGGGGTGTGCTTGGATGCGGATTGCCACTGTGCCACTGCGATGTTCCCACAGGCGCAATGCGGTCCCTGTAGCAGCGGCGCGAGCCGCGTCCGGGACGCACCGCGGTTGTATGGGCGCTACGCCTGACCCACAATGCATTGTCAACCGAGGAGTGACGATGAACGCGTTCGAAGACATGCGGCTTTTCGTTCAGGTGCTGGACTCGCGCAGCTTCACGGCCGCCGCCGAGCAATTGGGGGTTTCCAAGCAATACATCAGTCGCCGCTTGATGCAGCTGGAAAACCGCCTGGGCGCACGTCTGCTCAATCGCTCCAC
The DNA here is from genome assembly GCF_001187875.1 of Pseudomonas sp. RIT-PI-a. NCBI lineage: Bacteria > Pseudomonadati > Pseudomonadota > Gammaproteobacteria > Pseudomonadales > Pseudomonadaceae > Pseudomonas > Pseudomonas sp. RIT-PI-a. The sequence goes on from NZ_LGIR01000012.1 coordinate 98,795, forward strand.
TCGGCGCCTAGACGTCACGGCCCTGGGCCAGAGCTATTACGACTCTGCCGTGCGTCTGCTGGCTGAAGTGCAACAGGTCGAACAGGGCATCGCTGGCCAGGCCGCCGAACCCCGCGGCACATTGCGGGTGAGTGCGCCACTGTCCTTCGCCATGGCGCAATTGAGCGCGCTCATGCCTCGATTCCTGCAACGCTACCCTCAGGTCCAAGTCGAAATCGACCTCAGCGATCGCCCCGTCGACCTGCTCGGCGAAGGCTACGATCTGGTCCTGCGCATTGGCACGCTGGAAGACTCGTCGCTGATCGCCCGGCGCATCGCTTCCATCGCCCGCGTGTACTGCGCAAGCCCGGACTATCTGGCCGCGCGCGGCATACCCACCACGCCTCAGGAACTCACAACCCACGACTGTCTGCCCTACGGCCACGCGCGCCAGGTGCAATGGCGCTTCGAAATGGGGGGCAAGCCACTGGTGATCGGTGTGAGCGGGCGCATGCGCGCCAACAACGGCGAATTACTGTGCGAGGCAGCGGTGGCCGGCATGGGAATCGCCTACCTGCCCCGATTCATCGTTCAACACGCACTGGCATCAGGGCAACTGCAAACCGTACTGGATGAGTTCGTCACCGAGCCTTTGGCGCTCTCGGCCGTGTATCCGCAGCATCGGCAAAAGTCACGACCGGTGCAGGTCCTGGTCGACTTCCTGCGCGAACATCTGAGCAATCTCTGAGCATGGCCCGCCGAGTGCGAGCAGCACTCAAACGTGGCTCAGCGCAATTCCGAACGAAACGACGATCATGCAGCACAGGGTCAAGTTGATATTCATCGGTACAAATCCTAGGGGAAATAATGGGACCTATAGTGCTGATCCCGCCCCCTCAGGAAAAATTCCGTTTTTCGATAGCGATCATCGACTTCCGTGATGCAAGTAACGATTCAGCTTCTGCGCCGCGGCCGGGACACCACCGACTCGATGTTCTTGCGCCCGATCAATCGAGTCGGCGCTGCGGGCTCTTCGGCCAGCCACTTGTACATCACCAGGCAATCGACCAGCCCCAGGTGAGCATGCCGATAGGCGCGCGGCAGGCGCCCCACGGTCTCGAAACCCAGCTTGTGCCACAAGGCCACCGCCACTTCGTTACTGGCCACCACCGAATTGAACTGCATGGCCAGAAAACCGCTGTCGCGCGCCACCTGCTGCGAGTGCTCGCACATCAGCCGCGCCACGCCTCGACCGCGCGCCGCTTCGCTGACCATGTAGCCGCAGTTGCACACGTGGTTGCCGGGACCCGCCGCGTTGGCCTTGAGGTAGTAACTGCCGAGCAACTGACCCTGTTCATCTTCGGCAACGAAAGTGTGCAGGGGCACCTTCAACCAGGTGTGTTCGGCGGCTTCGCGGTCCATGGCCGGATCGTAGGCGTACGTCTGCTGGCCCTGAACCACCGCGTCGAAGGTGGGCCAGAAACGGTCGAAATCGGAAGAGGTCATGGGGCGAATGGTGATCATGGGGCGCTCGCTGCGGATCGGGATCGGCTGCCGAAGACGGTCGCCTGGCACGCACGCCCGGCAACCGCCCCGTGAGACCGGGACGGCGCCTATCCTATCATTCGCCGCAGGCTTTGCAGCCGCAGGGCTGGCGCTGATGGCTACCGCTGTGCCAGCGTATCGGGCTGCCAGCCGCCGCCCAGCGCCTTGTAGATCGCAACGATGCCGCGATACAACTCGGTTTCACCCTGGGCCTGGGCGTCTTCGGCGCTCAAGCGTTCACGCTCGGCGTCGAGCAGCACCAGGTAATCCGCCGTGCCCTCGCGGTACTGGATCGAGGCCAGCGCTGCCGCCGCGCGACTCGACTCGCTCTGGCGCATCAAGGCCTGCACGCGCTGCTGGCGTTTGCCGTAGTCACTGAAGGCATTTTCCGACTCTTCCAGCGCCAGCAACACATCCTGTTCATAGCTGGCCAGCGCGCCTTCGGCATCGGCGTTGGCTGCACGGATCTGCGCCCGCACGCTGCCCAGGTCGAACGCGGCCCAAGTGATGCTTGGCCCCAGTCCCCAGGCATTGGCGGCGGACGAGCCGATCTGCGAACCGCGGGCCGCCGTAAAGCCCAGGAAACCGCTGAGGCTGACCCGGGGGAACAGATCGGCCGTGGCCACGCCGATCTGCGCGGTGGAGGCGGCCAGTCGCCGTTCGGCACTGCGGATGTCCGGCCGGCGTCGTAGCAGCTGAGTCGGATCACCGATCGGCAAAGCCTTGGCAATGGCCGGCAACTGCGCCGGGCTCAGTTCCACACTCAATTGGTCCGGCCGCTGGCCGAGCAGGGTAGCGATGCGGTTGCGCGCACGCACCTGTTCGGCCTGCAACTGCGGCACGGTCGCTTCGACTGCCGCGAGCCGCGCGTCGGCCCGCACCACGTCCAGTTGATTGCCCACACCGGCTTCCTGCAGGCTGCGGGTGATACCCCGCGAATCCTGCTGGTTCTTCAGGTTAGCCAGGGCGATCTTCTCGCGCAGTTGCGCGCCCCGCAGTTGCCCGTAGGCATCCACCAGGTCGGCGATCAGGGTGACCTGCAACTGCTGCAGGTCGGCCGCCGCTTCGCCTTGCTGCGCGTCACTGACCTCCAACTGACGCTGGATGCGCCCGAACAGGTCGATTTCCCAGGCCATGTCCAGGCCCAGGTCGTAGCGCTCGGTATTGACCCGGTCGCTGGTCTGGCCGGGAATCTGGCTCTTGCCGATCTCGCTGCTGGCGCGGCTGGTCACCACCGGGAAACGATCGTTTGCCACGTCGTCGCGGATGGCCCGAGCCGCCTTGAGGCGGGCGAAGGCCACCCGCAGCTCACGGTTGCCCTGCAGCGATTCGTTGACCAGGCGATTGAGGGTCGGGTCGTCGAACTGCTGCCACCACACCGCATCGAACGCCTCGGCGCGGTAGTAGCGAGTGTCCTGTGCCGCCGCCACGCTCGCCTGCAGATCCTTCGGCGCGCGATAGTCCGGGCCCACCGCGCAAGCGGCCAGGGCCAGCACCAGCAAGCTGGGCAGTAGGGGTTTCAAATGACTCATGGTTGTACCTCAAGCGTGAGCGCACGATCCGCCTTGCGGGCCTCGCGACGCTCGACATGGCGACGGATCAGCACGAAGAACACCGGTGTCAGCAGCAAGCCGAAGAAGGTCACCCCCAACATGCCGGAGAACACCGCCACGCCCATGGCATGACGCATCTCGGCGCCGGCGCCGGACGACAGTACCAGGGGCACCACGCCCATGATGAAGGCGAACGAAGTCATCAGGATCGGCCGCAGCCGCAAGCGGCACGCTTCCAATACGGCGGCCAGCGGATCCAGGCCTTCCTCCTGTTTGTCCTTGGCGAACTCGACGATCAGAATGGCGTTCTTGCACGCCAGCCCGACCAGCACGATCAAGCCGATCTGGGTGAAGATGTTGTTGTCGCTGCCCGCGATCATCACCCCGGCAATCGCCGAGAGCAGGGTCATGGGCACGATCAGGATCACCGCCAGCGGCAGGCTCCAGCTTTCGTACTGTGCGGCCAGCACCAGGAAGGCCAGCAGCACGCACAGCGGGAACACGAACAGCGCGGTGTTGCCCGCCAGAATCTGCTGGTAGGTCAGCTCGGTCCATTCATAGGCCATGCCGTTGGGCAACTCTTCCTTGAGCAGCTTCTCCACCGCTGCCTGGGCCTGGCCCGAGCTGTAGCCCGGCGCTGCGGCACCGTTGATCTCGGCCGTGACGAAACCGTTGTAATGCATCACCCGGTCCGGGCCGGCGGTGTCGCTGACCTTGATGAAGGTCGCCAGCGGGATCATCTCGCCCCGATCGTTGCGCACCTTGAGCTGGCCGATCTGCTCGGCTTCCAGGCGGAACTGCTGCTCGGCCTGGACGTTGACCTGATAGGTGCGCCCGAAGCGGTTGAAGTCGTTGGCATACAGCGAACCCAGGTACACCTGCAGGGTGTCGAAGATATCGCTGATGGCCACGCCGTGCGTCTTGGCCTTCTCCCGGTCGATCGCTGCATCCACCTGAGGTACGTTCACCGTGTAGCTGGTGAACAGCCCGGCCAGCTCCGGCACGCTGCGACTCTTGGCGATGATGTTCTGGGTCTGCTTGTACAACTCGTCATAGCCCAGGTTGCCGCGGTCTTCGATCTGCAGCCGGAAGCCGCCGATGGTGCCCAGGCCCATCACCGGTGGCGGTGGGAAGATCGCCATGTAGGCGTCCTGGATACCGGCGAACTTGCCGTTGAGCTCGGCGGCGATGGCGTTGGCCGACAGGCTGGCGTCCTTGCGCTGATCGAAGTCCTTGAGCGCGACGAAGACGATGCCGTTGTTGGGGCTGTTGGTGAAGCCGTTGATCGACAGCCCCGGGAAGGCGATGGCGTTCTCCACGCCGGGCTGCTTCAAGGCGATGTCCGACATGCGCTTGATCACATCTTCGGTGCGGTCCAGGCTGGCGGCGTCCGGCAGCTGGGCGAAGGCGACCAGGTACTGCTTGTCCTGCGACGGTACGAAGCCGGTCGGCGTGTTGGCGAAACCGAACCAGGTCAGCACCATGAAGCCTGCGTACAGCAGCATGGCGATACCGCTGCTGCGGATCACCCGCGCGACGGTGCCGACATAGCCATGGCTGGCCTTTTCGAAGAAGCGGTTGAAGGGCCGGAACAGCCAGCCACCCAGCAGCTTGTCGAGGAACCGGGAGAAACGGTCCTTGGGCGCGTCGTGCCCCTTGAGCAGCACCGCCGCCAGTGCCGGCGACAAGGTCAGCGAGTTGAACGCCGAAATGACCGTGGAAATGGCAATGGTCAGGGCGAACTGCTTGTAGAACTGCCCCGTGAGGCCGGAAATGAACGCTGCCGGCACGAACACCGCGCACAGCACCAGGGCCGTGGCGATGATCGGCCCGGTGACCTCGCGCATGGCCCGCTCGGTGGCGGCCACCGGTTCCAGGCCCAGCTCGATGTTACGCTCGACGTTCTCTACCACCACGATGGCGTCGTCCACCACGATGCCGATGGCCAGCACCAGACCGAACAGCGACAGCGCGTTGAGCGAGAAGCCGAACATGTGCATCACCGCAAAGGTGCCGATCAGCGACACCGGTACCGCCACCAGCGGAATGATCGACGCCCGCCAGGTCTGCAGGAACAGGATCACCACCAGCACGACCAGGATCAGCGCTTCGAACAGGGTATGCACCACCGCTTCGATCGAACCGCGCACGAAAATGGTCGGGTCGTAGACGATGCTGTAGTCCATGCCTTCAGGGAACGACTGTTTCAGTTCGGCCATCTTGGCCCGAACCTGATTGGACACGTCGATGGCATTGGAGCCGGGCCGCTGGAAGATCGGCAGGGCCACTGCCGGCTGGTTGTTGAGCAGCGAGCGCAGCGCGTACTGGCTGGAGCCCAGCTCCACCCGGGCGATGTCCTTGAGGCGGGTGATTTCACCGTCGTCGGCGGCGCGCACGACGATGTTCTCGAACTCTTCCTCGGTGACCAGGCGACCCTGGGTGTTGACCGACAGCTGGAAACTGCTGGCATTGGGCGCAGGCGGGGCGCCCAGTTGGCCGGCAGCGACCTGGCGGTTCTGTTCGCGAATGGCGGTGACCACGTCGGTGGCCGTCAGGTTGCGCGACGCGGTCTTGTTCGGGTCCAGCCAGACCCGCAGCGAATAGTCGCCCATGCCGAACAGCTGCACGTCGCCGATGCCGTTGAGCCTGGCCAGTTCGTCCTTGATGTTCAAGGTGGCATAGTTGGACAGGTAGAGCATGTCGTAGCGCTGGTCGGGGGAGGTCAGGTGGACCACCATGGTCAGGTCCGGCGAGGCCTTGTCCACGGTGATGCCGATCCGGGTCACCTCTTCAGGCAGCTTTGGCTGAGTGCGGGTCACACGGTTCTGCACTTGCACCTGGGCGTTGTCCAGGTCGGTGCCCAGAGCGAAGGTCAGGGTCAGGGTCAGCTTGCCGTCGGCGGTGGACTGCGAGGACATGTACAGCATGTTCTCCACACCGGTGATGGCCTGCTCCAGAGGCGCGGCCACCGTTTCACCGATGACCTTGGGGTTGGCACCGGGGAAACTGGCACGCACCACCACGGTCGGTGGCACCACTTCGGGGTACTCGCTGATCGGCAGCTGGAACAGCGAGATGGCGCCGGCGATCAGAATGATCAGCGACAGCACAGCGGCGAAGATCGGCCGCTTGATGAAGAATTGAGAGAAGTTCATCGCAGTGATCCCTTAACCGCGTGGAGTCGAAACGCTGGCAACCTTGACCGGCGTTGCGGGCGTGTTGCTGGCTTCCAGGGCCTGGCGCTGTTCGGCCAGGGCGGCGAGGGTCGCGGGGCTGGCCATCTGGGCAACCTCGGGATCGACCTGGGCACCGGGCCGGACGCGCTGCAGGCCATTGATGACGATGCGGTCACCCTTGTTCAGGCCGCTGCGCACGATGCGCAGGCCTTCCAATTTGGGCCCCAGCTCGATGCTGCGGTAGGCGGCCTTGTTGTCCGGGTCCATCACCAGCACGAATTTCTTGCCAAGATCGGTGCCCACCGCTTCGTCCTTGATCAGCACGGCCGAGTAGGTGGCGCTGCCCACCAGCTTCAGCCGGGCGTACAAACCAGGGGTGAAACTGCCATCCTTGTTGTCGAACACCGCGCGACCGCGGATGGTGCCGGTCTTGGGGTTGACCTGGTTGTCGACGAAATTCATGTGCCCCAGGTGCGGGTTGCCGGGCTCGTTGGAGAGGCCCAGGTAGACCGGGGTGGTCTGGCCACGCTGACCTTGCCGGGCCAGTTGGGTGTACTTGAGGTACACCCGCTCGTCGGCGTCGAAGTAGGCGTACACCTTGTCGGTGGAGACCACACTGGTCAGCGGCGTCACATCGGCGGTGACGATATTGCCGGCGGTGATCTCGGCGCGGCTGACGCGGCCGCTGATCGGCGCTGTCACGCGGGTGAAGCTCAGGTTCAGGCGGGCCAGGTCCAGCTGTGCCTGAATGCCGGCCAGCGCGGCGCGCGATTCCTGCGCGGCGCTGCTGCGGGTTTCGGCCAGCTCGGCGGAGATGGCGTTGCTCGCCTGCAGGCGCTGACCGCGCTGGGCTTCGTTGTCGCTGCGCACGGAATTGGCGCGGGCCTGTTGCAATTGTGCTTCCAGGCGTCGCACTTCGGCCTGGAACGGCCGCGGATCGATCTGGAACAGCAGGTCGCCCTTGTTCACCAGGGCGCCCTCGGTGAAGGCTACCTGGTCAATCTGGCCCGACACGCGTGGACGGATCTCGACGGTTTCCGGCGCTTCCAGGCGTCCGGTGAACTCGTCCCATTCATTGACCGGCTGTTCCAGCACCTGAGCCACGGTGACCTTGGGAGCAGGCGGGGCCTGAGCAACGTCCGGCGTTTTGCCGCAGGCGCTGATCACCATCAGCGCAAGGGCCGCCAACGGGAAACGCAACGGAGTGAGTGACTGGTGCATGTGCAGATCCGCCAAGTGAGTTAAGGGAGCATTAACGATGGGGCGGATGATGCGGCGCGGGCGCGACCATCGACGAATCGAATGGTTCGAAGGTAACTATCAGCGTGAATGATGAACACCGCACCAAGTGCTTGATTTTCAGGTAGATACTAAGCTTGCTATCGATCTCATCGATAGAAGCGCGACGGCGGCTTCGGCGGTGACGGCACAGGTATACAATCTTTGAAATACTTTCCCACTGTAGGAATTTGTTCTGGCAGCGGTAGGATCAGATTCCGAAACTACTCAAGACCTCTATGAACCCCCTCCCGGAACCTTGCAGTCCCGCGCTTCCCGCAACATCCTTCCCCTGCCTGACGAGTAACCTTCCATGGAATGGCTAGCCGACCCCACGGCCTGGCTCGGCCTGGCGACCCTGATCGTCCTGGAACTGGTTCTGGGCATCGACAACCTGGTGTTCATCGCGATTCTCGCCGACAAGCTGCCGCCCCATCAGCGCGATCGCGCGCGGGTGATCGGCCTGTCCCTGGCGTTGATCATGCGTCTGGGCCTGCTGGCCAGTATTTCCTGGATGGTGACCCTGACCGAGCCTTTGTTCGAAGTGTTCGGCAAGACGTTCTCCGGGCGTGACCTGATCATGCTGTTCGGCGGTGTCTTCCTGCTGTTCAAGGCCACCATGGAGTTGCACGAACGGCTCGAAGGGCATGTCGCTCAGCGCGCTGGGGTCAAGACCTACGCACTGTTCTGGCCGATCGTTGCGCAGATCGTCGTGCTCGATGCGGTGTTCTCCCTGGATGCGGTCATCACCGCCGTGGGCATGGTGGATGAACTGTCGATCATGATGATCGCGGTGATCTTCTCCATCGGCCTGATGATCGTCGCCAGCAAGCCGTTGACCCGTTTCGTCAACAGCCACCCGACGGTGATCATGCTGTGCCTGGGCTTCCTGATGATGATCGGCTTCGCGCTGACCGCCGAAGGCCTGGGCTTCCACATTCCCAAGGGCTACCTGTACGCCGCGATCGGTTTCTCGATCCTGATCGAGGTGTTCAACCAGATCGCGCGGGCACGGCGCAAACACAAGCACCAGGACCGACCGATGCGCGAGCGCACCGCCCACGCCGTGTTGCGCCTGCTCGGCGGTCGCCGTCCGGCCAGCGAAGCCATGGACGAGGAAATCGAAGACCTGGTAGGGGAGGAGCCGAGCGAAGCGCTGTTTGACAGACGCGAGCGGGTGATGATCAGCGGGGTACTGAACCTGGCCGAAAAGCCGATCCGCAGCATCATGACCGTGCGTGCCCAGGTCGACTGTCTGGATTTGGACGCGTCGCGGGAAGTCACCGAGCAGACCCTGATGCAGTCGTCCTACTCACGCCTGCCATTGATCGCTCAGGGTCAGGTCGACGAGCCGCTGGGTTTCGTCCACAAGAAAGAGCTGCTCAAGCAACTGCTGGCCGGTGAGGCACCGGACCTGGCCAGCCTGGCGCGCCAGCCGATCAATCTGCTCGAAAGCTTCAGCATTCTCAACGCTTTGGAGCAGATGCGCGCGCAGTCCACGCACATCGCGTTCGTGGTCAACGAGTTCGGTGGGTTCATCGGGATTCTGACCATGACCGACATTCTCGAATCGATCGCAGGCGAGCTGCCCGACGCCAGTGAGGTGCAGGCCCCGGACATCGTCGAGCAGGACGATGGCTATCGCGTCAGCGCCGCACTGGACCTCAGGCAGATCCAGACGCGCATCGGTTTCGATGCGCCGCCGACCAACGACTACCAAACCCTGGCGGGCATGGTCATGAGCCTGCTCGACCGTTTGCCCAAACAAGGCGATACCCTGCAGTGGGAGCAATGGACCCTGACCGTGCTGACGGTCGAGGAGCGTCGGGTCAAGCAGGTGCTCCTGCGCAAGCAGCCAGTAGACGTCTAGCGCGGTATCACACCGCGCGACGCGAGCGGGCCAGATGCTTGGCCCCCTCGAACATCAACACCAGCACCGCCAGCCAGATCGGCAAGTAGGTCAGCCACTGGTCTGGCGCGATGCTCTCGCCCAGCAACAGCGCCACACCCACCAACAACACCGGCTCCACATAGCTGAGCAGTCCGAACAGGCTGAACGGCAGCAGGCGGCTGGCCATCACATAGCAGATCAATGCCGAGGCGCTGATCACCCCCAGAATCGGGATCAGCACGTACAGCAGCGGTCGCGCGTCCATATCCGCCGATGACAGATGCCCTTGCACGATGAACAACAGCGCCGCCGGCAGCATGAGGCACATGTCCGTCCACAACCCGCCCAGGTGATCGTTGCGGCACGCGCGGCGCAGCACGAAATACACCGGGTAGCCGGCTGCCACCAGCAGCGTTTCCCAAGCGAAGCGGCCATGCTGGAACAATTCGTGGCCCACACCACAGGAGGCGCAGAGTACCGCCAGTTTCTGCAGATGCGAGAGCTGTTCGCCATACACCAGACGCCCGGTCAGCACCATGGTCAGCGGCAACAGGAAATACCCCAACGACACTTCCAGGCTGCGCCCGTGCAGCGGCGCCCACAGAAACAGCCACAACTGCACACCCATCAACGCCGAAGTACCGATCGAGCCGAGCAACAGTGCCGGGCGCTGGGCAATGCGACGCCAGACCTTGCCGATCAGCGGCAGATCGCCGCTGAGCCACATGAACAGGGTCACGCAGGGCAGGGTCAGCAGCATGCGCCAGCCGAACATCTCTTCGCCGCTCAGGGGCGCCAGCAACGAGGTATAGAAATACATCACGGCGAACAGGGTCGACGCCGTGACGGATGTGATGATGCCTTTGGACAAGGGAGCCTCGAAACGCAAAAAACCTGACTGAGCCGACAATGATCTCAGGCGGTCGAGCAGGGTACAACCTGTGCGTTCAGAGGCCGTGCTTTCAACCCTGCCGCAGCGCTCGCTCGAAATCCGTCGGCGGCATGGGTCGGGCAAACAGATACCCTTGCAGGTACTTCACATCGCGTGCCGCCAGGTAGGCGCGCTGCTCCTCGGTTTCCACGCCCTCGGCCACCACTTGCAACCCGAGCTTGGCCGACAGCTCAATGATGCTGTCCAGCACATGCCGCGAAAGGGTGTTGACGCCGATCATGGCCACGAAGCTCTGGTCGATCTTGAGGAGGTCGACCTTGAATTGCTGCAGATAGCTCAGACTCGACTGACCGGTACCGAAATCGTCGATCGCAATGCTCACGCCTAGTCCACGCAGACGGTCGAACAGCCCGTGGATCTCGGCGCAGGGCTGGATCAGCTCACGTTCGGTCAGCTCCAGGGTCAAGGCGATCCGGCCTTGCGGAAAAGCATCGAGGAATGCCTTGCAGTCGTCGAACAACGCCGGGTCCTGGCAATGCCGCGCGGTGACATTGATGCCGACGTGGAAACCCTCCGGCAGGTGATCCAGGCAGGCCGCCAGTTGGTGCGCCGTGCGCTTCATCAGCAGGCGGGTCATGGGCACGATCAATCCACAGTCTTCGGCATAGGGGATGAACAGGTCCGGACGGACCAGGCCTTCGCGCGGATGCTGCCAGCGCATCAACACCTCCACACCGGCCCAGGTGCCCCCCTGGCTGAGCACGATGGGCTGGAAGAAGGGCACGAACTCCCCTGCATCCAGGGCGCGTTGCAGTTCCTGGTAGCGCGATGGAGAGCGGCTCATGGCCCACCGGCAGAGCCCACCGGCAACCGCCGCGATCAGCAGCAGCAGGGCGAACATCCCGATGTACTGTTCACGAATCACGGTCCAGCGGGCTCCGGCCGGGAAGCCACTGACGACGCTGAACGGATAACGCGCAGACTTCAGCTGCGTGTGGGCCACCGCCGACACGGGTGCAGTGCCTTGATGAACCTTGCCATTGGCCTCGATCCAGTTCGGACCCACCTGCAGGGTGATCGCGTTGGCCGAGCCCATCATTCGCAAGGCGTTGGACAAGTGATAGCCGTCGACGGTGCTCAATCCGCTGGCCTGGCCACGGGTGGCACGGTAGATCAACAAGCCGCGGTCAGGTGTCACCGGATTGCCCGCCAGCAGCCACAACTGTCCATCGACGTAGTCGAGCGGGTCCACTGCTTCGCTGACGTCGCCGGACAGCGAGCTGCAATACAGTGTGCCGGCGTCGATCAGGTTCACCGAGCGCACGAAGGGCCGCCGGGTGACCTGATCGAGCAGGGCCGGTTGCACTTGAGCGCACGGTTGGCCGGACAGCGGCAGGACTGCATCGGCGGCTGCCGCCACGTTGTCGAGGATAAGTTCGAATTGCTCGATCGCCAGTTGACTGGTGCGCACAGCCGCCGAGTTCAGCGAACGGTCGGCTTCCCAGCTCAAAATGAGCGCGCCGCAGACCAATGGCACCGCTGCCGCTACCCAGGGCAGCAGCAGACGCGAATATCGGCGTTTGGAAGCGGCGAGTTGCAACGGCATGAAGGCGACAATCCTTGTGCGCGGAGACAGCGGACGGGGAAGTCGCCATCATTTCATGAAAGCGCCTGCAGGGGCAGGCGCGGGTATTTATTTATCCTTGGATTGATCCGGCTTCTGCATCTGCACCGAGGACGGTGTGCCGTCGTTGTTGCCTTTGGTGGTGCTCTTGTCAGCACTGTCGAAACAGCCTTGCAGCAGCGCCAGGCTAAGCACCAGCCCAGCGAATGGAAGCATTTTCATGGTGATCTCCGGTGTTCAAGGCGTACTGGTTTGACTCGGTCGTATCCATTTGGTTGCCTGCCAGGCGCTGTCCTCCCACGACCTATTGCGACTGCGCAAGGTCACATGCAAGGCCAGTCAGTCAAGGGAGCCCGGCACGGATGAAAAAACTCAAGATCGCCACCTTCAACGTCAACGGCATCCGTGCGCATCAGGCCAACCTGATCGCCTGGCTGGAACGCGATCAGCCGGACATCGTGTGTTTGCAGGAGCTCAAGGCAGCCGACAAGGACTTCCCCGCCAGCGCGTTGGAAGCCGTAGGGTACGGTGCCCTCTGGCATGGGCAGTCGTCATGGAATGGCGTTGCTATCCTGGCGCGGGATGCGCAACCCCTGGAGAGTCGTCGCGGCCTGCCCGGCGATCCAGACGAGCAGCAGAGCCGCTACCTGGAGGCGGCCGTGCACGGCGTACTGGTCGGCTGCCTGTACCTGCCCAACGGCAACCCTCAGCCAGGCCCCAAGTTCGACTACAAGCTGGCCTGGTTCGAACGCCTGATCGAGCACGCCAGTACGCTGCAATCCAGCGATCATCCTGTCGTACTGGCGGGTGACTACAATGTAGTGCCCACCGATCAGGACATCTACAGCCCCAAGTCCTGGCTCAAGGACGCCTTGCTGCAACCCGAAAGTCGGGAAGCCTATGCGCGGCTGCTCGAGCAAGGCTGGACCGACGCGCTACGCGCGCTGTACCCGGAAGAGCGCATCTACACCTTCTGGGACTACTTCCGACAGCACTGGCAGAAGAATTCCGGGTTGCGCATCGATCACCTGCTGCTCAACCCGGCACTGGCGCCGTACCTGACGGACGCCGGCGTGGATGCCTGGGTGCGCAACGAGGCACACGCCAGCGACCATGCGCCGACCTGGATCCAGATCGGCACACGCAAGCGCAAGCGCTGATGCTTCAGGCGTCGGCAACCCCGCGCAGGCGCTGGGCGCCCTGACGCAGCAACTGCTCGGTGGCCTCCCAGCCCAGGCAGCCATCGGTGACCGACACGCCATAGCGCATGTGCCCACTGATGGGCTGATTGCCTTCCTGCAAGTGGCTTTCCAGCATGACCGCCACCAACGAACGATCGCCGTCCAGGCGCTGCTGCAGCACATCGTCGAACACCGCTGGCTGACGCAGAGGGTCCTTGCCACTGTTGGCATGGCTGCAGTCGACCATGATCCGCGCTTTCACGCCTGCCTTGGCCAGGTCGTGATGGACTTGAGCGACACTCTGCCGGTCGTAGTTCGGGCCTCGGTGGCCGCCACGCAACACCAGGTGGGTGTCGGGGTTGCCGGTGGTGTCGATCATCGCCGGGTGCCCTTGCGGATCGATACCGAAGTGGCGATGAGCGTGTGCCGCACTGCGCATGGCATCGCAGGCCACGCCTACACTGCCGTCGGTGCCGTTCTTGAAGCCCACCGGGATGCCCAGGCCGCTGGCCAGTTCGCGATGGATCTGCGATTCGGTGGTGCGCGCGCCGATTGCGACCCAGCTCAACAGGTCATCGAAGTAGCCCGCTGCCATTGGCTGCAGCACTTCGCTGGCCAGCGGCAGGCCCAAGGTCAGCATTTCGCGCATCAGGTCGCGGCACAGGGTCAGGCCGCCCGCCATGTCGTCGGTGCCGTCCAGGTAAGGATCGTACGCCAGGCCTTTCCAGCCCACCGTGGTGCGTGGCTTTTCCACGTAGGCGCGCATCACCAGCAGCATCTCGCCGTTGAGCTCGTGGGCCAGCTGGCTCAGGTTGCGGGCGTACTCGAGTGCGGACTTTGGATCGTGCAAGGAACAGGGGCCGACCACCACCAGCAGGCGTGGGTCACGGCCTTCGAGAATGGCGCGGATGGCAAGACGGTGATTTTGTACCTGGGCTGCGAGTGGGTCCGGTACGGGCAGCTGTTGCTTGAGCGCGAAATGGCTGGGCAGGCGATGGGTCGCCGATGTATTGGCGGCGTCCTTCACAGCGTGGGGCTGGACGAGGGTGGTGCGAGGCAGAGCGGTCAGGCTGTTGTTCATGATCAAGTTCCTGGACAGCGGCGGGGTGGTTGCCCGCTTGCGCTGTCCTATCAAGGTGTTCGACAAAGTGCCGGGGAATCTGGACTGAGGGTCATGCCACCCATGAGCGACCGGTCGGAGGCGGCAGGCTGGCCCGAACGGAGGTTGCTAAATCGCCAGAAGTCGCAAGTGTCGAAGCGGTAATAAGTGAAGTAGGTCATGAAGCGTTCCTCGATTCGTGGCGAAAGTGCCGGTAGAAAGATGATGTGCTGTAAAGCGTGAAACCCTGAAAAGCAAAAACCCCCGGTCGGGGAGCCGACCGGGGGTTGAGAATTCTCTGTCAGGCGACCCCTACGAAATGGGCGCCGAGATGGGTATCAGGCGCGCCAGTGGCTAAACCAATACCCAAAATAAAAGCTTACCGGTGCACGCACAGCCGTCATTGCTGCGCAGGTCGCAGGCAAGGATGCAGGGCTGAGGGTGTTGTGCGACATTGTGCATCTCCGGTAGATGGCTGGAGCTTACTTCAGCCGTGGCGAAGGATTCAAGCCCATTCTCGCAGTAGAGACAATTCGATGACTCTGTACCTACGGCCTGCTGCCAATGCCGATCTGCGGTTCGCCCGAGACCTCACTCGGCAGGCGATGCTGCCTTACTACGCTCGGCACGACCTGCTCTGGCTAGACGCCGGCTTCGACCAGGCCTGGCACTGGCGCGATAACCGGGTGATCTGCCGCGAGACGGTATCACTGGGCTACATCAGCCTTTCCAGAGATACCCAGGCCCTGTTCATTCGCGAGTTGCATCTGCTTCCGGCGCATCGTGGGCAAGGCGTGGGTCAATGGGTGCTCGAACAGGTCGCGCTGCTGGCGCGCAGTGAGCGCTTGCCGCGAATACGACTGATGGTGTTCAAGGTCAATCCCGCGCAGCGACTCTACAGCCGCAACGGTTTCGAAGTGGTGGGCGAGCAGGACAGCTTTCTGCGCATGGAGCTTGTCCTGCCCAGACGCGGCCACTGACGGCGTCTCCGGCGTGGCCTCTGTCAGCGCTGGCCAGGCTCCAGCGTGACGGTGATGGTGCCCAGCTTCATGCCCAGTAGCACGGCGACCTTGTGCGCCTCGCCACGCCGTCCTTTCTTGCGTCCGGCCAGCACCTGATAGGTGGTGGCTGGGTCCACGCCATGCTCGCGCGCAAACTCTTGTACCGATTTCCCTTGCTGATCGAGCCAGGCCCTGGCTTGTGCGGCAGTCCGTATACCATGCATAGTTCAAGTCCGTTTTAGATGGTTCAAAGTGGTATTTTTCAGCACCGTTTCGGGTGTTTAGATAAAGGATTATACATTCAAATGACTGGAATCGGTCCCCGGTTAAGGGAAGAGCGCGAGCGTCTGGAGCTCACGCAACGAGAGTTTGGCCAAGTGGGCGGGGTGGAACCCAATGCTCAGGGCAAGTACGAAAATGGTGAAAGATCCCCCAGAGCCGACTACTTGGCGGCTGTTTCGACGATAGGCGTCGACGTTCTGTATGTCGTGCTGGGGCGCCGGACACCCCTCGCCGAGCAGGCACTTAGCGGAGGCGAGGAAAAAGTCCTAGAGACATATCGGATACTTCCTACGTCTGGGCAAGCAGCTCTCAGCAATCTGGCCAACAGCATGGCCGAGATGGCAGCGAACTATTCGGTACGCGGCAGGGTCCAGAAAAAAATAGCGCCTGCAAAGCGTCCTGATTAATTGTCGCATCGACGTGCAACGCCATATCCATGACGCTTTGAGCTAGGTCCAAAGGGGCAATGTTTGCTACTGTGGCGGCATTCCCCGAGACCACTATTACGAGGTGTCCGTTTGATTCGGGTTCTAGTAGTCGACGATCACGACCTGGTCCGTACCGGTATCACGCGCATGCTCGCCGATATCGATGATCTGCAGGTCGTGGGCCAGGCGGAGTCGGGCGAGGGGGCGCTGCAGTCTGCCCGCGATCTCAAGCCGGACGTGGTCCTGATGGACGTCAAGATGCCCGGCATCGGTGGTCTCGAAGCCACGCGCAAACTGTTGCGCAGCCACCCCGATATAAAGGTGGTCGCCGTGACCGTCTGCGAGGAAGACCCATTCCCCACGCGCCTGCTGCAAGCTGGTGCGGCGGGGTACCTGACCAAGGGCGCAGGGCTGGCGGAAATGGTTCAAGCCATTCGCCTGGTCTTCGCCGGTCAGCGCTACATCAGCCCACAGATTGCCCAACAGCTGGCGCTCAAGTCATTTCAGCCACAGACCAGCCATTCGCCGTTCGACCTGTTGTCCGAACGGGAAATCCAGATTGCCTTGATGATCGTTGGCTGCCAGAAGGTCCAGATCATCTCAGATAAGCTCTGCCTGTCGCCAAAGACGGTCAACACCTACCGCTACCGGATCTTCGAGAAGCTTTCCGTGACCAGTGATGTGGAATTGACCTTGCTGGCGGTCCGGCATGGCATGGTAGACACCAACCTTTGACCATGACCGCTCCATTCGATCCCAGTGCCTTTCTTGCCACCTGCAGCGGACGTCCGGGCGTGTACCGGATGTTCGACGACGCCATGCGCCTGCTGTACGTGGGCAAGGCCAAGAACCTCAAGAAGCGTCTTGCCAGCTATTTTCGCAAGACCGTCCAGGCGCCCAAGACGGCCGCGCTGGTGGGCAAGATCCACCAGATCGAAACCACCATCACCGCCAACGAGACCGAGGCGCTGCTGCTCGAGCAGACCCTGATCAAGGAATGGCGGCCGCCCTACAACATTCTGCTGCGTGACGATAAGTCCTACCCGTATGTGTTTCTGTCCGACGGCGAATTTCCACGGCTGAGCATTCACCGGGGCGCCAAGAAAGCCAAGGGTCGATACTTCGGCCCGTACCCAAGCGCCGGGGCGATCCGTGAAAGCCTGAGCCTGCTGCAGAAAACCTTCTTCGTGCGCCAGTGCGAGGACAGCTATTTCAGGAATCGTACGCGCCCCTGTCTGCAGCACCAGATCAAACGCTGCAAGGCACCGTGCGTCAGGTTGGTGGAATCGCCGGAATATGCCGAGGACGTGCGCCATTCGGTGATGTTCCTGGAAGGGCGCAGTAACCAGCTGACCAATGAGCTGTCGGCCAGCATGGAGAAGGCGGCGATGGACCTGCAGTTCGAGGAGGCTGCGCAACTGCGCGACCAGATCGGCCTGCTGCGCCGTGTGCAGGACCAGCAAAGCATGGAAGGCGGCAGCGGCGACGTCGACGTCATCGCCGCTTTCGTCAATCCGGGCGGTGCCTGCGTGCACCTCATCACCGTGCGCAGCGGCAGGGTTCTGGGCAGCAAGAATTTCTTTCCCCAAGTGGGTATCGAAGAGGAGGTCGCCGAGGTCATGTCGGCGTTCCTCTCGCAGTACTACCTGGGCAGTTCCGAGCGCGATCTGCCCAGCGAGTTGATCGTCAATGTCATTCCCGAAGACCACGAAGCGTTGCTCGATGCCCTCGACACCCTGCGTGGGCGCGAGCTGAGCCTCAGCCATCGCGTGCGCGGCACCCGGGCACGCTGGCAGCAGTTGGCGGTGACCAACGCCGAGCAGGCGCTGGGCGCACGCCTCGCCAACCGCCAGCACGTCGCCGCGCGCTTCGATGCGCTGGCCGAGGTGCTGAACCTGGACGAGCCCCCGCAGCGCCTTGAGTGCTACGACATCAGCCACTCCAGCGGCGAAGCCACCGTGGCGTCTTGCGTGGTGTTCGGCCCCGAAGGGCCGATCAAGTCCGACTACCGTCGCTACAACATCGATGGCGTTACCGCAGGCGATGATTACGCGGCCATGCATCAGGCGCTGATGCGGCGCTTCAGCAAGATCAAGGCAGGCGAGGGCAAGCTGCCAGACGTGCTGTTGGTGGACGGTGGCAAGGGCCAGTTGAACATGGCCCGGGACGTCCTCAACGAGCTGGCCATACCCGACCTGATCCTGCTCGGCGTGGCCAAGGGCACGACGCGCAAGGCCGGCTTCGAAACGTTGTACCTCAACGACGTGGCTCACGAGTTCACGCTCAAGGGTGATTCGCCGGCGCTGCACCTGATCCAGCAGATCCGTGACGAAGCCCACCGTTTTGCAATCACCGGTCACCGCGCACGGCGCGGCAAGACCCGACGTACCTCCACCCTTGAAGGGGTGGCAGGCGTTGGGCCAAAGCGCCGTCGCGAACTGCTCAAGCATTTCGGCGGGCTGCAGGAAATCGCCCGCGCCAGCGTCGAAGAAATCGCCAAGGCACCGGGAATCAGTAAAAAGCTGGCAGAGTCGATTTATGCGAACCTGCACAGCGAGTAGAATGCCATCTCACCTTGCAGCCAGTTGTGCCGATGAATATCCCTAACTTGCTTACCGTACTGCGCGTCCTGCTGATACCGTTCTTCATACTGCTGTTCTATCTGCCTTACCATTGGAGCTACATGGCAGCCAGTACGGTGTTCGCGATCGCGGCAGCCACCGACTGGCTGGATGGCTATCTGGCCCGTCGTTGGGAGCAGAGTACGCCGTTCGGCGCCTTTCTCGACCCGGTGGCCGACAAGCTCATGGTGGCAGTGGCGCTGGTGCTGCTGGTGCAGGAGCACGCCAACTTCTGGCTGACGCTGCCTGCAGCCATCATCATCGGCCGCGAGATCGTCGTTTCCGCGCTGCGCGAGTGGATGGCCGAGATCGGCGCCCGAGCTCAGGTGGCGGTGTCGAACATGGGTAAATGGAAGACCGCCGCGCAGATGCTGGCCCTGGTCATCCTGCTGGCCAACCCCAAGGCCGTGACCTTCTGGGTCATCGTCGGCTATACGCTTTTGATCGTCGCCGCCGCGTTGACCCTGTGGTCCATGCTGCAATACCTGCGCGCCGCCTGGCCGCACTTGCGCACGACCGCTGAGAAAAAATAAAACTATTTTTGAATCAAAGGCTTGACGGGGGTCGCCGATTAGATAGAATGGCGCCCGTCAACACGACGCGGGAATAGCTCAGTTGGTAGAGCACGACCTTGCCAAGGTCGGGGTCGCGAGTTCGAGTCTCGTTTCCCGCTCCAAATTGGATCTGCAGGATTTCATGAATTCTGCTGATCATTGAAAAAAGGACCTTCGGGTCCTTTTTTCGTTGCCTCGAAAAAACCCGGCAGGCCGTTCGAAACTCTGCTATCAGCTCCGAGACGACCGTCTACGCTGCTTTTTTCAGACCGTGCCCATCCCTTGCCGACTCACATGCTCACGTCCTACGCACGCTGAGCCGCTCACAATATGCGCTCCCGGCATATTCATAGCCCAAACAAATCGTTCGAGTTCAACCGTAATTGTTTTAGCTTAGCGGCCTCCAGTAAGCCTCACAGACCAACGCTGTGAGCTGCTCACACACTTGGGTAGGTCGTTCATGTCGCTGTCATCCGTCGCGTCGGACATTTGTGTCGATAGTAGCAACCAGGGCGATGCCGCCTATGCGCGCATTCGTCGTGACATCCTGTCGTGCCGCTTGATGCCGGGCGTGAACATCACCGAGCCTGCCTTGATGCAGATGTACGACATCGGCAAGAGCAGCTGCCGCATTGCCCTGACCCGGCTGTGCCACGAACATCTGGTCACGTCGCGTCCACGCAAGGGCTACCAAGTGGCGGCCATCACCGTGAAAGATGTGGAGGAAGTGTTCACGCTGCGTGTGCAACTGGAGCCGTTGGCCGCGCGCTTGGCGGTCGGCAGGGTGGATGTTTCCCGACTCAAAGCGTTGGAGGCGGCCTGCCGGGTCAGGCATCTGACCCCCTTGCCGGACCAGATCGACGTGTTCATGGATGCCAACAAGGCGTTTCATCTGGAGATCGCCCAAGCCACGGGCAACGAGCGATTGCTGCGGACGCTGTCCAGTCTGATGGATGAAATGAGCCGGCTGGTGGCGCTCGGGTTCAACGTGCAGGGCACCAAACCCGAGATCAAGCACGATCACAATGCGCTGATCACCGCGTTTGAGGAAGGCGATGCTAAACGGGTGGAGTCCATTGCCCGCCGGCACATCGAAACCTTCCAGGCCATGACTCTCGAAAAAGTTTATGCCAGCCTTCGCGAAGCCGGAGCGTCACTGCCGATGCTAGCGGCGAGGTTCGCCCGATGAACGCGGCCCTGAATATCGAGCTCGCACCCTCGGCGTTCCGCGCCAGAGGGCTGAACAAGCGCTTCGATAGGCTGCAGGTGTTGAGTGATATCTCTTTGGATGTAGCACAAGGGGAGATCGTCGCCGTGCTGGGTACCTCTGGCTGCGGCAAAAGCACGCTGCTCAACATTCTCTCCGGGTTGCTACCGACCGACCATGGCTCCCTCTCCATCGAGGGGGTGCCCGCCGAGCGTTTTCACGATTGGCAGGCAATTGCCTACATGTTTCAGGAAGATCGCTTGCTGCCGTGGCGGAGTGTGCAGGAAAACATTGCGTTCGGCCTGGAGGCCTCTTCGCTGGGCAAGAGCAGGCGGGCACAGCGGGTAGCGCAAGTGTTGGAACTGGTCGGCCTGGTCCCGTTCGCCAAGGCATGGCCACACCAATTGTCCGGCGGCATGCGCAGCCGGGTCGCTTTGGCGCGCAGCCTGGTGGTGGAGCCGCGGATTCTGCTGATGGACGAGCCGTTCTCCAAACTTGACCCCAGCACTCGCGGGCAGATGCACGACGAGCTGCTGCGCCTGCACGCGCTTACTGGCATGACTGTGGTGTTCGTTACTCATGATGTGGAAGAGGCGGTAGTGCTGGCCGACCGCGTGGTGATTCTCGATCCGCGGCCAGGGCGCGTGCGCGCGGTCAAGTCGCTGACACTTCCGCGGCCGCGTATCCCGACCGATCCTGCGGTGACCGAGCACGTCCGGCAATTGCGGCTGGAGGTCTGAGATGGGACAGGCCAAGGACTATTCCAGCCTTGTATTGCAGCGTCTTGCGCTGCTTGCCGTAGTTGCGGTGGTGTGGTGGTACGCCGCCGGCAGGATGCCGTCGTTCGTACTGCCCGGTCCACAGAAGGTCTTCGCTGCGCTGACTAGCCTGCTGCACAGCGAAACCTTTTTGCATGACGTCGGCGCGACCATGGGGCGGGTTTTCAGCGGGTTTTTCCTTGCAGTGCTAGTGGGCACGCCGCTCGGGCTGGCATTAGGCACAAGCCGCATGCTGGCGCTTTTTTTCGAACCGCTGCTTGCGGTATTCAATACGGTCTCATCGGCCATTTGGGCCATTTTCGCGATCATCTGGTTCGGTATTTCCGATGCCACTACGGTGTTCGTGGTGTTCATGACCGCCATGCCGTTGATCCTCACCAACGTCTGGCAGGGCGCGCAGACGGTGGAGCGGCAATACGTCGAGTTGGCGCAGTCGTTCCGCATGTCGCGCCTGCAGATTCTGTTGAAAATTTCCCTGCCCAGCATCCTCCCTCATTTCTTTGCCGGTGCGCGCCTGGCGTTCGGTTTCGGCTGGCGTGTGTCGCTGGTCGCGGAAACGCTGGGTGCGTCGGACGGCATCGGTTATCGCCTGCGCCAGGCGGCGGACCTGGTGCAAAGCGATCAGGTCTTTGCCTGGACGGTGCTGCTGGTGGCGTTGATGTTGTTGCTTGAAGCCGGGGTCCTCAAACCCCTGGAACGCTGGCTGTTCCGTTGGAAAACCCACAGTCTTTAACTCATAAGGTTGAACCCCAGATGCGCAAATTGATCATCGTCGCCGCGCTTGCCGCGAGCGCTGCGTTGTCGGCTGCTGCCCAAGCGGCGGAGAAAGTCCGGATCGGCTATTGGACCAGCGGCGTCAGCCTGGGTTATGGCTCAGTACTGGAGGCCAAGGATTTCCTCGCCAGGCGCGGCATTGACGCCGAGTTTTTCCACTTTCCCGACGTCAATGCGCCGGTCCGTGCCTTGGCTGCAGGCTCCATCGATCTGGCTTTCGGCGCGCCTTTGGCCGGGGTGTTCAGCTCGGCGGCGGAAGGCGTGCCGATCAAGATCTTCGCCGCGACCCAGCCGGCCGATGTGCAATTCGTAGTGCCCGCCGATTCACCGGTCAACACCCTTGCCGAACTCAAGGGCAAGAAGATCGGCATGTCGCCTGCCGGCTCGTCGGTGGCGGTGATCGCCAGCGCGGTGCTCGAAGGCAATCACGGCATCCGCAGCAACGATTTTTCACTCGTGGGCGCCAACGAGTCGCGGCTTGCGCAGTTCCTCGCTCAGCGCCAGGTGGACGCCGCCGCATTGCGTTCGGTGACCATCGCCCAAGTCGGCGATGAGCTCAAACTCAAGCGTCTGGGCAGCTTTGCCGAGGAATGGAAAACCCTGACCAAAAGCGATGCGGTGCCGTACATCGGTGTCGGCGCGGTCAGCAGCGGGTTGGTCGATGGCCATCCGCAGACCGTGGCGAAGGTCATCGCAGCGCTGCGTGACACCTTGGCCTGGGGTGACGCCCATCCCGATGAAGTGGTCGCGATCCTGAAGAAGAGCGCCAATCTGCCCGACAACGACGCACGGGTCTATGCCGGCCAATGGAACGCGATGAACCGCCTGGCCTTCGAGCCTCAGGACCTGGACACACTGCGTCGCCAGCATCAGGTGTTTGCTGCGGGCGGCCTGATCAAGGGTGACCTGACGCCTGACTTGTTCGCGACCGAGCCCTACGCCCAATCCAAACACCTCAACTGACCCTGGAGACAACGACTGTGAGCACAACCATGAAAGCCCTGGTACTCGACGAACACGGCGACCTCGACCGGCTGCACGTCGTCACCGACAAGCCGATCCCGGCCGTCGCAGCCGGGCACGTGTTGATCCGCGTCGGCGCCTCCTCGTTCAACTACCACGACGTCTTTACCGTCAAGGGTATGCCGGGCATCAAGGTACCGCTGCCGGTAGTGATCGGCCTGGACCTGGCGGGCACCATCAGCGCCATTGGCGACGGGGTCTCGGGTTGGCAGGAAGGCGAGCGGGTGTTGGTCAATCCGCTCAAGCCTGACGTGGGTTTGATGGGCGAGATGGTCGACGGCGGCATGGCCGAGTACGCGCTGGTCGATGCCCGCCAACTCATTCGTCTGCCCGATGCGGTGAGTTTCGAACAAGCGGCTGCGTTGCCGGTGGCTTACGGCACGGCTCATCGCATGCTGGTGACGCATGACACGGTCAAGGCGGGTGATCGGGTGCTGATCCTCGGTGCCAGCGGCGGGGTCGGCACTGCCAGTGTGATTCTCGCGAAATTGCTGGGTGCGCAAGTGATCGCCTGCGCTGGCAGCGATGCCAAGGCCGAGCGCTTGAAAGCCCTGGGCGCCGATCATGTCATCAATTATCGCGACACTGATTTCTCCAAGTGGGCGATTGCCCAGTACGGCAAACCGCAGCGGCGCAACTACGAAGGGGGCGTTGATGTGGTGATCAACTTCACCGGCGGCGATACCTGGCTGCCATCGCTAAAGTGCATCAAGCGTGGGGGGACCTTGCTGGTATGCGGTGCCACTGCCGGGCATGACCCCAAGGAAGACCTGCGCTACGTGTGGAGCTTCGAGCTCAACATCAAGGGTTCGAACAGTTTCTACGAAGAGAACCTGGTCGGGCTGCTCGACCTGATTGCCGACGGCAAGATCGACCCGCTGATCGATCGCGTCCTGCCCTTGGAACAGGCCGCAGAGGGGCTGGCGCTGATCCGCGACCGCGAAGTTCTGGGCAAGGTCGTCATCACACCATGATCGCCCTGTCGGCTGCGGCGAGTCATGTCGCAGCCCAAGTTCATTCTCCACTTGAAAGGAATACATCCATGACTGAAGTCACCCTGCCCACTGCCGCTGAAATCCAATCCCTTTTGCTCAAAGGCCCCTACCACCAATGGTTGGGCCTGCAAGTGCTCGAAGTCGGTGAGGGCAGCATCGAGTTGAGTGCCACATGGCGTGAAGAGTGGGTCGTCAACGTCGAAGGCGGCTACACCCATGGCGGCATTCTCGCAGCGTTGGTGGATTTGACGGCCGACTGGGCCCTGGTATCCAAAACCGGCAAGGGCGTGCCCACGATCGACCTGCGTGTGGATTACCACCGTGCCGCCAAAGGCAACTTGCGGGCGAGCGGCAAGGTGATCAAGTTCGGCAAGCAGTTCTCGGTCGCCGAGGCTCAGGTGTTCGACGCCCAAGGCCACTTGGTCGCCAGCGGTCGGGGTGTGTACGCCACGCCTGCGGCAAAGGCCTGAAGCATGAGCGTCGCCGTGGATCATCTGGTCATCAACACCCGCTTCGATACCGAGGCTGCTGCAACGCTGTTCAGGCAGTTGGGGTTTACCCTGACACCGCAGGGGCATCACTCGCTGGGTTCGATCAACCACTTGGTAATGTTCACCGAGGGTTATCTAGAGCTCATCGGCCTGCCATTGGGTACCAATACCCTGCGCCTGGAGGTCCTCGACAGCCCGCGTGGCATTGATGGACTAGTGGTCGCCACGGCTGATCCGAAAGCTACCCACGCAGCGTTGCTGGACCGAGGTTTTCGGGTACAGCCGGTGCAGTATTTTTCCAGGCCGGTGGAGATCGATGGCGCGGCGGCAGAAGCGCGCTTCGGCACTGTACGCCTGGTGCCCGGGCAGTTCCTGGCAGGTCGCGTCTACTTCTGCCATCACCAGACGCCGGAACTGGTCTGGCGCCCCGAGTGGCTGGGCCATGCCAATGGCGCCACGGTGCTGGCCGGCCTGACTGTGGTCAGCCAGGACCCGGAAGCGACCCGTCGACAATACGCCAAACTGGGTGCATTCGATTCAGGCTTCGTGCTCGACATCATCGATGAGGCCACGCTTACGGAGCGCTTTGCAGCCTTGGCCCAAGCCCTCACGCCGCGCGCCGAACGCTTCGCGGCAATCACGTTTCGCGGCGCCGATCCGTTGTTGCTCGCGCGGCACGCAGCGCGCCTGGGCCTGGACCATCGCGTCGAGGCAGCCCGAGTGACCATTGCGGTGCCGGCGTTCGACCTGTTGCTCGAGTTCATTGCATGAGGCTGACCATTCGAAATCTGGGGGACGTCGTCGGTGCGCACAGCCCTGCCGATCAGGCGGCCTTCATCGGGCTGGATGGCGAGCAGGGCGAGACCTGCTATCGCTTCGATGAGTTGGATCGGTTGGCCAGTGGTGTCGCTCGGGGCCTGCACGCCCGTGGCTATGCCCAAGGCGAGCGCATCGCGTTGCTGGCCGCAAACTCCGTCGAATTTATCGCAGTGCTGCTGGGCATCCTGCGCGCAGGTCTGGTCGCCGTGCCGGTCAACCATCGTTTTCCGCAGGCGCTGGTCGAGTACGTGATCGCCGACAGCGGCGCTCGTCTGGTGTTCTGCGATGAACCACGGGCGTCTTTTGTACCTGTGAACTTGGCGCAAGTGTCATTGGTCCGGGGCGGCGAGCGCGGGCTGGACGCATTTCTCGACGCGGGTCCGTTCGCAAGCTTCCAGCCCCGGGCAGACGAGCCTGCCTTGATCCTCTATACCTCCGGCTCCACCGGCAAACCCAAGGGTGTGGTACTCAGCCATGCTGCCCAACTGTGGGTGGTCCGGACACGACTGCAAGCTACGCCCTTGGGGCAGGAACGCCCGCTCATCGCCGCGCCGCTGTACCACATGAATGCCCTTGCGCTGGCGTTGCTGAGCTTGGCCTGCGGAGCAACCACGGTGTTGATGGCGCAGTTCAACGCAGTGGGTTACATCGATGCCATCCAGCGCTATCGCTGCACCTGGCTGACGGCAGTGCCGCCAATGATCGCCATGATGCTGCAGGAACAGGCGCAATTGGCCCAGGCCGATCTGAGTTCGGTACGGGTGATCCGAATGGGCTCGGCGCCGGTCAGCGCCAGCTTGCTCCACAGCATTCATCATCTGCTGCCCAATGCGCGGGTCATCAATGCCTATGGTACTACCGAGGGTGGCCCGGTGGTTTTCGGCCAGCATCCCAAAGGGCTGCCCAGTCCAGCGCTATCGGTAGGTCACGCCCATCCACAGGTGCAGCTGCGCCTGCGCGATGCTGCCGGGCGCCTGGGCGAAGAGGGCGTTCTGGAGCTGAAAAGTCCCGGCTTGATGATCGGTTATCACCGGCGTCCGGACTTGCCAGCCCCCATCGACGCCGACGGCTTCTACAGCACGGGTGACGTGTTTCAGCGCGACCGCAACGGCTTCTATACCTATGTCGGGCGCCGCGACGACATGTTCGTCAGCGGTGGGGAGAACATCTATCCCGGCGAAGTGGAGAAGCTTCTGGAGCGCCATCCTGCGGTCCAGCAGGCCTGCGTGGTCGCGGTGGTCGACGACATCAAGGGCTTCAAGCCCATGGCCTTCGTGGTGCTGCGCCAGGGGACGGACGCCAGCGAGGCGCAGATCAAAGCGTTCACGCTGGAGCATGCCCCGGCCTACCAGCACCCGCGCAGGATCTGGTTCGTCGACGCCTTGCCGTTGGCGACAACCAACAAGATCGACCGCACCACCTTGCTGCAGGACGCCCACCGGCGGCTTCAGGCAGCGGACGAATAGCCCAATCCCCATCAGGTCAAGGAATCCGATATGCGCCTCACGTATCTACTGCCGCTCACCCTGGCGTGTGCCACTCCAGCTTATGCTCTCGACGAGGTCACCGTTGCCCTGGCGATTCCGCCCGCCGTGCATGACGGCGCCCCTTACGCAGCGGCCGAGGCGCTGGGTCTGTTCAAGGACCAGGGGCTGGACGTCAAGGTACTGATCTTCCAGGGCGCCGGTGCCTTGCTGCCGCAGGTCGCCAGCAAACGAGTCACCTTCGGTTTTCCTGTGGCGGAGCCGGTCATCTCCAGTTATTTCCACGGCAAGGACCCGCTGCCGGTGCGTTACTTCTACAACGGTGTGCCCAGCCAGACCTTGGAGTACGCCGTACTGGCCGATTCTCCGATCAAGACCCTGGCTGACCTGGCGGGCAAGCAGATCGGCGTTGGCGCTCTGACGTGGGGAACCCTGCCCAACAGCCGCGCGGCGCTCAAGGTCGCCGGCCTGAAACCGGGAGAGAACGTCGAGTTCGTGGCCGTGGGCGCGTTGGGCGCGGGATTTCAGGCGTTACGCAGCAGAAAAGTCGATGCCTTGAACTTCAACAGTAGCTGGGACGACATGCTGGAGCTTTCAGGTACCGCGATTCGCCGGATCGCCTACCCGGATGTCTTTCAGGAAAATCCGGGTAATGGCTTCATCGCCCACCAGGACACCTTCAGAGACAACCCTGATCTGATCCGCCGCTTCGGTCGTGCCTACACCCAGGCGCAGTTCGTCTGCGAGGTCAATCCGGCGTTCTGCGTGCAGGCTTTCTGGCGGCAGCATCCGGAAAGCAAACCGGCCGACGCCGATGGCAAAGGCCTTGAAGAGGCCAAGACTCTACTCAGCCGACGCTTGCAGCGCACCCTCTATCGGCCTGACGGCAGCGCCCGGGCGCCTGGGCAGTACGACCTGAAGGTGATCCGCGCGGCGATTGGCGCCATGGCTGCCGCTGGCGAATTTCCTACTGCCGAACTGCCGGTTGAGCAAATTTTCTCCAATGAGTTCGTGACCTCGTTCAATGATTTCGACAAGTCAGCGCTGCGTCAGCGTGCGGAGGGAGCCAAGTGAGCCTGCAACTGTTCATCGATGCGGCTGACGGCCTGATCGACCAACCGCGGCGCATAACGGCGCGCGGTGCAACGCCCGGAATCGCCAGGCTTACAGCCACGCTGGCGCACCCTGATGGCAGTCAGTGGCGCAGCCAGGCGGATTTTCGGATTGCCGATGACGGTCGCTTGGACCTCGACGCGCAATCGCCGGTGGCGGGCGACTGGGATGTGCCGCAAGCCATGGCCTGCGTATGGGCCATGCGCCAGATCCGCGAACCGCTCGACTCATCGCTGAGCGAGAGCGTTGCACCGCTGAACATCGATGTGGAGATCGAGGACGAGCGCGGCGGCCTTGCCTGCGCGACTTTCGGCCAAAGATTCCTGGCCCCCGGAGTAAGTCGTCGACCTATCGTCGACGCCGGCCTGTCGGGCACCGTATTTCTCCCCGCTGGCAACGGCCCGTTTCCAGTGGTCATCGTTTTGAATGGCTCGGGTGGCGGCACGCCGGAGCAGCGCGCTGCGCTGTATGCCGCCCATGGCTACATTGGCGTAGCGCTCGCTTATTTCAAAGCACCGGGGCGCCCGGGGTACATTTCTGATACGCCGCTGGAGTACTTTCAAACGGCACTGGAGTGGGCGCAGCGCAGCCTCGCCCCTCGTCATAATTTCATCGCCGTGGCGGGCCTTTCGCGCGGGGGTGAGTTGGCGTTGTTGTTGGCCAGTACCTTTGCATACCAGGTATCGGCAGTGATCGGCTACGTACCCAGTGCCGTTGTGCACGGCACCCTGCGCGCCGGACGCCCGGGCCAGGCCCGCGACGCCGATGCCTGGACGTGGCAGGGGCAGCCGCTGCCCAACGTCTGGCGGAACAACGTCCATGCCGACTGGTCCGCTTTCGACCAGCCGCCGATACCTGGGGTGCCCATTCGTCAGGCGCCCGCTTTCAGCACAGTGGAGCAGGCCGCCGATAACGTGGCGGCCGCACGTATTCCCGTGGAGCGCATCAACGGTCCGGTGTTACTGATCTCGGGTAGCGACGATGGCTTCTGGCCATCGACTGAGTATTGTACGCGCATCGTCGAAGCGTTGAGCGCTGCGGGGCATCCGTGGCCGGCTCAGCACCTATGCAATGAAGGCGCCGGGCACGCCATCGGTTTTCCCTACGTGCCCACGACGCTGATTGCCAAGCGTCATCCGGTAGCCGGGGGGGTGATCGGCGGCGGCGGTACGGCCTTGGCCAATGCCCGGGCCAACCGCCGCAGTTGGGATGTCGTACTGGCATTTCTCGATCGCGCCGTGAGCGCGCAGGGTGAACGCCCATGAGCGCTGCTCTGGCGTTGCACGGTGTCGGGGTTACCTACGCCACTCGGCGCGGTGCGATCGAAGCGCTGGCTGACATCGATTTGAGCATACAGCCTGGTGAGTTCGTTGCCCTGCTGGGCCCCTCCGGGTGCGGCAAGTCGACGATACTCAAGCTGGCCGCCGGTCTGCTGTCGGCCTCACGCGGGCGTATAGAACTCGCCGGGCACACAGTCTCCGGCCCCGGACGCCACACCGGCGTGGTGTTCCAGAAACCCAATCTGTTGCCATGGAAGACCGTGCTGGACAATGTCCTGTTGCCGGCACGGACCCTGGACTTGCCGACGGGGCCTGCGCGGGAACGCGCCATGGCCCTGCTGGAACTGGTGGGGCTTGCACCCTTCGCCAAGGACTACCCGTTCGAGTTGTCCGGCGGCATGCAGCAGCGCGTAGGGATCGCGCGGATGTTGCTGCACGATCCCGATCTGTTGCTGATGGATGAACCCTTCGCCGCGCTGGACGCGCTGTCCAGAGAGTCATTGACCCTGGAGTTGCAGCGCATCTGGAGTCAGCACCGCAAGTCGGTGCTTTTCATCACTCACAGCATCCAGGAAGCCGTATTCCTGGCCGACAGGGTCCTGGTCATGTCGCCGCGGCCCGGACGGATCATCGAGCAATTACCCATCTGCCTGGCCAGACCGCGCACCCTTGGAACCCTAGCCGATCCTGAATTCACGGCGCTTTGCCAACACCTGCGCAGGCACTTCACCCATGAATAGACTCACTGCCATGCTGTACCCGCTCATCAGCCTGGCTGGGGTCATTCTGTTGTGGTCCTTGGCCGTGGCGGTGTTTGCCATACCAGACTATGTACTGCCAGGCCCCTGCGCAGTATTCCAGTCGCTGGTCAGCGGTTTCGCCGACGGCAGCCTGTGGCCTCACATCGGCGCCACGCTTGCGGAAATGCTCAGCGGCTATTTCATCGGCGGGGTTTTGGCGATCGTGCTTGGTGCTTCGCTGGCCGAATCGCAAACGTTCGAGCGCTTCGTCTATCCGCTGTTGATCGGTCTGCAAGCCACGCCGAAGATTGCACTGGGACCCATCATCCTGGTGTGGTTCGGTTTCGGCATGGCGTCCAAGGTCGTGCTGGTCGCGCTGGTCTGCTTCTTTCCCCTGTTCGTCAATACGGTCAACGGCATTCGCCGCACCCC
Source organism: Pseudomonas sp. RIT-PI-a (assembly GCF_001187875.1). Lineage (NCBI taxonomy): Bacteria > Pseudomonadati > Pseudomonadota > Gammaproteobacteria > Pseudomonadales > Pseudomonadaceae > Pseudomonas > Pseudomonas sp. RIT-PI-a. The sequence goes on from NZ_LGIR01000012.1 coordinate 129,036, forward strand.
TCCGGAATTGCTCGATGCTTGCCGGGTTTTTTCCGCCTCGCGCTGGTACTTGCTGGTGCACGTCAAGTTGCCCTCGGCTGCTGGCGAAATCTTCGCAGGCCTGCAAATCGGTGTGTCCCTGGCGCTCATTGGTGCGGTTGTCGGCGAGTTTCTCTCGGCGCAGCGCGGGCTGGGTTACCTGATCGCTTCGAGCTCGGTGAGCATGAGCCTGGCGACCATGTTCTCCGGCGTGGTGCTGCTGGCGCTGATCGGTCTGTGCGGCGCGCAATTCATCCGCTGGCTGCAACGGCGGGGGTTTTTTTGGGGGCCCGGTGCGGCTCGAAACACTCAACGCTAGAGATACGTCCATGACTTTCAATTGGCACAACCCTTACCCCACCACCCGTATTCCCGTGTTCGCACGCAATGTCGTGTCGACTTCCCATCCCATTGCGGCGCAGGCCGGGGTGCGGATTCTGCTGGCAGGTGGCAATGCCATCGATGCCGCCATCGCCACGGCGGCTACCCTGACTGTGGTCGAGCCAGTCTCCAACGGCCTGGGCAGCGATGCCTTCGCCTTGGTGTGGGACGGTCAGCAGGTGCATGGGCTTGATGCCTCCGGCCCCGCGCCGCATGCATGGAATCTGGAGTACTTTCGCCAGCGCTACGGCGAAGATGGCCAAGGGCACGTCAAGCGGCCGGTTCGGGGCTGGGATGCGGTGACCGTTCCCGGCGCAGTGGCGGGTTGGGCGGCGCTGCACGAGCGCTTCGGCAAACTGCCGTTCGCCGATGTAATGGAGCCGGCCGCCGAGATCGCCGAGCGAGGGATTACCCTGGCCCCCATCGTCGCACACAAATGGGCTGCGGCCATTCCAGCCCTGCATGACCAGCCCGGGTTCGCTGACACCTTCATGCCGGGCGGCCGCGCCCCTGTTACCGGTGAGAAGTTCATCTTCAAGGAGGCAGCCCGTACCCTTCGGCTGCTGGGTCAGCAGGGCGGGCGAGCCTATTACGAAGGCGAGATTGCCGAGGCCATTGCCGGCTACGCTAAGGCAACCGGTGGAGGATTGGCGCTGGATGACCTGCGCCGTTACCAGCCCGAATGGGTCAAGCCAATCACGCAACGCTACCGCGGTCATGAGGTTCATGAGATTCCCCCCGCCGGCCAAGGCATTGCGGCCTTGATCGCCTTGGGCATCCTCGAGCATTTCGCCCTGGCGGCCCTGCCGGTTGATTCGGCGCAATCACAGCATCTGCAGATAGAAGCCATGAAGCTCGCATTCGCCGATGTCTATCGCTCCGTCGCCGCCCCCGCCAGCATGGCGGTGACGCCTGAGCAGATGCTCGATCCTGCTTACCTTGCCAATCGTGCGCGGTTGATCGACCCGGTCAAGGCCAGTCACCCTGGCTTCGGCATGCCCAAATCCGGCGGTACCGTCTACCTCACAGCGGCCGACGAGAGCGGTATGATGGTCTCGTTCATCCAGTCCAACTACATGGGATTTGGCTCCGGCATCGTCGTGCCAGGCTACGGCATCAGCTTGCAGAACCGCGGTGCCGGATTTTCCAGCGACCCTGCATCGGCCAACGTCGTGGCTCAAGGAAAGAAACCTTTCCACACCATCATTCCGGCGTTCCTGACCAAGGACGGTATCCCACAAATGAGCTTTGGTGTCATGGGTGGGGACATGCAGCCGCAAGGCCATGTGCAAACGCTGGTGCGCATGCTGGATTACCAGCAACAGCCGCAAGCGGCCTGCGACGCGCCGCGCTGGAAGGTCAACCGGGATTTCTCGGTCGACCTCGAATCCACTATGAACGCCGAGGCGGTCAGCGGCTTGACCGGCAGAGGGCATGCACTCAAGTCGGTGGAGGATCCTTATATGGACTTCGGTTCCGGCCAGTTCATCTGGCGACTCTCCGACGATGCCGATCACGGCTACGTAGCCGCCAGCGACAGTCGTCGCGACGGACATGCGGTGGGATTCTGATACTGTGTGTCGAGGTTGGACGGGAAGGGCGCGTGGCGGAAGTTTTTTATACTGCGTGTTGACAAGCTTTCCAAAGCAGTCCAGAATTGCGTCCATTCCTGAGGCAGGAATGAGAAAAATCCAGGTTAATCAAAAGGTTAGCTCAAGGTTTGAAGTATCTCTCCTGCGCTAGTTTGTTTTCGCGAAGCAGCGGTTTGTTTCGCGTCTGAGGCCGAGTAGCAAAGTGGTTATGCTGCGGATTGCAAATCCGCCTACGCCGGTTCGATTCCGACCTCGGCCTCCATCATTGAGAACCCCGCAGATTAACGTCTGCGGGGTTTTTCTTTGTGCGACCGAAAAAGCCTGCGTACCCGAACTGCACGTACTTCTACGGTGGTGGTCTGTTGGTCTGCACAATGTCAGTTGCGCGTCAGAGGTACCGCGCGCCTGATTGCGGTTGTGCCCGCCAAAGGATTGGTTTAGCTTTGCGCCAATAATGGCAACGGGCCATGTCTCTTGGCATGACACCGGGATGGCAACGGTTACAACACTCTGGGATCAACCATGAAAAGATTCGTCGTGCTCGATAGTTTCCGCGGTCTCTGTGCGGTTGCTGTCGTGCTGTTCCACACTTACGTGGTTCAAAGCATTGCCGAGCTCGAGTTTTTCAAGCACGCGTTTCTGTTCGTGGAGTTCTTTTTTATCCTCAGCGGTTTCGTGTTGTTCCACACCTACGGCCAGCGTTTGAACAACGCGACTGATTATAAGGATTTCTTCATCAGTCGCACGGCGCGCCTTTATCCCCTGCACCTGACAATGTTGGGCGTTTACCTGGCACTGGAGCTGGGCCGCTCATTGGCTGAGAAGAAAGGGTTCAGTTTCAACGAGCCGGCATTCAGTGGCGCTACGTCGATGCACGAATTCCTGCCCAACCTGCTTCTGCTGCAATCCTGGCTGAACAGTGCCATGACCGGCTCGTTCAATTACCCCGCGTGGAGCATTAGCATCGAGTACTACCTGTACTTGATATTCGGCGTCATTGCAGTGCTGGCGCGCACCCGCACGATCAAGATCTTCGCGATCATGTCCCTGGCGGCCTTCATCACTTTGTGGAACGGTGAGTCCTGGCTGAAGCTGGAGATCTTCCGCGGTGTTTCATGCTTCTTCGCCGGTGCCTGCCTGTACGTGCTCTACGATCGCATAAAAGACCTGGACCTGGACGCCGTGGACTTCAACCTGCTGGAAATTGCCCTGGTCCTGGGCAGCTATCGCCTCCTGGTATCGGACATCGATCACAAGGGCGTCTATGCCAGCCTGCTGTTCTGTCTCTTGATTCTGGCATTCTCGTTCGAGCGCGGCGTGGTTTCGCGACTGCTGCACCACCGTTTCTTCGTCTGGCTGGGCGCCTTGTCGTTCTCGATCTATTTGACGCACGCGGCCATTCTGTTTGTGTTCAAGAGCGCCATCATCGTGCTGTCGAAAGTGCTGCACACAGACCTGACGGAGACCTTGCAAGGCCATGACATGCCCAACATGGTCAAGTACATTTCGACCCACAGTGTCTGGCTCGACAACGGCATCGTCGTCTTGCAACTGGCGGCGGTGCTGCTGGTCTCGGCCTTGACCTACAAGTACGTCGAGATGCCGGGCGTGCAATTGGGCAAGCGCCTGACTCGCCGCAAAGGCTCGACGCCTGGCCCTACCTTGCAGGGCGCGGCGCAGTAACTTGATCAGCTCACCCCATTGGGCCCTTCCAGCACCCGGCGGATCTTCTTCGCCAGTTCGCTGGGAATGTAGGGCTTGGAAATCACCTGGAAATCCGTGCCGCCCACGTCGGTGCGCTCCAGGGAGTTTTCCGAGTAGCCCGTTGTGAGCAGGATCTTGATGCTGGGGCGCATGCGTTTGGCTTCGCGGGCGAGCATGACGCCGTTGATGCCGCCAGGCATGATCAAGTCGGTGAACAACACGTCGAAGTCGTCGTTCTCGAGCTGCTCGAGGGCGTCCTTGCCATTGTAGGCAATGACGCAGCTGTAGCCGTATTCCTCGAGAATGGTCTGCGCCAGTTCTGCGACATCGGGCCGGTCTTCGACGATGAGGATTTTCTCGTGACCGGGATAGGCGTGGGTGTCCTCGATTGGCGTCAGGGCATGGGGTTGGCTGTCATCGGCAGGAAAGTACATGCGCAAGGTGGTGCCAATGCCCTCTTCGGAGTAGATGCGCACCGAGCCGCCGGATTGCTTGACGAATCCGTACACCATGGATAGCCCCAGTCCTGAGCCCTTGCCTTCTTCCTTGGTGGTGAAAAAGGGGTCCATGACCCGGTTGACGATCGATTCCGGCATGCCACGACCGCTGTCGGTGATCGCGATACTGACGTAGCGGCCAGGCATCAGCCCGTCGTAGGACACTTGTCGATCAAGCGTGACATTCTGCGTATCGACGGCCAGGGTGCGGCGGGCACGGCCTTCCATGGCGTCGCGGGCATTGATGAACACGTTGAGCAACGCGACTTCGGTCTGGGTCGGGTCCAGGCGGCAGTTCCACAGGTCTTCGGCCAGGCTGTAGCGGATCTGCGTATCTGCCAGAGTGCGCTCGGCGGTTTCCTTGAAGTTGTCGATCAGGCCGTTCAAATTCACCACGCGGCCTTGCAGCTTCTGTTTGCGAGAAAACGCCAGCAGCTGTTGCGTCAGCGTGGTTGCGCGCTCGGCGGCATCGCGGGCGTGCCTGGCGTTGCGCCGCAGGCGCTCTTGTTCATACTGCGGCTTGTCGACCGAGCGCTGGATCATGTCCAGGTAACCGATCATCACCTGCAGCAGGTTGTTGAAGTCGTGGGCAATACCACCGGTCAACTGCCCCAGAGCTTCCATCTTCTGGGCCTGACGCAGGCCATCTTCGGCATCGCGACGACGACTGACGTCAAGTTGCGAGGCGAAGAAATAGATGAGCTCATTGGATTCGTTGTACACGGGCGAGATGAACAGGGCATTCCAGAAACTGGAGCCGTCCTTCTTGTAGTTGACGACTTCGACGGCCACTTCCCGACGCGCCTCCACTGCGGCCCTGACTTGGGCAATGGTATCGGGATCGGTTTCCGGGCCTTGCAGGAAGCGACAGTTGCGACCCAGCAGTTCGTTTGACGAATAACCGGTCATCTCGATGAATGCATTGTTGGCAAAGATGATCGGATTGTCCGGCATCTTGGGGTCGGTAATGATCATCGGCATACGAGTGGTTTCGACAGCGGCGAAGAAGATATTGTGATCAGACTTGCTGATATCGCCCGTGAAGCCGTCGGTCACTCGGGTAGTACGTTTGGTCATTACTGCTCCGGGTAAGGATACACAGGGCCTGCGTCACTGCCGCCGCATGGGCGATGGCACGATCAGGCCTGGGTAGGAGGTGCGAGTTTTTCGCAGATGCCTTTCAACTTGTCCATCGAGAAAGGTTTGCCCAGCCAATGCACTTTCTTGTCGCACAGGGAGTTCGCGGCCCCGTGGAAACCGGATGCGACGATCACTGGTGTTTCCGGGTTGCGGGTATGGACGCGATTCACCAACTCCACCCCGTCGATATCGCCCGGCATTTGCAGGTCGGTGATCAGCAGTTTGAGTGGGAAAGGGCGGTTGACGATGTGCTGCCAGGCTTCGTCGGCCGTGGCGAATGCTCGGACGTGATAGCCGAAGTCTTCGAGAATCTCCACCAGGAGTTCAAGGACCAGCGTTTCATCTTCGACGACGACAATCGTTTCCATGGCGGCAATCATTTGGAGGGCTAGCAAATCGGACACGGCGCCGACGGGAAGATTCACTGTGCCGGACCGCTCGTAACTTCCCACTACCGTTCATGCCATTGGTGCCCGACAATCGCCCTGCACTAATGGCACTAAGATATCATTGCGCAGTCTAGTAAAATTCTGAATCACATCTCCGGTGTCCCATGCAAGCCGTTCAAGCCCAACTGGCCCAATCCCCTGAGCCGCACACCATGGCAATGGTCGAACAAGCCATCGCCGGCGGGGTAGGCGGACTCACCTTCGAGCCGGCCCTGGAGCGTCGCTACGAGACGGACACGCAGCGTCAGCGCCTGCAATTTCTGACGTCGACAGGCATTTGCGGCGCGGTCATCTACAACCTCTTTCTGATCAGCGACTGGCTTGCCCTTCAGGACGTGTTTGCCTACGTAGCCGTAGGGCGCCTGCTGCTGATCACCCCGATGATCATCGCCATCCTGCTGCTGGCCCAGCGCCTGACGTCGCGTCGTACGCTAGAAACCGTTTCGGCGACGGCCACGGTATTGTCCTCGCTGATGCCGCTGGTGGTGATGATCTACAGCGACAGCCCCTATCGCTTGCACTATCAGCTAGGCATGTTGTTGCTGATGGTCTACTGCACGATGATCCAGCAGTTACCGTTTCGCTTTGCGGCAGCCGCCATGGCCAGCATGTTGGGAATCCAGCTGGTCACCACCCACATTGCCGGGTTCATGAACCCGGTCACGTGGCGCGCCAATGCCTTTCTATACGGCTCCACGGTCGTACTGCTGTTGATGGCGTCGTATTTTCTGGAGCGGGGTAGCCGCTTGAGCTACCTGTATGCCCTGCGCGGACGCCTGCTGGAGGTGCAGCTCACCGACATGGCCCGTACCGACCCGCTGACCCAGTTGTTCAACCGCCGACATCAGGGCGATGTCATGGCCCAGCTATGGCAGGCGGCGGGGATCCAGGCGACTCGCGTCACGGCGATCCTCATCGATATCGATCATTTCAAGCTCTACAACGACAGCTATGGGCACCTTCAGGGGGACAACTGCTTGAAGCAGGTCAGTGCCACCATCAAGCAGTTGTCCGCGCAAGCCAACGCTCTGCCGTTTCGTTTCGGCGGGGAGGAGATGCTGGTGTTGTGGGTAGGGGTCGACGGCCAAGAGGCCAGACAGCTGGGGCAAGACCTGTGCACGGCGGTGGCGGATCTGGCGCTGCCCCATCCGGCCCTGGGTGCGGAGGCGCGGGTAACCATCAGTGTGGGAATAGCGACGGGGCTTGCGCCCTTTGTCACGGCGCACAATTTGATCGGGGCGGCGGACCAGGCGTTGTATGCCGCCAAGGACGCCGGACGCAACTGCCTGCGTCAGGCACCCTTCGAAGGCAGCGCGGCGGCTTGACTGGCGGTGCGGGTGGTCAATCCTGCAAGGCTCGCAGCCGCGCTTCCTTGGCATCGTCGAAAATCATGTAAAGCGTTTCGATGTCGGCAGGCTTGAGCTTGCGCGATTGTTCCAGCCCCAGAATCAGCGCGATTTCGAGCGCGCCTTCGCGCTCTACATCCGCCTTCGTGCTCGCGGCATTCAGTGCCCGTACCAAGTCGTTGATCGAACCTCGCACGTCCTTGGGCAGCTTCAGTAGATCCAGGCGTTCCTGCGGCATATATGACGCTCTCCAACAAGACAACGGGGGACGGTGGCGACTCCACCTGGCCTCAACGCGTCAATTCATGGCCGTAGGGTACGCGGAAGCCCGACGCATTGCGATGACCGCCACCGCCGAACTGTTTGGCGATTTCGGACACGTCCATGCCTTCATCCGTGCTGCGCAGTGAAAACGAGCGGCCTTTGGGACCGTCCGAGTAGCACGCGGCAAATGGCTCGCCCTGGGTCATGATGTTGCCCGCATCGCTGGCGAACAGCGACGGTATGTTGGCCACCGGAACGTCATGACCGCCAATCGACATGCGACGCGCAGTGGACCGCAGCAGATCGGCCACGGTCTTCTGCCGCTGCCTTTCGATCGCGATGCCATCGGCCAGCAGATCCTCTACGGGCGCTGCCAGCAGCGTGTCCCACACAGTGAAATCCTGCGGATAGCTGAACAGATTGGACAGCACTTCACGGGTACCCGGCAGATTGAAGCGCCACAGGTCACGATCTTCGATATGGTCGATCAGGGCAGGGCGCGGCTGGCCGGCGAAGAAGTAGTCCCAGGCCAGGCCCGCACCCGAACGGTTCATATCGAACAGGGCGTGCACGTTGCCGCCCTCGACCGGTTCGCCGAAGGCCCCGGCCACCGGCACCTTGAGCAGGTCTGCGTGGGCAGTCTTGTGGTGATCGAGCACCAGAATCGACAAGGCCTGCGCGGCCATAGCCATGAGCGTTTCGTAATCGTAGGCGAAATCCACAATCAGCACGTGCCGACCACTGACATCAGGAGGCAGCTGGCCGTGGCCGGCGGCGTGGAACTCGACCTCAGGCCCAAGTGCCTTGCGCACTACCCAGGCTGCGCCGAACCCGTCGGCGCAGTTTCCATGGTAGATGCAAAGCGTGTTCGTAGGGACTGCGGTCATGTAGGGCTCCGGAATAGATGATCAATGCGCATCGGTCATTCTAAGCGATTGCAGGGACGTGCGCGTGAACCCGATGGCAGAACTGGCCTTTGGCCTACGACCGTCCATCGCAGCGGCGAAGCATTTGTTCGACGCCGGCAGTCATTGTCATGGGATGAGCCCGAACAAGGATTTCACCGAGGAGCCACCGTGTCGATTTCAACGTCCAGTCCAGACCAGCGTCACCATGCAATGCAGGCGCTGCTCGAAGAGTTCGCGTTGCGCGGCGTCGACATGCAAGCGGTCGCCGAAGCCGCCAAGCTGCGGCTACTGGGTAGCTCCGAGCTGTGCCTGCTGCACGCCGACTACCGCGTTCAATGCGCCAGGGCGGTAGATGAATTGCTCAGTCAGGTCACGCTGTCGCAAACTTGAACGGTGGCGCCCGCGCGGGCGACAGCTCTCAACCAGAGGTGCATGCAGCCATGGTCGAACTCGATACGCTGTACCAGCATATGGCGCAGGGGCCCTATCTGGTCTTGACCGGGGCCGGTATCAGTACCGCTTCGGGCATTCCCGATTATCGCGATACCGAAGGCGTCAGGCGCGGCAATGCGCCCATCATGCATCAGGATTTCATCGCCAGTGCCTCCACGCGCAAGCGCTATTGGGCGCGGGCCATGGTGGGCTGGCGCGGCGTGCACCAGGCTGCGCCGAATGCCGCCCACCAGGCGCTGGCAGCGTTGCAGTCGCAAGGCCTGATCAGCGGCGTGATCACCCAGAATGTCGATGGACTGCATGATGCTGCCGGTAGCCGCAATGTCGTCGAACTGCACGGCAACCTGCATCGGGTGGTCTGTCTGGACTGTGGAATGCGCCTGCAACGCGACGATGTCCAGTTGTTGCTGGAAGAACAGAACCCCTACTTGCAGGATGTGCACGCGGTACTTGCGCCCGACGGTGATGCGCAACTGGCGGCGCGCTTTCTGGAGGCCTTCCGAACGCCCCACTGTCCCTGTTGCGGAAGCGACATGCTCAAGCCTGACGTGGTCTTTTTTGGTGGGGGCGTGGAACCAGCGCACGCGCAGGCGGCCTGGAAAGCCGTGGAGTCGGCACCGGGCATGCTGATCGTCGGCTCCTCGCTGATGGCCTACTCAAGCTTTCGCCTGTGTCAGGAAATGTCGCGTCAGGGCAAGCGTCTGCTCGCGATCAACCTGGGACGCACCCGCGCCGATGGGTTGCTCAGCGTCAAGGTCGTACAGCCCTGCGAGCAGGTCCTGCCCCAGATCGCGCACAGGCTCGTTCAGGGCGCTCCACCCTCAGCCTAGTGCTGTGTCCATGAACATCATGACGGCGAAGCCCAGCATCAGGCCCAGCGTAGCTGGGGTCTGGTGGCCATTGCGGTGGGTTTCCGGAATGACTTCATGGGACACCACGAAGATCATGGCACCAGCCGCCAGGCCCATGCTGATCGGGTAGGACAGTGCAAAGCCGCTCGACAATCCCAGGCCGACCATCGCCCCCAGTGGCTCCATCAGGCCCGAGCCCATGGCCACCAATGCGGCTTTGCCGGAACTCAAGCCCGTTGCCCGCAGCGACATGGCCACCGCCAGCCCCTCGGGAATATCCTGCAGCAGGATCGCGCTGGTCAGCGGAATCCCGACCGCCAGGTTGCCATCGGACAGGCTGACGCCAATGGCCATGCCTTCAGGCAGGTTGTGCAGCGTGATGGCAAGCACGAATAGCCATACCCGGTGAATCCGCTCGGCGTTGGGACCGTGTCTGCCGGCGTTCTCATGCTCGTGGGGAATCACCTTGTCCAGCGCCAGCATCAGACCGACGCCAAGGCCCAGGCCCAGGATCACCACCAGCGCTGCCAGCGCAGGGCTGTCGGTGTGGGTATTGGCGGCTTCCAGACCTGGCAGCAACAGGGAGAACGTACTGGCCGCCAGCATCATGCCACCGGCGAAGCCAAGCATGACGTCTTGCACCTTCGAGGAAATTTCCCGCAGCGCCAGGGCAATCAACGCACCCAGTGCCGTCGCCGCGAAGCCACCGGTACCACCGAGCAGGGCGTACCAGGCGTGCTGACGGTCGGCGTGCAGCAAGGCGTTGACGATGCTCCACACCAGGACCACGGCGCTGACGGCCAATAGCACGCCGGTGAGTGTCCATAACCAGGGTTTGTCGCGAAATCGCTGTGGCCAGCTGTCGCTGGCGGCGGTGTTGGAAGGCATAGGGCTCTCGGGAATTTGCGGCAGGCATAAGCATGGACCCAAATAAGCGGCAGGGGTTGCGCCGCATGTAAATGGACGCGATAGGAAAATCTTTTTTTTTCGTGCATCCAAAGCTTCGGCTCGCGAGTAGTACCTACAGCAGCCACACAAGGCGCTGCCGCCTCGATCACTCTTCTGGAGCTTACGCGATGAACAGCACACACCGTTTCTGCCTGGCCAACGCCCTCTTCGCCGCTACTTTCGCTTTGGCAACCACTGCCCAGGCGCAAATGGATCTGCCTGCCCCGGTCCAGGTTCCGGCTGGTAACAAGGTCGCCATGGAAACCGTCGGCAAGGGTGAAATCACCTATGAATGCCGTGACAAGGCCAATGCCGCCGGCCAGACCGAATGGACGTTCGTCGGACCCAAGGCGGTCCTCGATGATCGTGCCGGCAAGCAGGTGGGCACCTATTATGGCCCTCCCGCCACCTGGCAGTCGGCAGACGGCTCCAAGGTGACCGGCACTCAGGTCGCCGTGGCTCCAGCCGGTGACGGCAATCTGCCGTACCAATTGGTAAAGGCCAACCCCGCCGAAGGCAAGGGCGCCATGCAGGGTGTGACCTACATCCAGCGCACCGCGCTCAAAGGTGGCGTGGCTCCCACCAGTGCCTGCACCACCGCGCAGAAGGGCCAGAAAGAAACCGTGAAATACCAGGCCGACTACATTTTCTGGTCCGCCAAGTAACGATGTCGTAGCAGCGGCGCGCGGAACGGCAAATCCGCGCGTCTGGGCTACACTGCCCAGCGAACTTCATTCTTCCACTTGCCATGGCGGTCTTTCGTGTCCTTGCCGGAAAATCCATTCGATTACGAAGTCGCCTTGCAGAAGTGTGCTCGTGGCGATCGCCAGGCACTGCAGGGTTTGTATCAGCGCGAGGGCGGGCGCCTGCTGGCTGTGGCCCTGCGCCTGGTGGGCGACCGGGCATTGGCCGAGGACATCGTGCACGACGCGTTCGTGCGGATCTGGACCCAGGCGGCCAGTTTCGATGCCCAACGAGGCTCGGCGCGGGGGTGGATGTTCACCATCACCCGGCACCTTGCGCTCAACCATATTCGGCGCCACGCCCGGGTGCGAGCCCTCAACGATGAAGATCTGGACGGGTTGGCGACCGAGGAGCCAGCAGAGGCTGTGCTGGGCAGCGCACGAATCGACGGCTGCCTGGAACAACTCGATCCGCAGCGCCGCCAATGCCTGTACCACGCCTACCTGGATGGCTATTCACATGCTGAAATTGCTCAGCGGCTGCAAACGCCGCTGGGTACGGTCAAGGCCTGGATCAAACGCAGTCTGGCAGCGCTGCGTGAGTGCATGGGATGAGCGAACCAAGCGAGCAGGTAGAACCCATGAATACTGAAGAACTGGCCAGCGAATACGTCCTGGGAACGCTCGACGCCGGGCAACGTGCAGAGGTCGAACGGCGATTGGCTACGGATCGTGAACTGCGCGCCGCGGTCGATGCCTGGGAAGCGCGGTTGCTGCCGCTAGCCGAACGCGTCAACCCAGTACCCACGCCTGCGACCTTGTGGCCTCGCATCCAGCGCAGCCTGGACAGCGCTGGCGCGCAGCCGGTACCCATCTGGTGGAACCGCCTGGGTGTATGGCGGGGCCTGGCGGGCGCCGGGCTGGCGGCAACCCTGGTGCTCGGCGCCCTGTTGTTCAACGTCCGCGCGCCAGTGCCGGGACCGGCCTATGTGGTCGTGCTCATCGCGCCGCAGGACAAAGCACCGGGCTGGGTCGTGCAGGCCAGCGATTCGAGGGAGGTGCAATTGATCCCCCTCAGCGAGACTACGGTACCGCCGGATCGAGCCTTGCAGTTCTGGACCAAGGCCGACAGCTGGCAAGGCCCTGTCTCCCTGGGGCTGGTGGAGCCTGGGCAAAGCGTGCATGTACCCCTGGACAAACTGCCACCGCTGGAAAACAACCAGCTGTTCGAGCTGACCCTGGAGCCCAAGTCGGGTTCCACGACAGGCCGACCGACGGGCCCCATCCAGTTCATCGGGCGTGCGGTCAAGGTGATCTGAGCCCTGGCGCGGCCACCTACGGCCGCAGCCGCTCTTCCTGGCAATCCGGGCCGCCCATGTCGAACTCGCGACAGATCAACGGGCGATTCAGGTAGATACTGCAACTCATGGTGCGTCGGTCCAGCGCCGCGCACCAGCCATCGTCGAGACGCGACATGGTTTCCGATCCCCATTCATCCACTTCGATGAAGCGTTCCGGCACGCCGGTGTCGGTGATCAGCATGACTTCCAGCCGGCAGCATTTGGCCGCGCAGCGGTCACAGCTGATGGTAGGGTCGAAGTCGCTGGCTACAGCGATGTCATGCAGCACGATCAAGGGCAAGGCCTGGCGGAAAATGATCGGCGCAGCCTACCGGGTGTTGCGCCATTTCACAAAGCAAGCCGACCGTATCGGCGCTTCAAGCGACGGGTTGCAGCTCAGGCCGCCTTGGAGGGTTTGCGTTTGCGTTTGTTTTTCCACGGTGTGGCACTCTTCGGCGCCGGGCCGCTGATGACCATGCGCAACCCGGCACAACGTTCCACCAGCTTGCTCATCCAGGCCGATTGCTTGGCCACGAACGTCTCCAGCGACATCTCGCCGCTCTGCACCATGTCCAGTGCCTGTTCCCAGATGGCGGTGGTGCCCGGGTCGGCGATGGCCCGAGGGACCGCGTCGATCAGGCTGAAGGCGGCAGGTGCGGCGGCCAGGGCCTTGCCCTGTTTGGTCAGATAGCCGCGGTCGATCAGGCCCTGGATGATTCCGGCACGAGTGGCCTCGGTGCCGATTCCGGTGGTGTCCTTGAGTTTCTGCTTGAGGCGCGGATCTTCGACCAGCTTGGCGACGTTCTTCATCGCCTTGATGAGGTCGCCTTCAGTGAAGGGCTTGGGCGGTTGGGTCCACAGGTCCTTGAGTTTCACTTCGCGCACCGCGCAGGTCTGGCCCTGGGTCAGCCGTGGCAGGGGCTGTGGCGCCGGTGCTTCGCGCCCCTTGGCTGCGCCGAGGGCTTGTGGGATGGCGCGCTTCCAGCCGGGCTCGACCACCTGTTTGCCTACCGCACGCAGCGCGTGGCTCGCGCAGTCGAAGTCGGCCTGGGTACGGTCGTATTCGTGATTGGGCAGGAACTGCGCGAGGTAGCGGGCGCGGATCAGGCTATAGACCGCGCGGTATTTGCCTTGCAGCTTGTCTACCGTTGCAGCGACGGCGGTCGGAATGATGCCGTGGTGGGCACCGACCTTGGCGTCGTTCCAGGCGCGTGAGCGGCGCTGGGCATCCAGGTAGGGCAGCAAGGGCGTCAGCCCGGGATCGGCGCGGCCCAGCGCGGCGATGATCGCGCCTGCATCCCCATGCTGGCTGAGTGGCAGGTAGCCGCAATCGCTGCGAGGGTAGGTGATGACCTTGTGGGTTTCGTACAGTGCCTGAGCCACGTCCAGCGTTTCCTGGGCGCCCAGGCCAAGCTTCTTCGAGCAGACTTCCTGCAGTGTGCCCAGGTCGAAGGGCAGGGGAGCCGCCTCTTTCATGCGCTCGGTGCGCAGCTTGGTCAGCGTTGCCTGGTTCGCCTGCATCATCGCTGCAGCGGCCTGTTGCGCCAACGGCTGGTTCAGGCAACGTCCCTGGTCGTCGCAGCTGTCCGTCGGTGGTATCCATTGCGCCGTGAATTCGGTCTGCTCGCCGAGCAGTTGCACATCGATGGCCCAATAGGCGGCGGGGACGAAATCGGCGATGCTGCGGTCGCGGTCCACCACCAGCCGCAGGGTCGGCGTCTGGACGCGACCCACGGGCAACACACCCTGGTAGCCGGCCTGACGCCCGAGCAGGGTGAACAGCCGGCTCATGTTCATGCCGATCAACCAGTCGGCCCGCGAGCGGCCCAGTGCGCTGTGGTAGAGGGAGAACGTCTCGGCACCTGGCTTGAGGGCCGCCAACGCCTTGCGGATCGAGGCGTCGTCCAGGGCCGAGAGCCACAGGCGCTGCACCGGACCCCGGTAGCGACAATGCTCGACCAGCTCGCGGGCGATCATTTCACCTTCGCGGTCGGCGTCCGTCGCGATGACCAGTTCCCCAGCTTCACCCAGCAGGCGCTTGACCGCCTTGAACTGGCTGGCGGTCTTGCGCTTGACCTGCATCTTCCATTGCTGCGGGATGATCGGCAGGTCTGCCAGCACCCAACGCTTGTAGCGGGCGTCGTAGGCGTCCGGCGGTGCGGTCTCCAGCAGGTGGCCGATGCACCAGGTGACCGTGACGGCGTTGCCCAGCCAGCAGCCGTCGCCACGACGCGTGGCGCCGAGGACCTTGGCGATGTCCTTTGCCTGGGACGGTTTTTCGCAGAGAAACAGCCGCATGGGAACCTGATCGGAAAGCTGTACAGAGGTCTAGCATGCCAGACGTGCCGACACAGGCAAGCTTTATGTGTATGGATGTACAGTTTATGATGTTGCTTCATATGAGCCGGACGTGCCGTTGCCGCGCCCACATTTTCCGTTAAAGGCCTGCTGCCGTGACCCCACAACAGGGCTTCATCCTGACGCGACACTGGCGCGATACCGCCGAAGGTACGCTGATCGAGCTGTGGCTGGCGACCGACGCCGGCCCACGCCTCCTGCGCCTGCCCGCGCAGCCCTCGGTGGCGTTCCTGCCCGTGCAGCACCAGGAGCAGGCGCGGCGCTTGCTCGAGGACGAAGCCGGCGTCGAGATCAAACCGTTGGCCCTGCGTGATTTCGACCAGCGCCCGGTGGCCGGGCTGTACTGTCGGCAGTACGGCCAGTTGCAGCGTGTGGAAACGATGCTCAGGCAAGCCGGAATAGAACTCTTCGAGGCCGACATTCGCCCCCATGAGCGCTACCTGATGGAGCGTTTCATCACCGCCGGTGTGGCCTTCGACGGTCAAGTGCAGGCCGATGGCCAATACCATGAGGCCAAGCTCAAACCGGCGCCGGGCTACCGTCCACAACTGCGCCTGGCATCCCTGGATATCGAGACCACGGCCCAGGGCGAGCTGTACTGCATCGGCATCGAGGGCTGCGGGCAGCGCGACGTGTTCATGCTGGGTCCGCCCAATGGCGATACCCGTCAGATGGATTTCGCTCTGCACTACCGGGACAGCCGGGTGGAACTGCTGCAGAGCCTCAATGCCTGGTTCGCCGATCACGACCCCGACGCAATCATCGGCTGGAATGTCGTGCAGTTCGACCTGCGGGTCCTGCACGAACATGCCAGGCGCCTCAACGTGCCGTTGCTGTTGGGCCGCGGGGGCGCCGAAATGACCTGGCGCGAGCACGGCAGCGGCAACGATCACTATTTCGCCGGCGCTCCCGGGCGGTTGATCATCGACGGCGTCGAGGCCTTGCGCTCGGCGACCTGGAATTTTCCCTCGTTCAGTCTGGAAAACGTTTCCCAGACCTTGCTGGGTGAAGGCAAGGACATTTCCACGCCGTACCAGCGCATGGACGAGATCAACCGCATGTTCGCCGAGGACAAGCCGGCTCTTGCACGTTACAACATCAAGGACTGCGCACTGGTCACACGCATTTTCGCCAAGACCAAGCTGCTCACGTTTCTGCTCGAGCGCGCTAGCGTCACCGGCCTGCCGGCAGACCGCAGCGGCGGTTCGATCGCGGCTTTCACCCATCTGTATCTGCCGGCGATGCACCGCCAAGGGTTCGTCGCGCCCAGCCTCGGCCGACGTCCGCCCGAGGCCAGTCCCGGCGGCTTCGTCATGGAGTCGCGGCCGGGTCTGTACGAGTCGGTGCTGGTGCTGGACTACAAGAGCCTGTATCCGTCGATCATCCGCACCTTCCTGATCGACCCGGTGGGTCTGGCCGAAGGCCTAGCCAATCCCGACGACGAGCACTCGGTGCCCGGCTTTCGCGGCGCGCGCTTCTCACGCACCGTTCATTGCCTGCCCGCCATCGTCGCAAGTGTCTGGGAAGGGCGCGAAGCGGCCAAGGCGCAGGGCAACGCGCCGCTGTCGCAGGCGTTGAAGATCATCATGAATGCGTTCTACGGCGTACTGGGTTCCAGTGGCTGCCGCTTTTTCGATACGCGACTGGCATCGTCGATCACCCTGCGTGGCCACGAGATCATGCGCCGTACGCGCGAGCTGATCGAGGCGCGCGGGTACCCGGTGATTTATGGCGATACCGACTCGACGTTCGTCTGGCTCAACGGCGCTCACGACGAGGCTGATGCCGCTCGTATCGGCAAGGAACTGGTGGTCGAGGTCAATCAGTGGTGGCGTGATCATCTGCGGCGCGAACATGGGCTCGACAGTGCCTTGGAATTGCAGTTCGAGAGCCACTTCCGGCGCTTTCTGATGCCGACCATTCGTGGCGCGGAGGAGGGCAGCAAGAAGCGCTACGCAGGCTTGGTCAGGCGCGCCGACGGCCAGGACGAAATGGTCTACAAGGGCCTGGAGAGCGTGCGCACCGATTGGTCGCCGCTGGCTCGCGAGTTCCAGCAAGCGCTCTACTCGAAAATCTTCAGGCACCAGGGCTACCAGGCGTATGTGCGTGATTACGTCAAACGGACCCTGGAAGGTGAATTGGACGGCCTGTTGGTCTACCGCAAGCGGCTGCGCAGGCCGTTGCACGACTATGAGCGCAATGTTCCTCCTCACGTCCGAGCGGCGCGTATCGCCGATGAACACAACCTATCCACAGGGCGCCCGCTGCAGTATCAACGTGGTGGCTGGATCAGCTATGTCATGACGGTGGCGGGGCCTGAACCTCTGGAAGCGCGTCAGTCACCCATCGACTATGAGCATTACCTGACTCGACAGCTGCAGCCCATTGCCGATGCGATCCTGCCGTTCGTCAACGACGACTTCAACACGCTGATCGGCGGCCAGCTCGGTCTGTTTCAGTAAGCTCAAAGACTCTGGCTGATGAGCTCCAGGGCCAGTGCCATGGCCAGGCCTGCCGTCGCCCACCCCCGTAGCCCCAGCCCTTGCCGAGCCTTGTGGTGCCAGCGGTCATGCCCCAGCAGCGTGGCGGGCGCGAGCAACTGGCGCCATTGCAGCTCGGTGGCGTGAAAGGCAGCCAGGTGCGCGGCATCGCTGTCGAGCCAGCGACGGAAGTCGATGCGCTCGCTGGCCGTGGTGAGCGGATTTTGCAGTTTGACGTACCAGTGAATGGCCAGGCTCTGGCCTGGCAGCAGCGGTTTGCAGCAGGCGCGCATCGCGCTCTGCATCCGCTGTTCGACGTCGCCCAGGGTCAGGTGCATTCGCTGGGCGATGGCCGGGTAGTCCAGTTCGTCGAGACGGCTGTAGAGCAGCACCTGTTGCGTTCGGCGCGGCAGGCCACGCAACTGCCGATAGAGGCGTTGACGGTGCGGCTGGCCGTGAATGAGGTCCAACAGATCATGAGAGGGCGTGAGCAGTGGGGTCATGGGGACACCTCCTTTTGCGCGAATCCTGGTCATCTGTAGAGAGAAGGCGAGTTCGGACTTCCGTTTTCCGATGTTCTTTTGATATCATTCGCGCCATCTTTGCAGTGGCGCCACCAAGTCGGTGATGTTCGAAACCGACGGCGTGCAACACTCTTCATTAGCCTGAAGAGCCAAAAAAAGACCCGGCAAAAAGCCGGGTCAAAAACCGTGATTAGCCTGATGAGGAGATAATCTGAAGGTCCGACCTAAGGCCCTTCGGATTATCCAACCGATCTCTCGACCGGTTGAGCTCAATAATAATCGTTATCATTTGCATGTCAAATGATTTGTCTGCGTTTTCTTTCTTTTCTCCTTCCAGCCTTCATTCCAGCGGCAGCTCGGTCGTGCGTTTGACTTCGCTCATGGCGATGTTGGAGTAGGCTTCCTGCACGTGGGGCTTCTGCAGCAGGTGGTCACGCAGGAATCGCTCGTAGCTGGCGATGTCCTTGGCCACCACCTTGAGCATGAAATCCATGCCCCCGGCCATGGTGTAGCACTCCAGCACCTGCGGATAGCCGATGATGGCCTCCTCGAATTCGGTCAGGTGCCGTCGGCCGTGGCCCGACAGCTTGACGCTGACGAAGATGGTCATGCTCAGGCCGAGCTTTTTCGGGTTGAGCAGGGCGACCTTGCGCTCGATCAGCCCTTCCTCCTGCATGCGGTGGATGCGTCGCCAGCACGGCGATTGGGACAACTCCACGCGTTCGGCGACCTGCGCCGCCGAGAGGTCGGCGTCGTGTTGGAGCAGGCGCAGGATGCGCCGATCGATCGGGCTGAGGCTGTTCTGCATGAATGAGTCCGGTTCTTGTGATTATCGGGTCGACTTCATGCAGAGTATGGCCTGTTCATAAGGTTTTGCTCCAGCAAACCGCTACGAACTCAGCCCTGGATGTGCCCGAACTTGCCGGCCTGATAATCGGCGAACGCCTGCTGGATCTCTTCGCGGGTGTTCATCACGAAGGGTCCGTAACTGGCCACTGGCTCGCCCAACGGTTCGCCGTGGCCGTAGAGCAGAGTGGCGGAGCCAGTGGCCTCGACGGTTACGTTGTCGTGCGTGTCGCTGAGCTTGACCAGGTGATGGCACTGCAGCGCGGTGCCCGCGATGCTGGCTTGGCCGTCAACCACATACAGAAAGACGTTCTGGCCCACCGGCGCTGGCAGCGAGAGTCGGGCGCCAGGTTGCAGGTGCACGGTCATCAAACACAAACCCGTCAACGAGTCGATCGGCCCTCGCTCAGAATGCTGTGTACTGGAAACATAATCCCCGGAAATCAGGCGGACTTCGGCCAGAGATTCAGTGATCGTGGGGATGTCCGCGCCTTGCAGGCCGACATAGGCCGGGGCAGTCATCTTCAGGCGTGCGGGTAGGTTTACCCACAACTGGAGAATCTCCAGCGGGCCGCCCTCGCGCTTGAACGACTGTGGCGAAAGCTCGGCATGGACCAGTCCGGAACCTGCGGTCATCCATTGCACGCCACCGGCCCCGATGATGCTCTCGTGGCCACCGCTGTCCAGATGCGACAGCTCGCCTTGCAGGATAAACGTGACGGTTTCGAAGCCGCGATGGGGATGGGGGCCGAACGGCAGACCTTGGTTGTTGCGTGGGTAGGTCTGCGGGCCGTGATGGTTGAGAAACAGGAAGGGATCGAGTTGCTCGATGCCAGGGCCCGGCAGCGGGCGACGGGTGATCAGGTCACCGATGTCGTCGCGCTGCGCGGGAAACTGCTGGAGAACGGTGCGGGTCATGGGGCCTCGGCGCGTGGGTAGACGATGCAATGCATGACTATGCCGCACAAGCCCGCTGCCTGAACAGCTCAGCGGCGATCGAGCCAGACCGTCTGGGCGTTGCAGAACTCGCGCACACCGAAGTGTGACAGTTCGCGTCCGAAGCCGCTCTTCTTGATGCCACCGAAGCCCACGCGGGCATCCGACGCACCGTAGCCGTTGATGAAGATCGCACCGGTTTCCAGGCGCTCGGTGAAGTATTCGATCAGTTCGGCATCGGCCGTCCACACCGTCGCCGACAGCCCGAACTCACTGTCGTTGGCCAGTGCCAGCGCATGCTCCGCATCGCGCGCCTCGATGATGGACGCCACGGGGCCGAACAGTTCCTGATCGAAGGCGGTCATGCCGGGCTGCACGTTGCCTAGCACCGTCGGTGCGTAGAAATTGCCAGCGCCGGCGAGCTTGTGCCCGCCCAGCAGCAGTTCGGCACCTTGCGCGATGGAGGCCTGGACCTGGCCATCCAGCTCGTCGCGCAGATCGTAACGCGCCATGGGGCCGATGTAGGTGTCGTCGAGCTGCGGATCGCCGACCTTCAGCGCCCGGGTGGCGGCCAGGAAGCGTTCGGTGAAGGCCGGCAGAATGCTGGATTCGACGATCAGGCGCTTGGCCGCGGCGCAGACCTGACCGGTGTTCTGGAAGCGGCCGAGCAGGGCAGCCTTGACCGCTTCGTCCAGGTCGGCATCGGCCAGGACGATGAACGGGTCGCAACCGCCCAGTTCCAGTACGCATTTCTTCAGTGCTGCGCCCGCTTGAGCGGCGATGGCCGAGCCGGCGCCGACGCTGCCGGTCACGGTGACGGCTGCCACACGCGGGTCGGCGATGGCTCGCGACACACCGGCTGGCTCCACGTTGAGTACACCGAACAGGCCTTGGGGCAGCCCCGCCCGATCGAACGCTTCACGCAGCAGGGTGGCGCTGCCCATGACGTTCGGCGCGTGCTTGAGCAGATAGCCATTGCCCGCCAGCAGCACGGGAATGGCTCCGCGCAGGACCTGCCAGAGCGGGAAATTCCATGGCATCACCGCCAGCACCGGCCCCAGCGGACGGTACTCGATGCGCGCCTTCTGCCCAGGCACTTGGGTGGCTTCGGCTGCAAGCATCGCCGGGCCGTGCTCAGCGTACCAATGGCACAGTCCGGCACACTTTTCGACCTCGGCGCGGGCCTGGGTGATGGGCTTGCCCATTTCCTGGGTGATCATCTGCGCCAGTGGTTCGCCCATCTGGCGCAGGACGTCGCCCATGCGTGCGATGACGGCGGAACGTTCACTCAGCGCAACGTAGCGCCACTGTTCGAAGGCGGCGAAGCTGCCGGCCAGGGTCTGTTCGAGTTGCGCCTCGCTGTCGAACGGGAAGCGTTGCAGCTCGGCGCCGGTGGCGGGGTTCATGGAGATGGCATGGGTCATGGCGTTCACCTGTCGAGAGAAGATGTCAGCCACGATACGGGGATGGTTTAATCATGAAAACTGAATAATAATAACCAAAACCATCTCGTTTGGAGAATGTATGGACCTGACTCAGCTGGAGCTGTTTCGCGCGGTGGCGGAGGAGGGCAGCATCGCCGCTGCAGCGCAACGGGTGCATCGTGTGCCGTCGAACCTGACCACGCGGATCAAGCAACTGGAAAGCGAACTGGGGGTCGATCTGTTCATCCGCGAGAAACTGCGTCTGCGTCTGTCGCCCAACGGCTGGAGCTTTCTGGATTACACCCGGCGCATTCTCGATCTGGTCGAAGAAGCGCGCCAGGCGGTGTCCGGTACCGAGCCCCAGGGATCCTTCGCACTGGGATCGCTGGAAAGTACGGCGGCGGTGCGCATTCCACCGTTGCTGGCGGCTTATCACCACCGCTATCCCAAGGTGGAACTGGATCTCTCCACCGGCCCTTCGGGCGACATGCTCGACAGCGTGTTGAGTGGGCGCCTGACAGCGGCTTTTGTCGACGGACCGCTGCGTCATCCGCTGCTCGACGGACGGGTGGTGTTCGACGAGGAGATGGTCCTGGTCAGCGCGCGCAGCCATGCGCCGGTGTCACGACCTCAGGACGTGAATGGCGAAACCATTTATGCCTTTCGCGCCAACTGCTCCTACCGTCGCCATTTCGAGAACTGGTTCGTCGCCGACGGCGCCGCGCCGGGCAAGATTTTCGAGATGGAGTCCTACCACGGCATGCTCGCCTGCGTCAGCGCCGGGGCCGGCTTGGCATTGATGCCGCGCAGCATGCTGGAGAGCATGCCGGGCAGCAGCAACGTCAGCGTATGGACCTTGGCCGAGGATTTTCGCTGGCTGCACACCTGGCTGATCTGGCGCCGTGGCGCCGGCTCGCCGAACCTGGCGGCGATGCTCGAACTGCTCGATGAAAGTGCTCTGGCAACCGCGACCGGCTCCGGCACCCCGGCGTCCACCGCAGCAATCGCATGATCCTATGCACCGGAAGGGGCCTGCGACCGGGCTCGAGTGGCAAAATGTCGCAGGCAATCGTTGACGTTGCGGGCCACGGAAAATAGGCTACGCGCCGACTAAGGGTGAACATCCGCGGTGCCTGCGCTTCCTATAGAATGCACCGCATGTTTTTCGATGCCTGATGAGGGCACGCCAGCCGCAGGCGCCGCTGTGGCGCCCGGCCAGATTTGAAGGAGTACGCATGGCTGTCTACAACTACGACGTAGTGGTGCTGGGTTCCGGCCCCGCCGGAGAAGGGGCGGCGATGAACGCCGCCAAGGCCGGGCGCAAGGTGGCCATGGTCGACAGTCGGCGCCAGGTCGGCGGCAACTGCACCCACCTGGGTACGATTCCTTCCAAGGCGCTGCGCCACTCGGTCAAGCAGATCATCCAGTTCAACACCAACCCCATGTTCCGGGCCATCGGCGAGCCGCGCTGGTTCTCGTTCCCGGACGTACTCAAGAGCGCCGAGCGGGTGATCGCCAAGCAGGTGGCGTCGCGCACCAGCTATTACGCGCGCAACCGTGTCGACGTGTTCTTCGGCACCGGCAGTTTTTCCGACGAGCAGACGGTGGAAGTGATCTGCGCCAACGGCGCGCAGGAAAAACTCATCGCCAAGAGCGTCATCATTGCCACCGGCTCGCGCCCTTACCGGCCTGCCGACATCGATTTCAGCCATTCGCGCATCTACGACAGCGACACCGTGCTGAGCATCACCCACACGCCGCGCAAGTTGATCATCTACGGCGCCGGAGTCATCGGCTGCGAGTACGCATCGATCTTCAGTGGCCTGGGCGTGCTGGTCGAGCTGATCGACAACCGCGAGCAATTGCTCAGTTTCCTCGATGCCGAGATTTCCCAGGGCTTGAGCTATCACTTCAGCAACAACAACGTGATGGTGCGGCACAACGAGGAATACGAGAAGGTCGAGGGCCTGGAAAACGGCGTGGTGTTGCACCTCAAGTCAGGCAAGAAAATCAAGGCCGACGCCTTGCTCTGGTGCAACGGCCGTACCGGCAACACCGACCGTCTGGGCCTTGAGAATATCGGCATCAAGGTCAACGGACGCGGCCAGATCAGTGTCGACGAGGCGTATCGCACCTCGGTGCCGACGATCTACGGTGCGGGCGACGTGATCGGCTGGCCGAGTCTGGCCAGCGCCGCCCACGACCAGGGCCGTTCGGCGGCCGGCAGCGTGGTCGACAACGGCAGCTGGCGCTTCGTCAACGATGTGCCGACCGGGATCTACACCATTCCCGAGATCAGCTCGATCGGCAAGAACGAGCATGAGCTGACCCAGGCCAAGGTGCCCTACGAAGTGGGCAAGGCGTTCTTCAAGGGCATGGCCCGCGCGCAGATTTCCGGCGAGCCGGTGGGCATGCTGAAGATCCTGTTCCACCGCGAGACCCTGCAGGTACTGGGCGTGCATTGTTTCGGCGACCAGGCTTCGGAGATCGTGCACATCGGCCAGGCGATCATGAACCAGCCCGGTGAGCTCAATACCCTGAAGTACTTCGTCAACACCACCTTCAACTACCCGACCATGGCCGAAGCCTATCGAGTGGCCGCCTACGACGGCCTCAACCGGCTTTTTTGAGCGGCTCCGGCCGGTGGCCTGAGCCGGCCGGGGAGACCGATTTCAGCGATTCCCGAGGGTGGCGCTGGCCAAACCGGGAAAGTCTGTAATTAGGCTGTCCACGCCGAAGTCGGCGAGTCTGCGCATCAGCGCAGGCTCGTTGACCGTCCATACCGACACATGCAAACCCTGGCGCTGCGCCTTGAGCAGGCGCTCGGGGGTGCACAACGTCCAATTCAGCGCGAGCATTTCGCAGCCATAGCTCTGCGCGACCTTGATCGGGTCGAGCCAGGCATATTCGGCCACCAGGCCGCGTGCCACGTCCGGGGTCAATTCCAGGGCCGCGCGCAGCACTTCCCGCGAGCTTGAGGTGATGGTGATGCGGTCCAGAAGGTTCATGCGCTGCGCCAGTTCGCGGATGGCCAGCACGGTGGTCGCCGCGCGGGTGCGCGAGGCGCTCTTGACCTCCAGCTGCCAGTGCTCGAACGGGCATGCCTGGAACAGCTCCTCCAGGCGTGGAATGGGGCAGGGCGACACCCAGCCCGGGCCGCCCTTGCGCGCGTCATAGGTGACCAGCGCCTGGGCATCGTGCTCGACGACCTTGCCGCCGCGCCCGGTGGTGCGCTTGAGGGTCGGGTCATGAATGACCATCAACTCGCCGTCTCGGGACAGATGCAGGTCCAGTTCGCATCGACGCACCCCGTGTTCGAGGCACTGCTTGAAACTGGCGAGGGTGTTTTCCGGGGCTTCGCCCTTGGCGCCGCGATGGCCGTAGATAAGCGTCACGTTCGCTCCTTGAATGAATGTGTGGGTCAATCGATGGCCGGGGCTTGCCGCTCGCGCGCCTGGCGGCGTTGTAGTTGCTGTCTGTGCAGGATGTAGCGGGCCAGCAGTTGACGCTGGGCGTCGCTGATGTCGATGAACTGGGTACCGATCTCGAACTGGTCATCACCCACGGCAGTGCAGCTGGTGACGCTTGCCTTGAGCGACAGGCCGAGCGCCTGTGGCATCAGCGCGATGCGCAGGGTCAGGCGCGTGCGCTCGGTCATCGGCTGCTGCTGGAAGAACGCCAGGCCACCTTCGGACAGCACCACCGGACGAGGTTCGCCGATACGCTCCAGCAGGGTCTGCGCGACCAGTTGGCCGAGCAGGTCGATGCGCCGGTTCTGCGCCTTGAGCACAGCCTCCACGGCGCGGTTGGTTTCGCTTAGCTGGCGCAGCAGGTGCTGGGTTTCGAACTCGGCCAGGTGCATTTCACCGAGCAGGTCGAACAGCGGTGACGCATCCTGCAACACGTCTTCACCTGCCGTCTCGACCTCCGGGAGTATGGTGATTTCCAGTGCGATGCGGTCATCGATGCGATAGTATTCGCGGCGATCTTCTTCATCTGATGTCGTCATGACGAACCCGGGGTAGAGGCGATGGTCCGAGTGTAAAGCTGCTCGTCACGCCCTGCCAGCAGGACGTCTCCTCTTTCACCCGAACAAGCCCCGACATGTTCAGACCTCTTTTCGTTTTCATTGGCGCGCGCTACACCCGTGCCAAGCGACGCAATCATTTCGTGTCGTTCATCTCCCTCACATCGATGATCGGTCTCGCCCTGGGGGTGGTCGTGATGATCGTCGTGCTGTCGGTCATGAACGGCTTCGATCACGAGATGCGTACCCGCGTGCTGGGCATGGTCCCCCACGCTACCGTCGAATCCGGCCAACCCATCGGCGACTGGCCAGCCCTGGCCGCGCAGGTTCGGCAGAATCCGCAGGTGGCGGCGGTCGCGCCGTTCACTCAGATGCAGGGTTTGCTGACCCATGACGGGCAGGTCCAGAAGATTCTGCTCAATGGCATCGATCCTGCGCAGGAGCACAACGTCTCGATCATCGACGCCTTCGTCAAGCAGGGCAGGGTCGATGACCTCAGGCCCGGCGAATTCGGCCTGATGATCGGCGACAAGGCCGCGACCAAGCTGGGCGTCGGTGTCGGCGACAAGGTGACCTTCGTGGCACCGGAAGTCACCGTCACTCCGGCCGGCATGTTCCCGCGCATGAAGCGCTTCACCGTGACCGGCATTTTCCACGTCGGTGCCGGCGAGCTGGACGGCTACCTGGGCCTGGCCAACCTCGAAGACCTGGGCAAGCTGCACCGCTGGAAAGCCGGCGAGGTGCAAGGCTTGCGTCTGAAGTTCGAGGATCTGTTCCAGGCGCCACGCGTGTCCTGGCAGATCGCCCAGCAACTGGGCGACCAGACCTACTATGCCCGCGACTGGACCCGCACCCACGGCAATCTCTATCAGGCCATCGGCATGGAAAAAGCCATGATCGGCCTGCTGTTGCTGCTGATCGTCGCCGTGGCCGCGTTCAACATCATTTCCACACTGGTGATGGTGGTCAACGACAAGAAGGGCGACATCGCCATTCTGCGCACCCTGGGCTCGACGCCGGGGCAGATCATGCGCATCTTCATGGTCCAGGGCACGGTGATCGGCGTGGTCGGCACCTTGATCGGCGCCGCTGTCGGCATTCTTGCGGCCTTGAACGTAAGCGCCGCCATTGCCTTGCTGGAAAAGGCCATCGGCCACAAGTTTCTCAACGCCGATGTCTACTTCATCGATTACCTGCCGTCGCAACTCATGGCCAACGATGTGTTCATGGTCTGCGGCGCGGCGTTGGTCCTGAGTTTCCTCGCCACCCTGTATCCGGCCTGGCGCGCTGCGCGTACCCAGCCGGCGGAGGCGTTACGTTATGAGTGAGTCGGGCATGAGTGAACAAGCAGTATTGAGTTGTCGCAACCTGGGCAAGTCCTACGAGGAAGGCCCGGAATCCGTGGTGGTGCTGGACAACCTGCAACTGCAGCTGCACGCCGGTGAGCGAGTGGCCATCGTCGGCAGTTCCGGCTCGGGCAAGAGCACCCTGCTCAACATGCTCGGCGGGCTCGATACGCCCAGCCGCGGCAGTGTCTGGCTGGCCGGGGAAGAGCTCTCGGCGTTGAACGAGCGGGCCCGTGGCCTGCTGCGCAACCGCGCTCTGGGGTTCGTCTACCAGTTCCACCATCTGTTGCCCGAATTCACCGCGCTGGAAAACGTCTGCATGCCGCTGCTGATCGGCAAGACTGCGATCCCCGAGGCCAGGCAGCGTGCTACCGCATTGCTGGAGCGTGTCGGTCTGGGCCATCGGTTGCAGCACAAGCCTGCCGAGCTGTCGGGGGGTGAGCGTCAGCGCGTGGCGATTGCCCGCGCCCTGGTGAACACGCCTGGCCTGGTCATGCTCGACGAGCCCACCGGCAACCTCGACCACCACACGGCGCAAGGCATTCAGGACCTGATGCTCGAACTCAGCGTATCGCTGCGCACCGCGTTTCTGGTGGTCACCCACGACCTGAGCCTGGCGCGACAGATGGACCGCGTGCTGCGCCTGGAAGATGGCCGCCTGGTGCCGATCTAGCTTCTTTTTTCTAACGGGTTACCTCTGCATGTTCAGACCCTTGTCAATCTTCGTCGGCTTGCGCTACACCCGCGCCAAGCGTCGCAAGAACTTCATTTCGTTCATCTCCATGACGTCGATGATCGGCCTCGCCCTGGGCGTGCTCGCGATGATCGTGGTGCTGTCGGTGATGAACGGCTTCCAGCGCGAAATGAGCTCACGCATTCTGGGCATGGTGCCCCATGCCATGATCCAGGGCGTGAAACCGCTGGACGACTGGCGGCCGGTGGCTGCCGCAGCCATGAAAAACCCCGAGGTCCTGGCGGCCGTGCCGTTCACCGAACTCGACGGCATGCTGTCGTACAAGGGCATGATGCAGCCGATCCAGATCAGCGGTGTCGATCCGGCTCGCGAAGGCGAAGTGTCGATCGTCGCCGATCACATCGTTCAGGGGCGTCTGGACGACCTCAAGCCCGGTGAGTTTGGCGTTGTCATCGGCGAGATCACGGCCAGGCGCTTCCGCCTGAACGTGGGCGACAAGATCACCCTCATCGTGCCGGAAGTCAGCACTGCACCCGGTGGCATCACCCCGCGCATGCAGCGCCTTAACGTGGTGGGGGTGTTCAAGGTCGGTGCCGAACTGGACGGTTCCATGGGCCTGATCAACGCGGCGGATGCGGCCGAGATGCAGCGCTGGCAGCCGGGTCAGGTGCAGAGCGTGCGGCTCAAGCTGAAAGACCTGTACACGGCCCCTGAAGTCAGCGCCGCCATCGTCAAGGGCCTGGGCACGGGCTACAAGGCCGACGACTGGACCCACACCCAGGGCAGCCTCTTCAGCGCCATGAAGATGGAGAAGACCATGATCGGGCTGCTGTTGCTGATGATCGTCGCGGTGGCGGCGTTCAACATCATTGCCACCTTGATCATGGTAGTGAACGACAAGGGCGCGGATATCGCCATCCTGCGCACCATTGGCGCCACGCCCCGGCAGATCATGGGCATCTTCATGGTCCAGGGTACGGTGATCGGCGTGGCCGGTACGGTGATCGGCGGTGTGCTGGGCGTGATCGCCGCAATCAACGTCAGCACCATCGTCGGCTGGCTGGAGCGCGTCACTGGGCAGCACATCTTCACCTCGGACGTGTACTTCATCAGCAACCTGCCATCGGAGCTGCAGGCAGGCGATGTCATGCTGATCTGCGGGGCTGGGCTGGTGCTGAGCTTTCTCGCGACCCTCTATCCTGCCTATCGGGCCTCGCAGATCGAGCCTGCGCACGCCTTGCGTTACGAGTGAGCCATGGCAACGGTGGCGCGGTCCTGTAACCGCGCCACCGTTGCCATGCAGGGCGGCGGCAAATTCGCTAGACTGATGCCGTTCATTCAGTCAGGTTTATGTCATGCACCCCGCAGCCGAACATTCCCCGCTGGGCAAGTCCAGCGAGTACGTTTCCACCTACACCCCCTCCTTGCTGTTTCCCATTCCTCGCGCCGCGAAATGGGCCGAACTGGGCCTGAGCGCCGACACGCTGCCCTATACGGGTGTGGATGTATGGAACTGCTTCGAGCTTTCCTGGCTGCTGCCTTCGGGCAAACCGGTGGTGGCCATCGGTGAGTTCAGCATTCCGGCGGATTCGCCGAACATCATCGAATCCAAGTCGTTCAAGCTGTACCTGAACTCGCTGAACCAGACGCCGTTCGCCTCGGTGGACGCGCTCGAGAAGGTGCTGGTGCAGGACCTGTCCGGCGCAGCCGGCAAGCCGGTGGGCGTCAAGGTGCGGCGGTTGGAGGAGGTGGAGGCCGAAGGCGTGGTCAGCCTGCCGGGGGTGTGCATCGATGATCTGGATATCACGGTCAGCAGCTACGATCACCCGCAGCCGGAACTGCTGCGTTGCGATCCGGCCAGGATTGTCGAGGAGTTCCTGCACAGCCATCTGCTGCGGTCCAACTGCCCGGTCACCAGTCAACCGGACTGGGGCAGTGTGTGTATTACCTACACCGGCGCTGCGCTGGACCATGCCAGCGTGCTGGCCTACCTGGTCAGCTTTCGCCAGCATTCGGATTTTCACGAGCAGTGCGTGGAACGGATCTTCACTGATCTGCAGCGCCTGCTGCAGCCGCAGAAGCTGACCGTGTTCGCCCGCTATGTGCGGCGCGGCGGCCTGGACATCAACCCCTACCGCAGCACCGAAGCACTGGATTTCGCCAACGGCCGACTCGTGCGCCAGTAACGCGGCGATTCAACAGCCGCTGGGAACGGCGGCTGTAGGGGTAACGCGCTCAGATGCCGATGTTGCCAAGGGTCTGGACAATGTTGCGCAACGCGCCGGCCACGCCTGGGTGATCGACTTCGAAGCGCTCCACGGCCAGGTTCACGTTGTCGGCGACCGAGTTGTCGGCGGTGGCGTTTTCCAGTTCCATGCGCGCCTTGATCTGTTCCATCAAGGCGCGCATGTCTTCGCGCTCCTCGAGCGACAGCGTCTGGTTCTTGTCCAGTTGCTCGCGCAGTTCATCGAGCTGTTCTTGCAATTCGCGGGCTGGCATGACGTTCTCCTTGAGTGATAGGCACTTACATGGACCGCACCCGGTGCGCAAAGGTCCGTATCGACCCTGTCTGATTCGCGGTTGGCAGGGTTGCGAACCCGTCCGCGAGTGAACTTGAGGGCAGCCCGGAAGTCTGGCATGGGTACGTTCAGAACCTGGCATCCACCTGCGATCGCAAGTGCACTGCCTAATCGGGTCTGGACGCCTTATACTGGCTCACAAATTTTTGGACGGTCGCCTGCGGCCGAATCGTATCTCAAGGAGTAACCTGTATGCGTCTGACCGGTTCAGCTGTGATAGACCGAGTGGCTGGAGCCTGTCTGCTCCTTGGACTTGCCGTGGCCCCCATGGTCGCCCAGGCTGCGGAAGAAGATCCATGGGAGCCGGTCAACCGTGCGATCTTCCGGGTCAACGACACCCTGGACACCTATGCACTCAAGCCTCTGGCTCAGGGCTACCAGTGGATCACCCCGCAGTTTCTGGAAGACGGCATCCATAACGTGTTCAGCAACATCGGCGATGTCGGCAACCTGGCCAACAACGTCATGCAGCTCAAGCCTGCGGCGGCCGGTACCGATACGGCGCGCTTGATCTTCAATACCACCTTCGGCCTGTTCGGCTTCTTCGACGTGGGCACCAAGATGGGCCTGCAGCGCAGCGACGAAGATTTCGGCCAGACCCTGGGATACTGGGGTGTGAGCAGCGGACCCTACGTGGTTCTGCCCCTGCTGGGCCCAAGCACCGTCCGCGATGCGTTCGCCAAGTACCCCGACACCTACACCTCGCCGTACCGCTACATCGACCATGTACCGACCCGCAACACGACACTGGGCGTGAACGTGGTCGATACCCGCGCCAGCCTGCTGTCGGCGGAAAAGCTCATCAACGGCGACAAGTACATCTTCCTGCGCAATGCCTATCTGCAGAACCGCGAGTTCCGCGTCAAAGATGGCCAGGTCGAAGACGATTTTTAATTGTAACCAGGCATGAAAAAGGCGACCCGAGGGTCGCCTTTTTCATGCCCTGCATTCACTCCATGCTGAGCGTATGCAGGCCTATGGTCTGCGCGCCTTCGTGCCCCGAATCTTCCACGCGTATCACTTCGGCCTGAACATTCAGGTCGGTGAGGGTAGGGTGGTTCGAGGGCAGATGGACGCTGACCTGGTCCCCGACCCGCAACTGGGTGCGGGCTTCCAGCTGCATACCGGTGCTCGAAAGATCCTTGCATACGGCGGGAACTACAACGTCGCCAACCCGAAGGTCGACCTGGGCATCCACGGTCATGCGGATGAAATCACGTTTCTCACTGTAGTCACGATCATTGACGCTCATGGCTTGTCCTTCGATCTGGTTGCTATTATTGACGTTTTTATAACCAAGGGTAATTTGCCGGGCGAGCCGCTCTGGCTCGTGTCGCAACACCCTTGAAACGCTTGCCGGATGGGAGTACCGTCTGCGCCTTACAAGGCACCTCTGCATCCGCATGCGCAGGGCACCCAGCGCTTGTATTCGCCTCTACGAGAGGCTAGAAGTAAAGGTAGGCGATCCATTGCTGTCTTCGCCAGGTTTTACTTTGCTGACCTACTTACGACAACCAATTTCTGGCGCCGTTTGCCCACATGCAGAAAACCAGTGCAACGCTGCTGATCATCGATGACGACGATGTGGTGCGCGCAAGCCTTGCGGCCTACCTCGAAGACAGCAGCTTCAGCGTGCTGCAGGCGAACAATGGCCTGCAGGGCCTTCAGGTATTCGAGCAACAGCAGCCCGATCTGGTCATCTGCGACCTGCGCATGCCGCAGGTCGGTGGCCTGGACCTGATTCGCCAGGTGACCGAGCTGTCGCCTGATATCCCCGTCATTGTGTTGTCCGGTGCCGGTGTGATGAACGACGCCGTCGAAGCACTGCGTCTGGGCGCTGCGGACTACCTGATCAAACCCCTGGAAGACCTGGCCGTTCTGGAGCATTCGGTTCGGCGCGCACTGGATCGCTCCCGGTTGTTGCTGGAGAACCGGCGCTATCGCGAGAAGCTGGAAACGGCCAACCGTGAACTGGAGGCCAGCCTGCACCTGTTGCAGGAGGACCAGACCGCCGGCCGCCAGGTGCAGATGAACATGCTGCCGCAGAACCCCTGGAGCACCGACGGGTTCAGTTTCGAGCACCAGATCATCCCGTCGTTGTACCTGTCGGGGGATTTTGTCGATTACTTCAGGGTCGACGAGCATCGCGTGGCGTTCTATCTGGCCGATGTCTCGGGCCATGGCGCTTCATCGGCATTCGTCACGGTGCTGTTGAAATTCATGACCACGCGCCTCATGTTCGAATCACGGCGCGGTGGTTCGATGCCCGAGTTCAAGCCATCGGACGTGCTGGGCCATATCAATCGTGGTCTGATCAACACCCGCCTGGGCAAGCATGTCACCATGGTCGGCGGCGTGATTGACGAGCACACCGGGTTGCTGACCTACAGCATAGGCGGGCATCTGCCGCTTCCCGTGTTGTACACCCCTGAACGGACGCGTTACCTGGAAGGGCGTGGTCTACCGGTCGGCCTGTTCAACGAAGCCACCTACACCGATCACGTCATGGCGTTGCCGGAGCAGTTCAGCCTTACCCTGTTTTCCGATGGGATACTGGACCTGCTGCCGGGTGAGACGCTGAAGGAAAAAGAAGCTGCATTGCCTGAGATCGTCAGCGCAGCGGGCGGCAGCCTGGATGGCTTGCGGCAAACGTTTGGACTGGCCACACTTGGGGAGATGCCGGATGATATCGCCCTGATGGTGCTGAGCAGGAACCTTGCATGAGTACTGGTAGAATCCAGTTTGCGGAACAAAGCGGCACGTTCGTGTTGAAATTCGTGGGAGAGGTGCGCCTGACGCTTTGCTCGGCGCTGGATGCGACGATCGAGCGGATCTTCACCGCTCTGGATTTCTCCGCCATCGTCATCGACCTGACCGAAACCCGCAGCATCGACAGCACCACCTTGGGCTTGCTGGCCAAGCTGTCAATCATGTCCCGGCAAAAAGTAGGATTGCTGCCGACCGTGGTGACGACCCACGAGGACATCACGCGCCTGTTGCAGTCCATGGGATTCGATCAGGTGTTCAACATCGTTGGCCGTCCTATTCCGTGCCCCGACTGCCTTACCGATCTGCCCTCGCAGGACCTTTCCGAAGATGTCGTAAGATCCAAGGTGCTGGAGGCGCACAAGATTCTCATGGGTCTGAACGAGTCCAACCGTGAAGCCTTCCATGACTTGGTCAACGCCCTCGAGCGCAGCTGAGACTTCCAGACAGCTCTTCCGGCCATAAAAAAGGCGACCTTGCGGTCGCCTTTTTTCATGTGTCGCCGTGCTGAATCAGGACACTTTTGCAGTGAGCAGGGTTTCCAGCTTCTCCTGGTCACGCGCAAACTGACGAATGCCTTCGGCCAGTTTTTCGGTGGCCATTGCGTCTTCGTTCGATGCCCAGCGGAACTGAGCCTCGGTCAGGATCTGCTTTGGCTCGCTGGCATTGCCAGGCTTGAGCTTGCGCTCCAGGGTGCCTTCATCTTCCGCCAGCTTGTGCAGCAGCTCCGGGCTGATGGTCAGGCGATCGCAACCGGCCAGTTGTTCGATCTGGTTGATGTTGCGGAAGCTGGCGCCCATGACCACGGTGTCGTAGCCGTTGGCCTTGTAGTAGTTGTAGATGCGGGTTACCGACTGCACGCCTGGATCTTCGGCACCGGTGTATTCCTGGCCGGTGGACTTCTTGTACCAGTCGTAGATGCGACCCACGAACGGCGAAATCAGGAACACGCCGGCATCGGCGCAGGCCTGTGCCTGAGCGAAGGAGAACAGCAGCGTCAGGTTGCACTGTATGCCGGCTTTTTCCAGCTTCTCGGCGGCACGGATGCCTTCCCAGGTGGAGGCCAGTTTGATCAGGACGCGCTCGCGGCCCACGCCGGCCTTTTCGTACAGGTCGATGATCTGGCTGGCCTTGGCCAGCAGAGCCTGTTCGTCAAAGGACAGGCGTGCGTCCACTTCGGTGGAAATACGGCCCGGGATGGCTTTGAGAATGCCGGTGCCCACGGCGACCGCGAAGGTGTCCGAGGCCAGGCCGACGTCACCGTTGCTGTCGCTGATGGTCTTTTGCAGCAAGTCCTTGTAACCGTCCAGGGAAGCTGCCTTGAGCAGCAGCGACGGGTTGGTGGTGGCGTCGACCGGCTTGAGTTTGGAGATGGCGTCGAAGTCGCCGGTGTCGGCGACGACGGTGGTCATTTGCTTGAGTTGTTCCAGCTTGGAAGTCATGTGCGTGCTCTGTCCTTTGCGAATGGATGACGTTACCCGAGCGCTGCGTCTGGCTCAAGGGCCAACGGTGTGCAGCAGGGGAAAGGGCGGTGGTAGATCTACATTCGAGTGTCTTGCCGCGCGACGGTTCAATGGATCGAGTATGCGCTCCTCGCCAGGCCCTGGCGCACCGCCCAGCGATCAACGGCCTTCGAGCAGCGCCCCGGCCTGATCGAGCAGCGCCAGCGGATCATCGGCCTTGTGGATGTCCACCGACAGCAGTTGGCGAAATTTGCGCGCGCCGGGAAACCCGGTACCCAAGCCGAGCATGTGCCGCGTGACGTGGTGCATGGCACCGCCCGAGGCGATATGTGCGGCGATGTACGGACGCATCTGCCGCAACGCATCGAAACGACTGATCACCGGTGCGTCGCTGCCGAACAACTGCTGGTCGACCTGCGCCAACAGATAGGGGTTGTGGTAGGCCTCGCGACCCAGCATCACCCCGTCGAACGTCTGCAAGTGCTCCGCACATTCTTCCAGGGTCTTGATGCCGCCATTGAGGATCACTTCCAGGTCGGGAAAATCAGCCTTGAGGCGCTCGGCAACGTCATAGCGCAACGGCGGAATGTCGCGGTTTTCCCTGGGCGACAGCCCTTCGAGAATGGCGATACGCGCGTGCACGGTGAAACTGCGACAGCCGGCCTCCCGCACCTGCCCGACGAAATCGCACAACGCTTCATAACTGTCGCGGCCATTTATCCCGATGCGGTGCTTGACCGTGACCGGAATCGACACCGCATCGCGCATGGCCTTGACGCACTCGGCCACCAGCGCCGGATGCGCCATCAGGCAGGCCCCGATCATGTTGTTCTGCACACGATCACTGGGGCAGCCCACGTTCAGATTGACCTCGTCGTACCCATGTGCCTGCGCCATGCGTGCACACGCCGCCAGATCAGCCGGCGTGCTGCCGCCCAACTGCAGCGCAATTGGATGCTCGGCCTCGTCGTAGCGCAGGAAACGCTCGTGGTCGCCATTGAGCAGGGCGCCGGTGGTGACCATTTCGGTGTAGAGCAGGGTGTGACGCGAGAGCAGGCGCAGGAAGTAGCGACAGTGGCGGTCGGTCCAATCCATCATGGGGGCAACGCTGAAGCGGCGGGAGGGCTCCAGGCGAGGTGTGGCGGGCGTTTCAGCTACATTCTGTACCATTTTACTCTGCGCATTTTGTACCAGTTTTCGGGTGTTTTCGTGGGGCGGGCGGTAAGTTGTACCACCTTGACTATGACCTTTACCGCTTTCGCCGTGGCCATTATTCGCTTGGGAAAACGGGCGGACGAGGGGGGTGCTACACAGGTCGGATCTGTACGAAACGTTATGGGAGGCAAGTCTACCAAGACGCTTGGTCGTTCGGGCGAAAACAGGTTGGGTGGGCGTTTCGTTGGATGAGTCAGGAGGGCGTAGGTGAGTAGTTTTCAAGCGATGTTTGACGTCAGTGATCGGAACACGATCGCCGAGGCGGATCAGGTCTTCTAGGCGGCGGAGGAGGGTGGAAATCGGACTCATGTCCCGGATGGTGCGCCGAGCGAAGACACTATGCATCAAGGGGGTGATGTTGGAGAGGGTTTTACATTCGGTAGCGAATAAGCGGCCTGGTAACGGACTCTGATGAAGCGTTTTGATGGAAGGGATGCTTAAATTTGCAGTACTATTGCAGTACTTCATGACACAACGGGAGAGTCGCC
This sequence comes from Pseudomonas sp. RIT-PI-a, assembly GCF_001187875.1. Lineage (NCBI taxonomy): Bacteria > Pseudomonadati > Pseudomonadota > Gammaproteobacteria > Pseudomonadales > Pseudomonadaceae > Pseudomonas > Pseudomonas sp. RIT-PI-a. The sequence goes on from NZ_LGIR01000012.1 coordinate 164,756, forward strand.
ATGCCTCGCATGACATTAGACCTAAGCACCGAGATTGACGATCGCCTTACCGAAATCGCCGCACGTCGCGGCATCAGCAAGGCTGACGCCATGCGCCGAGCGTTCGCGCTATTGGCCATCGCCGACGAGGAGAAGAGCAAGCCCGGCAAATTCTCGTTGGGTATCGTCCGCGAGAAAGATGACCACACGCTTGAAGCCGTTGGTCGGGTGGTGGGTGTTTGATGACGCAAGAGCATATGCACGCGGGAGACCGGAATATCGAGGATGTTTTCGCGTCAGATGATCACGGCAAAAAGCCAGTTAAGCTTGGAGAGGGCGATAGGCTCAAATTCGCTCAGCAGATACTCGGCGGTTTATTTGTGGTCTCTTTGTTGGTAATGGGGGGATATGCGTTCAATCCTGACAATAAGGCGTGGGCGGAGATATTTGAACTGATAAAGGTGGGCGCGCTGCCTTTGGTAACGCTAGTGATTGGTTTTTATTTTCCGAGCTCAAATCGGTAAGTACATGCTGAAAGAGGGTTAATCACGGAGCTTTTGATAGCCATTGGCCTGGATGAAGGACATAGACACACGTAAGGCGCGGCCCTGTAACAGATGTCTTTCCACGTGTCGCCAACTCGACGTCGTTCGGCGCCACCTTCATTCTGATGTCATGGATGACCGCAAGCACACAGTTTTCACTCGCGAAAATCAGGAGGATCCACTATGGCCAAGAAAGCCAACAACCCGTTCTACTTCGCCAGCGTCCCTCTGATCGCAGTCGGCTGTGCCTTCGCAGCGATCGGCGCCTCAGGTCAGGAGGCTTTTGGATGGACGTCCATAGGGCTGCTGGTGCCTGGCCTGGCTTTGCTGGTTGCAGGGCTTATGAATAGGCGTCGGGCGAGCTGAACACGTCTATCAACCGATTCCGCACATGGAAGGAACGGGATCATCGGTACAGGGGCAAGACGCATGAGTGCATCATCAACCCGAGTTCAGCGCGCGGTCTCCGCTACGGCGATGGCTGGGTGTTTCAGCGTGCACCTGGAAGCTGTCACCAGCGGCGCCGTCCCGCATCTGGTTATCATCGATGATCACGAGCCAGCCGCCGTGCTGCTGAGCGTCGACGCTTATCAAGCGCTGCAGGATGAGCTTGAAGATCTGCGTTCTGAACGTCTAGCCATCGAGCGCCTGCCTGGCATAGACAGCGATGTGACCTTGAGCCTGGAAGAAATGAACGCCCGGTTCGAATAGGCATTTGTGCCGTACACCTGCGTTCTTCGTTACCAGTGGGTGACGGATACAAAGCCCGATCTACCAAGCAATCCTGAAGCTTCCTGCGAATGATGTTCGAACGCCACGAACATCACCTGCCCATCACACCTTCCAAATCCTAGAAACCCGCCCCGGCTCCCACGAACTTCCGGCAGTGCACCGACGCGTCGCGAATCATGAAATTGACCAAAGTAGGCGAGACGCCCAGCTCGGTGGCGATGTCCTTCTGTGGTTTGCCGTGCACGCGGTACATCAGGAAGGCGTAGCGGGCGCGCTTGGGCAGTTGGGCCAGGGCGCGGTCGACCTTGCCCAGGGTCTGGCGGTCGACGTTGATCGATTCCGGGTTGGACATCTGGGGGACTGTGTCGAGGGTCTGGTCGTCCTGAACGAAGTAGCGCTGTTCGGTGGCCTGCTTGCGGTAGTGGTCGATGGCCAGGTTGCGCACGATGCGGAAGATGTAATTGAGCTGGGCGTTGAAGGGCAGCATGCCGGCTTTCATTCTGCGCACTCGCAGATAGGCATCCTGCACGACATCTTCGGCGTGGCTGCGGCATCCGGTGATTTGCGCGGCGATTTTGATCAGGCCCTGGCGGTGCGAAATGAGTGTCTGCAGCAGCGAGGGGAGGTCGTGGAGTGAGTTATCCGGGCTACGTGAATCCTGCATGTTGATACCTGCGGCGGGCAGTGACAGAAAGTATGTCCTCATGTAACGGCGCTCAAAGTAGAGTTGTTGATTCTCATTGTCAAATGAGAAATTGTTCTATTCATAGGTTTTGTGGATCGCGTGAAGGAATTAGCCCGCTCGTCAAATGGAGGCTAATTTTGGGTGGGTGTGGAACGTCTCTGAGGGGTAGGCCTGTGCTACGCGCAGGTACGTTGGGTAATTTTCAGGAGGCAAGGCAATGGCGTTCGACCGCGAAGACACGATGTTTCTGGTAGTGATGAATCACGAGCAGCAGTACTCGATCTGGCCCGATTTCAAGGCCGTGCCGGCGGGTTGGTCAACGGTGAGGGAAGCGGCGTCCAAGGCCGAGTGCCTGGCCTGGATCGAAGCCAACTGGACGGACATGCGCCCGGCCAGCCTGCGTGAAGCGATGGGGGCTTGAGGAAGTACGCGTGACCGCGCGGCGCGTGGCAGGGTCACGCGCCGTTGTCATTTTGGGGACCCCGAGCATGTGAGGTGGCCGAAGTGAGGCGGGTCTTGGCGACGATCAGCTCCTTTGGGGTCCAGATGGATCTGGTACCTGCCAGAGGGGCCGATCGCCGTGTGTCTGGTCAGCCGTTACCAGCGGTAGTTGACCGAACCGATCAGCGCTCGCTCGTCGCCGTAGCGGCATGAGGCGTTGCAGAACAGGTACTTCTCGTTGGCGACGTTTTGCGCCTTCATGGCCACGGTCCAGTTCTTGTCGACTTCATAGGTGACTTTCGCGTCGAACAGGGTGTAGGCGGAGACCTTTTCGTTGGCGTCCGAGCTGGACGTACGACTGGTGCCCATGTAGCGGGCGCCGCCGCCGACCACGACCTGAGGCAGGCCCAGGACGGTCAAGCGGTAGTCGGCCCACAGGTTCGCCATGTGATAAGGCACGCCGTCGATGCGCGTGCCCACGCGGGCGGACACGGCATCGTCGGTGATCTTCGCATCGGTGTAGGTGTACGAGGCGGTGGCGCTGAGGTTCGGGGTGATGTCCGCTTTGGCCTCGAGCTCCACGCCCCGCGCGCGGGTTTCGCCGAACTGCACGGTGTTGCCGGTGAGGTCGGTGCTCAGCGAGTTCTTCTGCTTGAGGTCGTAGACCGCAGCGCTCAGCAGGGCCGTGGTACCGGGCGGGGTGTAGCGCACGCCGATCTCGTACTGCTCACCCTCGGTCGGATCGAACGAGGTGTTGGCGTTGGCGTTGAAGACGTTCGCCGGCAGGAACGACTGGCTCCAGCTGATGTACGGGGCCAGGCCGTTGTCCGCTTGGTAGACGAGGCCGACACGGCCGGTGGCTTTCTTGTCATCGCGTGGCGTGCGGGCGCCGCTGGCGAAGTTGTAGGTGCGGCTTTCGGCCCAGTCCTGGCGACCGCCCAGCAGCAGAATCCACTTGTCGTCGAACTTGATCTGGTCTTGCAGGTAGACGCCCGCCTGGGCGCTGTGCAAGTCCGAGCCGGTGTTGGCGGATGTGGCGTTGGTTGGCACGCCATACACCGGGTTGGCCGGGTTGAATATGGAGTTGGCGCCGGCGAAGCGATGGGAGTCGTAGGTCTTGTGGTAGTAGTCCACGCCCGCCAGCAGGGTGTGCTGCCAGCGGCCGCTGTTGAGGGTCCATTGCACGTTGTTGTCGCTGGTCCAGCCTTCGGAGCGTTCGCGGCGGATGCTGGGTCGGCGCGCCAGCTGGCCCCGGTTGCGCAGGGCGGCGCTGCCGGTGTCGGCGACCTGCATGTAGTCCCAGCTCAGGTCCGCCTCGAAGTGGCGGAGCGAGTGGCGGATTTTCAGGTCGGGGGTGAAGTCGTGTTCGAACAGGTAGCCGATGCTGGTCGAATAGTTGTTGTAGGGATCGAAGCCGCGCTCGCCGGTGAACAGGTCACGGTCGACCTTGGGGTAGCGGGTGCGGGACGAAGTGGTCAGGTCGAAATCCAGCGGCGGTGCGAAGCCGGTTCGGGTTTCCTGGTAGTTGGCCAGGAGGGTCAGCGAGGTGCTGTCGTTCGGGCGCCAGGTGAAGGCGGGGGCGATGTAACGGCGGTCGTCGTCCGCGTCGGTGGTCTGGGTGTCGCTGTCGCGCCACAGGCCGGTGAGACGATAGGAGAACTGCCCGGCGTCGTCGATCGGGCCGCCCAGGTCGAAGCTGTACTGTTTGCGTGCATGGCTGCCGTACTCGACGTTGACTTCATGCAGCGGCGTATCGGTCGGGCGTTTGGTGATGGTGTTGATCAGACCGCCCGGCGACAGTTGGCCGTACAGCACCGAAGAGGCGCCCTTGACCACTTCCACGCGCTCCAGGCCGTAGGGTTCGATGCCGCCGTCATACACGCTGCCTTGCAGTTTCATGCCATCGCGCAGAATGCCGCCCGTGCCCGAGCCGACGTTGAAGCCGCGGATCACGAAGTCGTCGGCGACCCGGCTGAACCCGCCGGGCTGGGCGATCACGCCTGGTGTGTAGCTCAGGGCCTCGGCCAGGGTGTCGGTCTTGCGGTTGTCCATCTCGTCGCGGGTGACGACCGAAATCGACTGCGGAATGTCCTTGATCGCCGAATCAGTCTTGCTCGCGCTGGTGCTGCGCGTGGCCACCGGACCCCGGATCTGGCCAGTCGGGTTCTCGAGGACCCTGGCGTCGATGTTGGTTTCCTGCAGCTCCAGGGTGCCGCTCGAGGCGGCAGTGCTGGCGCTGTCGGCGGCGTAGGCTGTACTCAGTGGCAAGCCACCGAGCAACAGCGCCAGTGTCAGCGGATGGTAGACGAAGACTTTTTTTGCGGGCATGGCGGCTCCTGAGTATGAAGTGTTGTTTTTCTGGTGAGTTGAAATCATGTCGCCCGCTGCATGATCCCCATCAAGCAGCGGGCGTCCCATTGGCGGCGGTTACGGGCAGTACTCGTCGAAGAACGTCTCGCGTTCCAGGCGCAACAGGGCGGCTTGCTTGTGCGGAAGGGTGATGGTCTTGAGCCTGCCGTAGCCCTGGGATTCGAGGAAGCCGATCTGCCGGGTGTGGTCGATCCGCGGTTCGCCGAGGATGCGCTGGGTGCGCGGCTCGTCGATGAACATGTAGTGCATGAGCGAGCGGAACCAGCCCTTGAGCTTGCCGGCGCTCTGGTGCTTGCTCTCGCCGACCACCACGTGCCAGCCACGGTCGTGGTCCTGGACGTCGTAATAGGGAGCGATGCGATCTTCCTTGCACCAGTAGATCTCGAAGTAGGCGAACGGCTCGCCGTCGTAGCTGCCGATCAGCGGCAGCACCCGTGGGTCATCGAGCATTTGTTGCAGGTATTCGGCGTGTTCTTCGGGGCTGCCGGTCTGCTCCCAGAAGAACGCGACCTGCTCAAGGTTCATCCAGCGATTGAAGCGTTCCAGGTCCAGACCGATGTCGACGGTGCGCAGGGTGAATGTGGTCTTCAAACCCGGCAGTTCGCGGCGGTAGACCTCGCCATGCGGGATCGGTGGTCGCTGTGGGTGACGCTTGTCGCCGCTGAACGTGTAGCGCAGCGGCATGCCGGCGGCCGATGGAGTGGTGAGCCAGGGCAGCGGGTGTTGCCAGAAGCTGCTGCGGGCGCAGACCAGGCGTGCGGTGCGGCCGTCGTGGCCTAGAAGGGTATCGAACACCCCCTCACGCACCGCGTCGCGCGCGCGGTCGAGGGCGAGCGGGGCGCTGACTTCAAGCTGCGGAACGCGTGACGAATTGCAGAAGACCTGACCGAGCAGCGCGAGCAGGCCGCTGACCGGGAACGCCACGGGCAGGTTCTCCAGCCGCACATGGCCGTCCTGGCGGAAAAAGTGCACCGGTTCGATCCCTTCGATTGCCAGACTGCCGTTGCCATCGTCCGCCACCTGGGCGATCACGTGGCGGCCGTCGGCCAGGGGCAGGGTGAAGTTCGGCGTGGTCATGGTGCTTCTCCGTGAGTGGCTTCTCGCGTGGGCCAGCGCGCAGGAACCTACCGGGTACTGACCGGTCGGGTGGTTCCAGGGCATAGCTTAGGTAGAATTGTAACGAATGGGAATCGTAATTATTTAAGGTTGATTCCCATCTTTACCTGCTTCCTTGCTGATTCTGCTCAGCGCTTGCGCACCAGGAGCCACATGAAATACGGCCCGCCGATGAAGGTCGCTAAGATCCCCGCCGGGATCTGCCACGGGAACACCAGGTTGCGGCCCAGCCAGTCGGCCAGCACCAGCAGCGTGCCGCCGAGCATGGCCGAGAGCAGCAATTGCGCGATCGGCCGGCGTGCGCCGAGCATCCGTGCGATGTGGGGCGCGATCAGGCCGACGAAACTCAAGGGGCCGACGGCCAGCGTGGCGGCTGCGGTCATCACGGCGGTCAGCAACAGCAGGACCAGGCGGCTGCCGCCCAGGGATATCCCCAGCGCCCGCGTGCGCTCGGCGCCCAGGGGCATGATCGCCAGCCAGCGGTTGCACAGCGGCGTGACCAGCAGGAACAGCACCGCCAAGGCACTGACGACCAGCGCCTGGCCGGCGTCGATGCGATAGGTCGAGCCGGTCATCCAACTGAGCATGAGCAGCACCCGGGAATCGCCGCTGACCATGAACAAGGCGGCGAACGCATTGAGCAGGGTGCTCAGCGCGACGCCGGTGAGCAGCATGCGGTCTGGCGCGAAGGCGCTGCGCCAGCTCAGCGCGACGATGGCCAGCAACGCGATCAGGGCGCCGGCGATGGCCGCGGCCAGCAGCACCCAGGGGTTGAAGCCGGGGACGATGACCAGCACCAGAATGCCGCCCAACGCCGCACCGGAACTGACACCGAGCATTTCCGGGCTGGCCATCGGGTTGCCGGTCATGCGTTGCATCAGGGTGCCGGCCAGGGCCAGCAGCACCCCAGCGGCGAACGCGGCGGCCACCCTGGGCGCGCGCCAGGGCAGCAGCGCATCGAAGGTCGCACCGCTGCTGAAATACCAGCCGTCCGCGCCGCGTCCCCAGGTCAGCGCGAGGTAAACGGACACGACCAGCACCGCAAGCAGTACCCAACGGGTCCGTTTGAGGGAAAGGGAGCGAACGTTGCCGGCGTTGGCGGGTGGATTGATGCGGGTCTCATGCAGACGGCTCAGCAGCACTAGCAGCAGCGGCGCGCCGAGAAAGGCGGTGAAGATGCCCGTGGGCATTTCGGCACCCAGCACGCGCGCCGAGGCCTGGACCAACTGGTCGGCGAGCACCAGCAGCAAGGCGCCGAACACCGGCGCCCAGATCAAACGCTGGCGCAATGTGCGAGCGCCGGCCAGTCGGGCCAGGGCCGGGCCGGCCAGGCCAAGGAAGCCGATCACGCCGACGCTGGCGATGGTGCTGGCGCTCAAGGCCACGGCCACGCTCAGGGCCAGCAGGCGCATGCGCCCAGGCGACAGGCCGAGGCTACCGGCCGTGGCGTCATTAAGGCCAAGAACTTCCAACGGCCGAGCGAGCAGGGCGGCGAGCACGGCCACGGCCGCCAGACGAGGCGCCAGGTGATACACATCCTGCCAGCTGTTCTGGTTCAGCGAGCCTGATTGCCAGATGAACAGGTTGTTCAAGACCTCATGGTTGGCCAAGACCAGCAAGGTGCTCAACGTCGCGCAGTACAGGTTGATGATCAGCCCGGACAGGATCAGCGCCACCGGTGACATGCGTCGGCTCCAGGCCAGGCCCAGCACCGCCAGCATGCCCAGTCCGGCACCGATGAGGGCGACGCCTTCCTGACCACCGTCGAGCAGGCTCGGTGCGTAGATCGCACAGGTGGCCAGGGCCAGGTGGGCTCCAGAGGCAACCCCGAGCGTGGTCGGTTCGGCGATCGGATTGCGCAGCACTTGCTGGAAGATCACCCCGGCCAGCGCCAACGCGGCGCCGACCACGAGGCTGACGACCAGGCGCGGCAGGTAGCTGTAACGAACCAGCAGGGCTGAGAAGTCGTCGGGTATCACCGAGCCGAATACGTGATCCCATGACCCGTGTGCAAGCAGTGAACTGGCCTGCTGCACGCTCAACGCCAGTGCGATCAGCAGCAGTCCAAGGGCCAGCCAGGCGGGCTGGCGACGCAGGCGTGAAGGGGAATCAGGCATGGTCGGCTTCCATGGCGAGCAACTGCTCGGTGATCGAGAGGGCCAGGCGTTGCGCGGTCAGCAGGCCGCCGCTGGGGTAGAAGCGTGGCAGCGCCCGAATGCGGCCCTCGCGGATCATCGGCAGGGCGCGCCAGATGGGGCTGTTGTCCAGGCGGCGCTGCGCCGCGACCGCTTCGCGGGGGTTGGTGTAGTAGAGGAATGCGGCATCCGGGTGTTCCAGCAGCGTCTCGATGCCCACCGCCGGGCTGCCGCCCCAGGCGTTGGTACGCCCTTGGTAGGCGTTGCGCAGGCCCAGGCGGTCGAGCACGGCCTGGTACATGCCCTTGGCGCCGAAAAGCAGCAGGTGACGGCCATCCGGATTCAGTCGTGCGATGTACACCGGGCGGTCCTTGACCGGGGTGAGCCTGGCACGCAGGCTTTCGAGCAACTGGTCGGTCTGTTCCAGCAAGGCTTGCGCCTGGGCACGACGGTCGACCAGCGCGCCGAGGTCGAGCAACACTTGCCCGGCATTGCGATAGGGCTGGGCGTTCGCCGCATAGATGTCGAAGGTGCGCAGCGGCGCGATACGCTGCAGCAGGGTACCCTCGAGCTGCCAGGACGTGCCGATGATCAGGCCGGGTGCCAGGCGTTGCAGGTATTCCAGGTTGGGCTCGATACTCGGGCCCAGGTCGATGACATCTTCGGGCAGGGAGGGCTGAGCGACGAACTCGCGATAGAAACCGGCGTTGACCACGGCACGGGGCACGACGCCCAGGCCCAGCAGGCTTTCGGTGAGGGCGGGCTCGAAGCTGACGATATCGACTTTCGGCGCTGCTTGGGTTACGGCGGTTGGCACGACAGCGTCGGCAGCGCCGACCAGAGACGAACCGCACAGTGCGGCTGGCAGCAGCGCCAGGCCGGTCAGGGCTCGACGGCGGGTAAGGGACATTGCAGGCTGACTCCGAAGCAGAACGATCGCCTCCTGGCGAGAATGGGAGTCTATAGCAACTGCGTTTGCTTCCCAATACCCTGTAGGCATATGGACTTTAACGCGGTAAAGAATCAACCGCCGGCTTCGTTTACCTGTGTAACCCCAACTATCGACGGCGACAGGCGTGATGCCTGCGCCCGCCGACTCTCAAGGAGACCCCATGTCATTGTTCGGTATGCTGGTTCGCGCTTCGCGCACGCGGTTGGGCGTGGCCATCGGCGCGAGCCTGGTCTGCGGCCTGGCCAACGTGCTGCTGGTGGCGCTGATCAACCAGGCCCTGAACGCATCGCTGCAAGACCTCACCGGTTACGCGCTGCCTTTCGTGCTGGTGATCGCCCTGGTGATGGGCAGCCAGGTGCTGTCCCGGGCGCTGTTCGCGCACCTCAGCCAGCAGGGCCTGGCCACCTTGCGCTTGCACATCTCCCGGCATGTGGTCGCGGCGCCGCTGCGGGGGTTGGAAACGGCGGGGCGCGGGCGCATCCAGGCGGCCTTGGCCGACGACACCACCACCTTGTCGAACTTCTTCACCGGGTTTCCCATGCTGGTGACCAGCGCCGTGGTGGTGCTGGGTTGCCTGGGGTACCTGGCCTATCTGTCGTGGGCGATCTTTCTGGTCTCGGTGCTGGCCATCGGTCTCGGTTCGCTGGGCTATCACCTGTGCCATTCGCACATGCTTCAGTATTTTCGCAAGGCCGGCTCCAGCCAGGACGAACTCTTCGGTCATTTCGACGCCATGGTCTCGGGTGCCAAGGAGCTCAAGCTCAACCGCTCCAAGGCGCAGCGCTTTCTCGACGAGGTCTTGGTCGGCGCCGTCGAGCAGGTGCGCCACAACCGTGCCAAGGGGCTGATGCTGTTTGCCATCACTGGCGGCTGGGGACGTTTGCTGTTCCTGGTGCTGATCGGTGTGGTGCTGTTTCTGCGCTTGTGGATTCCTTCCGACGCGGCGGTGATCACCGGCTACGTGATGGTGTTTCTGTACATGATGGGGCCGCTGGAAGGGGTACTGCTGAACCTGCCGCAGATGAGTCAGGCGCGGGTCGCCAGTGCGCGTATCGAAGCGACCCTGGCGCAGTTGAAGGCTGAAACCCAGCGGCAGACCCCCGTGCCGTCGCCGGCGCCCAAAGGCGTGACCCTGGCGCTCGACGGCCTGACCCATGGTTACTTCAGCGAGCGCGAGGACGAAGTGTTCACCCTCGGCCCGGTGCAACTGACCCTCAAGCCCGGCGAAATCACTTTTCTGGTGGGAGGCAACGGCAGCGGCAAGACCACCCTGGCCAAGCTGATTGCCGGTCTGTATCGCCCGGAAAGCGGCGTGGTACGCGTCGATGGTCGAGCGGTCGGCGAGGATGAGTGGGATGACTATCGCCAGCTGTTCTCGGCGGTCTTCTCCGACTTCCACCTGTTCGACACCTTGCTCGAAGCGCCGGATGCGAGCGTGGATACCCAGGCCGGCGAGTGGCTGGCGAAGTTGCATCTGGATCACAAGGTCAGTGTCAGCAACGGTTCGTTCTCCACCCGTGAACTGTCCCAGGGGCAGCGCAAGCGTCTGGCGCTGATCGTTGCCTGTCTGGAAGGCCGGCCCGTCATCGTGTTCGACGAGTGGGCGGCGGACCAAGACCCGGCGTTCCGCGAGGTGTTCTACTGCGAGTTGCTGCCCGAACTGCGCGCCCAGGGCAAGACGCTGTTGATCATTTCCCACGACGACCGTTACTTCCATCTCGCCGATCAGTTGATCAAGCTCGAGCGCGGCCAGATCGTCCATCGCGAGGCGTCGACCCAGGCGGCGCCCTTGCAGCCTGTGGTCTGACACCTCTCGCCAGCAGCCTGGGCGGAGTTTGCCCAGGCTGCTCAGGACAGGCCGCGATTCCTGTTCTGGTTATCCCTAAATGATAATTTTTATCAATAACGCTTAATTCTGCACCGTTTTGTTTCGTCCTTATCAGCAGTGTTCCAGGCAAGGCCACTCCGGCTTGCCGACTGCTTTTAAGGAGATCGCGCAGTGTCCGTCCCACCCGATTGCATCCGCCTGTTCTGCTTCGCGTGTTCCGGGGCGAGCGCCATGCCGTTCGCCGCATGGCGTGCCGTTTTGCCGGCCTGGATCGACGTGCAGCCGGTCGAGCTGCCCGGTCATGGCCATCGCAGTGACGAGCCGTTGCAGGTGGACATGCCGAGCCTGGCCGCCACCCTGGCGGACGAACTGGCGTCCTTGATCGATGGGCCTTACCTGATGCTCGGCCACAGCGTCGGCGGGGTGGTTGCCCTGGAAGTGGCCCACGCCCTGGTCGCTCGAGGCCTCGAAGCGCCCAGCGCCCTCATCACCGTTGCCAGCACCGCGCCCAGCCAGCGGGCTGGCAACCCACAGGCGCAGCCCATGAGCGATGCCGAGCTGTTCGCCGAGTTGCAGCGGCTGGACGGCACGCCCCAGGTCGTGCTCGACGACCCCGAGTTGCTGGCCATGGTGTTGCCGGTGTTACGCGCCGATTTCCTGCTGGGTGAGCGCCATCGGCCATCTTGCCGCGAGCCGCTGCCGTGCGCGCTGCATGTGTTCGGTGGGCGCGACGACAGCATCGCGGTCGGCGCTCTGGCGGCCTGGGAAATGGAATGCACAGGGCCGTTCCGGATGGAAATGTGCGCCGGCGGGCATTTCTTCCTGCACCGCCAGCGTGCCGACTTTCTACGCCGATTGGTGACCCTGGCCAAGGCCTATCGCCCCTCGCTTGCTTCTTCCTTCCTCGCGCGCGCCGGGCTGAGTCATGCCTGAGCGCGCTCCTCTGTATGCGGAGTCTTCCATGCTTGATTCACGCTTCGATGTCCGGCCTCTGCGACACGCCGATACCCCGTTGCCCCTGCTGATCGAGGCGCGCGAGCCGGGTCTCGATCTGGCCGCGTGCCTGCCTGATCTGCAGGCGCTGATCGATGAACAACTGCTCAAGGCCGGCGGTGTGCTGCTGCGTGGTTTCGACGTGCAGAACGCCGAACGCTTTCGCCGCTTCGCCGTGGGTTTCGGGTCCGATCTGCTCACTTACGAATTCGGCTCCACGCCACGCAGCAACGTGACCAGCGGGATCTACACCTCCACCGAATACCCGCCGCATCAGCACATTCCCCTGCATAACGAGCAGGCCTACACCCGCGACTGGCCGATGAAGATCTGGTTCTTCTGCCAGCAGGCCTCGCCGGTGGGCGGGGCGACGCCGATCGGTGACAGCCGGGCCATCTATCGGCGAGTGGGCGAACGGATTCGTCAGCGCTTCGCCAGCAAGGGGCTCATGTACACCCGCAACTACGGCAACGGCCTGGACGTGTCCTGGGAACAGGTGTTCAACACCCAGGACCGCAGCGTCGTGCATGCCTACTGCGAGGCCCACGGCATCGGCCTGGAATGGAAGGACGATGGCGGCCTGCGCACGCGGCAGGTCTGTCAGGCCGTGGCGACTCATCCGCGTACCGGTGACGCGGTGTGGTTCAACCAGGCGCACCTGTTCCATGTGTCCAACCTGCCCGAGGAAGTGCGTGAAACCCTGCTCGACCTGGTCGAGGAAGAGGACTTGCCGCGTAACGTCTACTACGGCGACGGCAGCGCGCTGGAGGAAACCCTGCTCGAAGACATCCGCGGTGTGATGCAGCAGGAGCAGGTCGAGTTCGCCTGGCAGGACGACGACGTGCTGATGCTCGACAACATGCTCACCGCCCATGGCCGAGCGCCGTTTCAGGGCCCGCGCAAAGTGGTGGTGGCCATGGCCGAGCCCCACGGTGCCGACGTGCGTTGAGCCACCCCCGGATTTCCCGATTTTTTGCGATTGCAGGAGGACGCCCCATGGCCATCCCACACCAGCCTCAACCCCGATCCCTCATCGAGATGCTGGCCCAGCGCGCCGAACACCAGGGCGAGCAACTGGCGCTGCGCTTTCTCGGCGACGGCAGCGAAACCACCGAACTCTATACCTACGCTCAACTCGATGCCCGGGTCCGCCACCTGGCCGCCTGCCTGGGCCAGCACACGGTGAAGGGCGACCGAGTGCTGCTGCTGATGACCAACGGTCCGGACTACATCGTGGCGTTTTTCGCCTGCCTGTATGCCGAGCTGATCGCCGTGCCCGCCTATCCACCGGAACGCAATCGGCAGTTCCACACCGAACGCCTGCAAGGCATGGCCATGGATGCCGAGCCTTCGCTGATCCTGTGTGAGCAGGCAGCACTGGATGCATCGCTGGCGTTGCGCGATGGCCTGACCCTGGCAAGCGCGCCGGTGGTCGCCAGCGTCCAGGACCTGGAGGCGCAACCGACGCGAAGCTGGCAGCCGCGCGAGGTATTGGGCGAGGCCATCGCCATGCTCCAGTACACCTCCGGCTCCACCTCCGAACCCAAGGGCGTCGAAGTCACCCACGCCAACCTGCTGGACAATCAGCGCCTGCTGCAGATGGGTTTCGGCAGCCGCCCGGGCGACGTGTTCGTCAGCTGGCTGCCGCTGTACCACGACATGGGCCTGATCGGCGGCATGCTGCAGCCGATCTACGCCGGCGTGCCGCTGGTGTTGCTGACCACCCAACACTTTCTTGCGCGCCCGGCACGCTGGCTGGAAGCGATCCACCGTTATGGCGGCACCCTGAGCGGCGGCCCGGATTTCGCTTTCCGCCTGTGTACCGAAAGCGTGCGCGACAGCCTGCTCGCCGAGCTGGACCTGAGCCGGTGGCGTGTGGCGTTCTGCGGCTCCGAGCCGGTACGCGCCGATACCCTGGCCGATTTCGTCAAGCGCTTCTCCGCGGCCGGTCTAGCGGCGACGACGCTGCATCCCTGCTATGGGCTAGCCGAAGCGACCCTGATGGTCACCAGCAACATTCGCGGTGGCCCTTACTACACGCTGCACGTGGACCACGAAGAACTGGCCCATGGTCGAGTGGTGCCCGACGCCGATGGCACCGAAGTGGTCAGCAGTGGGGGCTTGCTGTTCGACGACCAGGTGCGCCTGATGGATCCGCATACGCTGGAGCCCGTCGCAGACCATACCGTCGGTGAAATCTGGGTGCGCGGCCCCAGCGTCGCTCGCGGTTACTGGCGCAACCCCGAGGCCACGGCGAAGACCTTCCTCGATCGGCCGGACGGACGCTGGCTGCGCACCGGCGACCTGGCGTTTCTCTACAACGGTGGCCTGTTCATCACCTCGCGGGCCAAGGACGTGATCATCATTCGCGGCCAGAACCGCTACCCGCAGGACATCGAGAAAGCCGTGGAGCAGGGCGTCGACGCGGTGCGCAAAGGTCGCGTCGCGGCCTTCCCGGTGCAGGTCGACGGCCGCGAGTGCATCGGTATCGCGGCCGAGATCGGTCGCAGCACGCAGAAGAAATTCGATCCGCAGACGTTGATCGAGGCCATCGACCGCGTGGTCAGCGACACGCAGCAGGAACCGGCCAGCGTCATCGCCTTGCTGGAACCGGCGGCCTTGCCCAAGACCACCAGCGGCAAGCTGCAACGCTCGGCCTGCCGCCAGCGCCTGGAAACCGGCGAGCTGGGCGCCTATCACGTCTACCACCGCCCGCTGACGGACACCTTCGCAAGCGGCTCGGGAGATGCGCCCCAGGGCCAGACCGAGCAGCGTCTGGCTGCCATCTGGTCCGAGGTGCTCGAAGCGGGCGAGATCAGCCGCGACGATGTCTTCCTCGCCAAAGGCGGTCATTCCCTGGCGGCGGTGCAGGTGGTCGCACGGGTGCGCAGTGAGTTCGACGTCGAGCTGCCGCTCAGTGCGCTGTTTGCCGCCAGGCCCCTTGCCCAGGTCGCAGCCATGGTGGACGCTGCGCCGCGCCTGGCGGCTGGGGTGCCACTGGAACCCCTGGATATCAGCGGTCCCCACGCCATGTCGCCGGTGCAGCGCAGTTTATGGCTGGCCCAGCAGTTGGGCGGTGAGCAGGGCCGTGCGGCGTACAACATGGTTGCGCAACTGCAGCTGTGCGGTGAGCTGCGACCCGACGCCCTGCACGGCGCCTTGAATGATCTGCTGCAGCATCAGGCCAGCCTGCGCAGCGCCTTCGTGCCAGGGCCCGACGGGGTGGCCCGTGTGCACTACGCCGACCACCTCGAACTGGCCTTGCCGCTGCTCGACCTGAGCGGGCTGCGCGATGCGGAACAGAGCACCGCCCTGGCCATGGCCGAAGCCGAAGCCGCCGGGCAACCCTTCGATCTGCAGCAGGCGCCGTTGCTGCGCGTCACCCTTGTGCGCCTGAACCATCAGGAGCACCGGCTGTTGCTGAGCCTGCATCACCTGATCGGCGATGGCTGGTCGTTCGGCGTGCTGGTCCAGGCGCTGGGCGTCTTGTATCAGGCGCGCTTGACCGGTGGCGAAGCGGCGTTGCCGCCGCTGACCCTGCACTACAGCGATTACGCGGCATGGCAGAACGCCAAGGAAGGCAGCGTCGAGCGCCAGCGGGAATGGGATTTCTGGTCGGAGTACTTGAGCCGTGCGCCACAGCACCTGGCCTTGCCCACCGACCGTCCGCGTCCGACGACGCCGCAGAGCGACGGCGCCAGCGTGACCTTCCAGCTGAGCGCCGAGCAGGTGGCCCGTGCCGAAGCTCTCGGCCAGGCCCACGGTGCCAGCCTGTTCATGGTCCTGCGTGCCGCCTTCGACTGGTTGCTGCATCGCGTCACGGGGCAAAATGATCTGGTCTACGGTACCGACATCGCCGGTCGGCCCAGGGCGGAGCTGGAACAGCTCATTGGCTTCTTCGTCAACATCGTCCCGTTGCGCGCTCGGGTCGATGCGCAGCAGCCGTTCAGTCGGTGGCTGACTCAGGTCAGGGAGGATTCCCTGGCGGTCTTCGAACAGGCGGATCTACCCTTCGAACAGATCGTGGAGGCCAGCGGCGTACCTCGCGAGCGTCAGCGTAACCCGCTGGTACAGGCGCTGTTCGTGCTGCACAGCATGCCCAATGGCCAGTTCGCCGTCCCGGGGTTGAGCGCGCAGCTGCTGGCCGCGCCGGCGCAGACCTCGAAGTTCGACATGGCCCTGTTCCTTACCCCCAATGCCCAAGGGCTGAGCGGGGAGTGGGTGTTCGCCACGGCGATCCTCGACAAGGCGCGGGTGCGCGCCTGGGTCGCGGCCTGGATCGACCTGCTCGAGCAGGTTCTCGACGCACCTGAGCGGCCCCTGTCTGCGCTTGCCTTGGGTGCCTTGCAGCCTGCGCCCGTCGCGCCGGCCAGCGGTCGCTCGCGGTTGGAAGCCAAGCGCGACAAGCTCAAATCGTTCACCCGCCAGACCACGCCATCAGCAGCCACGCCGGCGGTACGCTGCACACCGCTGACGGCGGACAGCGAATTCCCGCTGGTGATCGAGCCGGTCAGCGCCGATCTCGATCCCTGTGCCTGGGCCAGTCAGCATCGGGAGTTCATCGAAACCCACCTGCGCCGTCATGCCGGTTTGCTGTTTCGAGGCTTCGGGTTGCACACCGCCCAGGACTTCGAGGCGTTCGCCGAGGCCATCCAGCCGGGTCTGTATGGCGCCTATGGCGACTTGCCGAAGAAGGAGGGCGGGCGCAACACCTACCGCTCCACGCCTTACCCAGAGCGGCAGATGATCCTCTTTCACAACGAAAGCGCCCACCTGCGCCGCTGGCCGCGCAAGCAGTGGTTCTTCTGCGAGCTGCCATCGCCCGTGGGCGGCGCGACCCCCATCGTCGACTGCCGCGCCATGTACCGCGCCTTGCCGACTGAGCTGGCCGAGACCTTCGAGCGCAAGGGCCTGCTGTACGTGCGCACCTTTACCCCCGGTTTCGATGTGGATTGGCGCGACTTCTACAAGACCGACGATCGCGCCGTGGTCGAGGCCGCCTGCCGCGAGCAGGACGTGGCGTTCGAGTGGCTGGCCAACGGCGGCCTGCAGACCCGTACGCCGTGCCCGGCGGTGATCCGCCATCCGTTCACCGGGGAGAAGTCGTTCTTCAACCAGGTCCAGTTGCACCACGACTACTGCCTGCAGGCTGACGTGCGCCGTGACCTGTTGGGCATCGTCGGCGCCGAGCACATGCCCCGCCAGGTGTACTTCGGCGACGGCACGCCCATCGACGACGGGATCATGGAGAAACTGGGCCAGCTCTACGAAGCCTGCGCGGTGCGTTTCCAGTGGCAGCGCGGCGACGTGGCGATGCTCGACAACATGCTCGTGGCTCACGCCCGCGACCCCTTCGAAGGTCCGCGGCGAATCGTCGTGGCCATGGGCGAGATGACCGACCGCAGCGTGTTCGATGACGCTGCCGCAGACACCGACGAGCGCTCGGGCCAGATGGCCGGCCTCTCTGTTCAAGGATATTCGCAATGACCGACCTGAGCCTTGATTCAAGCGCGCTGCACACCTTTGCCCTGAGCCCCGAACAGCAGGCGTGCCTGCTGGGCCGCGATCCGTCACGCCCTGACGCGGGCAGCCATCGCTTGCGCATCGCCGTGAACGCCTCGAAGGGGTCAGCCACCTTTGCAGCCGCGTTGCAACGCTATGCGGCTGGTCAGCCCGTTCTCGGAACGCGCTGGCTGCAGGTGCCCGGCTTCCTCGGCTGGCGCCAGACCTGTCCCAACCAGGGCGATGCGGTGCGTTGGGTGGAACTGGACGCCACCGCGCCCGCATTGACGCTGGAGGAAGGGGAGGTGCTGGCGGTCAGCTGGCGAGCCCTGTCCCAGGACCGTTGCGAGGTGGAATTCGTGGCGGCTGCCCTGGCCCTCGATCCGCCCAGCCTGGAGCGTCTGGCCGCCGATGTGCTGGCATCGGTGGAGGGCCGCACGCCGGTCTCCAGCGATGTGGACTATGAGCAGTATGTGCAGTGGCGCCAGGACATGGCCGCCGACGAAGACGCCGCCCAGGGTCGGGCCTATTGGCAGCATGCCGAGGTCGACCCTGCCCGCGGCACTGCGCTGCACCTGGGTGTGCGTGGCAGCTCGGCGACACCGCAGGCATCACGCCTGGACGCGCAGCTTGCCGTACCCCTGTCGACCCTGGGCGCCGCCCAGGCCGTGACGGAGGCCTTGGGGCAACCGCTGGACTTCGTTGTGCAAGGACTGTGGTGGGTGCTGTTGGGACGTTTGAGCGGGCAGCAGGCGTTCGTCTGTGGCTGGCTGCACGATTGCCGCAGCGACTACGATCACTTCGAAGACACCCTGGGCGTTTTCGAAAAAGTCCTGCCGCTGCGTGTCGAACTCGACCCTGCGGCGCTCTTCGCCCAATGGTCGCAACAGGCCGAAGGTCGTCTGGCCGATCATCTCGGCTGGCAGGAATACTGCCCGATCCAGTCACCCACCAGCACCGCGCCACTGCGGGCCGGGTTCGCCTTCGAGCACGCGCGCCTTGCGCCCGAGCAGGTGCTGGCCTACCCGAGCCGTCCGGCCTTCGAACTGCTGCTGCGCGCACGCGTCTGGGGCGGCACCCTGCACCTGGCCATCGAGGCCAGCGGGGCTGTGTACAGCGTCGCCAGCCTGGAGGGGCTGCTGGAACAACTGCGCACCTTGCTGCACACCCTGCCGGTCGATGGCGCCGTGGCCCTGGCCGATCTCGATCCGGTAGGCACGACGGAGCGCCAACGCCTGTTGGCCCTGGCCCCAGACGAGACGGCAGCGGCGGGCGAGTGGCTACCCCAGCGGCTCGCTCGGCATGCCCAGCAGACCCCGCAGGCCATCGCCCTCAGTGATGGCCAGCAGTCCCTCGATTACGCCGCGCTGCACCAAGCCGTGACTCACCGGGCCGGCTGGCTGCAAGGGCAGGGGGTCGGCGTCGGCCAGTGCGTGGCTATCGCAAGCGAGCGCTCGCTGCAGGCCGTGCTGCATATTTTCGCCGTCCTCAGCGTCGGCGCGTACTACCTGCCGCTGGAACCGAGCTGGCCCGCCGAGCGCCGCCACGACCTGCTGAGCCGGGCAGCGCCGGCGCTGGTGCTGTGTGATCCTGGGTCAAGCAGCGCCCAGGGGCCTTGGCCGAGCGCGAGCCTGGTGCAGGCGGGCAGTGAAGAACCGCTGCCGTTCCAGCCGCCGCAGCTCACCGATCAGCACCTTGCGTATCTGTTGTTCACTTCCGGCTCGACCGGGGTGCCGAAGGGTGTGCTCGTCGAACACGGTGCGCTGCGCAACTATGCCCAGGCGGCCAGTGAAGCGTTGGGCCTGGCGCCTGGCATGCGTCTGGCGCTGACCAGCCCGTTGAGCGTCGACCTTGGCCATACCTTGCTGTTCGGTGCAATGCAGGTGGGCGCCGAGCTGGTCATCGCCACTGAGGCGGATCTTGCCGAGGGTGCCGCCTTCGGCCGCTTTTTGGCTCGAGAGCGCCCGGACGTGGCGAAGTTCGTGCCGTCGCACTTCGCCGCGCTGCTGGACAACGGCTTGGCGCCGCTGCCCGGCACGCTGATTTTCGGCGGCGAAGCCACGCCGCGCAGGCTGGTCGAGCAACTGCGCGAGCAAGCGCCGTCGTTGCGCCTGTTCAACCACTATGGTCCGACCGAAACCACCGTCGGTGTGCTTTACCACCCCGTGCGGACGGACGCGCCGGACCACGATGAGCGGGTCCCGCTGAGTCGCGTGCTCGCAGGCAACCGGGTCTATCTGCTCGACGAGCGCCTGCGCCTGGTGCCCACCAATGCCCTGGGCGAGCTGTACATCGGCGGTGCGCAATTGTGCCGCGGCTATCTGGACCAGGTCGATGACGACCGTTTCATCGACGATCCCTTCCATCCAGGCCAGCGCCTGTATCGCTCCGGGGATCTGGGTCGCTACCGCGCCGAAGGTGGCCTGCAACTGGTGGGACGCCGGGATGATCAGGTCAAGTTGCGCGGCCAGCGCATCGAGCTCGGCGAAATCGAGGCGGCGCTGCTGACCTTGCCCAGCGTCGAGCAGGCCGTTGCGCGGCTGTGGGCACCCAGTGAAGGCATGGCCAGCCTGATCGCCTACGTCGTGCTTGCCCAAGGCCAGACCGATGATGCTCTGCAACCGTTACTCGCGGCATTGGCCGAGCGCCTGCCCGAGGCGCTGTGCCCGACGCGTCTGCTCGCGGTGCCCAGCCTGCCGCGTCTGGCCAACGGCAAGATCGATCGTCATGCCTTGCCCGATCCCGGCCAGCTGCTGCGTCGGACGCCGGCGCGGGCGCCGCAGAACGAGTTGCAAGCCTGCCTGCGCGATGCCATGGCCGACCTGCTGGGCTGTGCACCTGCGACGCTGGGTGTGGACGACGATTTCTTCGAGGCCGGCGGCCACTCGCTGCTGGTGATCAAGCTGGTCGCGCGCCTGCGCACCCTGTTCAAGCTCGAAGTGCCGCCGGGCCTGGTGTTCGACCACCCCGACGCCGCCCGCCTGGCCGCCGCCCTTGGTGAACTCGCCGATCCAGCGCGCCTCGAGAAGATCGCCCGTCTGCGCCGAGAGCTGGACAGCCTGAGCGACGAAGAGCGCGCCAACCTGCGCGCCCAGGCCCTGGCCGCCAAAGGGTTGGCCGCCCACTGACACCGGGCCGGCCCCGGTCGGCCCCCTCTTTTGCGAACTGGATTGACCATGACCGATATCGACCGCGACGAGTTGCTTGCCCTGTTACTGGATGACGAAGGACTGGACGATGCAGCGCCAGCCACACCCAGCGGGCCGGTCCGCCGCACCGAAGATGGACCGGCGCCGCTGTCGTTCGCCCAGCGCCGTTTGTGGTTTCTTCAACAATATGACGTACACAGCCCGGCCTATAACTCGGCTCGCGCGCTGCAGATTCAAGGCCAGCCGAATGTCCCGGCCTTGCAGACTGCCCTGCGCCGACTGATCGAGCGCCATGCCAGCCTGCGCACGCGTTTCGTGCAGGTCGATGGGCAACCTCTGCAGGTCATCGATCCCGAGGTGGAATTTCATCTGGAATGCGTCGACCTGCCTGACGACACAGGGTTGCAAGCCGCCCTGCGCCAACGCGTTGCCGTGCCCTTCGACCTGGGTCAGGCACCACTGCTGCGGGCCAGTCTGCTGCGCTACCCCGGCGGTGCCGTGTTGCTGTTGTGCCTGCATCACATCGTTGCAGACGCCTGGTCGAACCCGCTGCTGATTGCCGCCCTCGGCCAGGCCTATGCCGCTGCCCTGCAAGGCCACGACCGCGCCTTGCCGAAACTGCCGCTGGAGTACGCCGACTACGCGACCTGGCAGCGCAAGTACGTGGCCGGCCAGGCCGGCCGCCAGGCACAGGCCTACTGGCGTGATTATCTGGGTCAGGACGTGCCCGTGCTCGAACTGCCCAGCGACCGACCGCGCCGCGCCGAACCGCGCCTGGAAGCCGCGCGTCATGACCTTCGCCTGCCGGCCAGCACGGCCCAGGCACTGCGAGAATTCTGCCGATTGCAGCAGTGCTCGCCCTTCGTGGTGTTGCTGGGCGCCTGGCAAGTGCTGTTGGCGCGCTACAGCGGCCAGCGCGACTTTGCCGTCGGTGTGCCCAATGCTGCGCGCAGTCATGCCCAGGTGCAGAACATCGTCGGTTTCTTCGTCAACACCCAAGTGTACCGCGCACGGCTGGAGCCTGCGCTGACCACGCGTGCGCTGTGCCGCCGTTTGCGCGAGGAAAGCCGTGTCGCATTGGAGCAGTCGGATTTTCCCTTCGAGTGCGTCATGGACGGCCTGAATCTGAGCCGCGATCTGCATCACACGGCGCTGTTCCAGGTGTTGTTCAACTTTCGCCATTCGCGGGATGCCCAGGCCCTGCAACTGCCGGGATTGCAGGTGCAGGTGTTGGACGTGGAGCTGGAGAGTGCGCGTTTCGACCTTACCCTCGATGTCATTGCCAACCCTGACGGCATCGATTGCCGGCTGGAGTACGTCACCGCGCTCTATGACGCCACGACCATCGCGCGCATGGGCCAGCATCTTGCTCAGCTCGTGCAGGGCATGGTCGCCGCGCCCGATCGGTCGGTGTTCAGCCTGCCGCTGATGGATGTTGCCGAGCTGTACCAATTGAGCGCCTGGAACGCAACCGACAGCGGCTACCCGCAGTATCCGAGCCTGCCTGCGCTGATCGCCGAACAGGTGCGTGCGACGCCCGATGCGTTGGCGTTGGTCCATGGCGATACGCGTTTGAGCTATGCCGAGCTGGATGCCCGCGCTAATCAGCTTGCCCATTGGCTGCATGGGCAGGGCGTTGGTCCGGATGTGCCGGTTGCCGTCTGTGCCGAGCGCTCGGTGGAATTGGTGGTGGCGTTGCTGGGCGCGATCAAGGCGGGCGGCGCGTATCTGCCGCTGGATCCGGAGCATCCGCGCGAGCGGTTGCAGGGCATGCTTGAGGACAGTGGCAGTCCGTTGTTGCTGACTCAGAGTGAGTGGGTAGAAAAATGGTCGGGCGAGGCGGGTGTTCCCGTTTATGCACTGGAAGATCTGCCCCTGGGCAGCTTGCCGATGAGCGCGCCGGACGTTCTCATCAGTCCGGAAAACCTCGTCTACTGCCTCTACACATCAGGCTCCACCGGCAAGCCCAAAGCCGTCGGCAATCGCCACGCCGGTCTGCTCAACCGACTGCAATGGATGCAAGCCGAATACGGGCTGACCGCCAGTGACCGAGTATTGCAAAAGACCCCTTACACCTTCGACGTATCGGTATGGGAATTCTTCTGGCCGTTGATCAGCGGTGCTTCATTGGTCATGGCGCCGCCCGGTGCGCACCGTGATCCGCAAGCGTTGCGCGAACTGATCGTCGAGCACGGCATCACCACGCTGCACTTCGTGCCGTCGATGCTGCAGGCGTTCGTGTCGGCGGGTGAGTTGCCGGCTTGCACATCGCTCGAACGCATCATCTGCAGCGGTGAAGCCCTGCCGGCTGAGTTGCAGCGCCAAGTGCTGGCGCAGATGTCCAGTGAATTGCACAACCTGTACGGACCGACCGAAGCGGCCATCGACGTCACGGCCTGGGCCTGCCGCGAAGACGGCAGCAGTGTGCCGATCGGCCGGCCCATCGCCAACACCCAGATCCACATCCTCGATGCCGACCTCAATCCTGTACCCGTGGGTGTGGCCGGTGAGTTGTACATCGCTGGGATCAACCTGGCGCGGGGCTACCTGAGTCGCCCCGCGCTGACCGCCGAACGCTTCGTCGCCAACCCCTACGGCGCGCCTGGCTCACGCATGTACCGCAGCGGTGACCTGGCGCGCTGGCGTGCCGACGGGACCATCGACTACCTCGGCCGTCTCGATCATCAGGTGAAATTGCGCGGCCTGCGTATCGAGCTGGGCGAGATCGAAGCGGTGCTGCTGGCTCACCCGAACGTACAGGAAAGCGTGGTCATCGCCCGTGACGAGAGACTCATCGGTTACTGGGTAGGCGGCGACACCGATGAAGCCGAACTCAAGACCCATCTAGGCCAGCACGTGCCCGACTACATGGTGCCATGGCGCCTCGTACAGCTCGACGCGATGCCGCTGTCGGCCAACGGCAAGCTGGACCGCAAGCAGCTGCCGACGCCCGAAGGGCAGGTCGCCGTCGAGGCCTACGTCGCACCGCGCAGCGAGGTCGAACGGGCCTTGGCGTCGATCTGGGCCGAGGTCTTGGGCGTCGAACAGGTGGGTGTCGCCGACAACTTCTTCGAGCTGGGCGGCGACTCCATTCTGTCCTTGCAGGTGATCAGCCGGGCGCGGCAGGCCGGGTGGCAACTCAAGCCACGCGATGTGTTCGAGCATCAACACATCGCTGCCTTGGCAGCCGTCGCGGTGGCCTTGGACCACGCCCGTGTCGACAACGGCCCGGTACAGGGCGAGGGGCCGATCACACCGATTCAGGCGCATTTTTTCGCCCAGGCGGTGCCTGTCCCCGGCCACTGGAATCAGGCGTTGCTGCTGCGGCCGCTGCAAACACTTCAGCCACAGGCGCTGGATCGGGCGCTGACGGCGCTGTACGCCCATCACGATGCTCTGCGCCTGCACTTTCAGCGTGTCGAAGGCCGCTGGCGCGCACACCACGGGCAAGCTACGACCTCGCTGCTGCAGTGCCAGAGCCTGGGCGAAGCCGGATCCGAGGCGATCACTGCGCTGTGTGAAGCCGCCCAGCGTGGCTTCGATCTGGACCAGGGTCCGCTGTTCAAGGCCGTGCTCATGGAACTGGGCGACGGCAGCCAGCGGCTGTTGCTGGTCGCCCATCACTTGGTGGTGGATGGGGTATCCTGGCGCATCCTGCTGGAAGATCTGGCGCGGCTGCACACTCAGGCGCTGGCGGGTTTGCCACTTGAACTGGCTCCGCGCACGGCCAGCTTCAAGGCGTGGGGCGAGTACCTCGTCAATGAGGCGCGACTGGGGGTAAGCGATGCCGAGCGCGACTACTGGCGCGCCTATGCGCAGACTTCGGCCGCTTCGCTGAACGTGCAGCATCCGCAGGGCAGTCGTGCCTTGGCTGACACCGCTCAGGTGCGCCTGCAACTCGATGCGGCGCGCACCCAGGCGCTGCTCGGCGCTGCTAATGGTGCTTATCGCACGCGCATCAACGAGCTGCTGTTGACCTCGCTGGCGCAGACGCTGTGCCACTGGAGTGGTCAGTCGGCGGTGGACATCCTCCTGGAGGGCCACGGCCGCACCCCCAACGCCGATGCGGATATGGACCTGAGCCGTAGCGTGGGCTGGTTCACCGCCCTGTACCCGCTGCAACTGACGCCTGGCAGTGACGACCCGGAGCAAGCCATCAAGGCGATCAAGGAACAGCTGCGCGCGGTGCCGGGCGAGGGGCTGGGTTATGGCGTACTGCGCTACCTCGACCAGAGCCAGTTCGCAGAGCAGCTGGCGGCCCGGACGGCCCCGCAGGTCACCTTCAACTACCTCGGCCAGTTCGACCCGGGTCGTTCGGCCGGTGGCCTGTTCGCCTGGGCCGATGAGCCCCTGGGTGCTTCCCTGGACCCCAGCGCCGGGGCCGACAGCGAATGGGTGGTGACCGGCCAGGTGCGTGACGGCTGCCTGCACGTGAACTGGCGCTACGGCGTCGAGCGTTTCGATACGGTCGTGGTGCAAGCCCTGGCGCAACGGTATCTAGCGACATTGGCCAGGCTGATCGACCATTGCCTGAGCCCTGGGGCCGCGGGCGTCACGCCGGCGGACTTTCCCCTGGCGCAGCTGACTCAGGCGCAACTGGACGCCCTGCCGGTCGCCGCGACCGACCTTGAGGACCTGTACCCGTTGTCGCCACTGCAGCAGGGTTTGCTCTTTCATGCCCTGCAAGGCGACACTCGCAGCACCTACATCAATCAGGTCAGCGTGCCGCTGAGCGACGTGGACGGCCTGCGGTTTGCGGAGGCCTGGGAGCGTGTCACCCGCGAACACGCGATCCTGCGCGCCGGTTTCGTCTGGGACGGCGATCTGCCGCAACCGTTGCAATGGATTCATCGCCACTTGCCTTCGCCGGTGCAGCACCTGGACTGGCGCGCACGCCCTGCGCAGCAGGTGCGTCTGGACCTGGCCGAACTGGCCGACGCCCAGCGCGACCAAGGCTTCGACCTGCGCCAACCGCCGCTGCAACGGCTGTTGCTGGTGCGCCTGGGCGAACGGGATTACCAACTGATCTGGACCCGCCATCACATCCTTCTCGATGGCTGGGCCACCGCGCGAATGCTCGAAGAAGTGCTCTTGCATTATCGCGGCGAGTCGCCGCTGCCGAGCGCGAGCGCCTATCGCGATTATCTGGCCTGGCTGGCACGTCAGGATGCGCAGACGAGCGAGGCGTTCTGGGCCGAGCAGCTGCGTCACCTGGATGCGCCGACGCGATTGGCCGACGCCTTGCCAGCAGTGCTCGAACAGGCGGGGCACGGCGACCTGCGCCTGCACGTGGACGAGGCGACCACCGAGGCACTGGCGGCGTTCGCCCGACGTGAGCGGGTGACCCTCAACACGCTGGTGCAGGGTGCCTGGAGCCTGCTTTTGCAGCGCTACACCGGGCAACGCAGCGTGGCCTTTGGCGCCACCGTGGCCGGCCGCCCAGCCGCGCTGGCCGATGCCGAGCGCATGCTCGGGCTGTTCATCAACACCTTGCCGGTCATTCAGGCGCCCGGCCCCGAGCGTTTGTTGGGCGAGTGGCTGCGCGATCTGCAGTCGCTGAATCTGGCGCTTCGCGAACACGAGCACACGCCGCTGTTCGATATCCAGCGCTGGGCCGGACAGGGTGGTCAGGCGCTGTTCGACAGCGTGCTGGTGTTCGAAAACTATCCGGTGGACAGCGCCTTGCGCAGCGGCAGTGGCGTGCGGTTCGGCCAGGTCATTTCGCGGGAGACCACCCATTACCCGCTGACCGTGGTGATCCATGCCGGCGATACCCTGAATGTGCAGATGAGCTACCTGCTGAGCGCTTTCGCGGCGGACAGCGTGGCTCGGATCGGCGAGCATTTGCGCAACCTTTTGCTGGCGATGGCAGCCCCGGCGCTGGACACGGCTTCGCTACGCCTGGGCGAGCTGCGCCTGCTCGATGCGGTGCAGCAACGTCAGTTGTCGGACTGGAACGCTACGGATATTCGGTATCCGTCTTATCCAAGCCTGCCGGCGATGATCGCCGAGCAGGTGCACGCCACACCCGATGCATTGGCGTTGGTCCATGGCGACACACGTTTGAGCTACGCCGAACTGGACGCCCGCGCCAATCAGCTTGCCCATTGGCTGCATGGGCAGGGCGTTGGTCCGGATGTGCCGGTTGCCGTCTGTGCCGAGCGCTCGGTGGAATTGGTGGTGGCGTTGCTGGGTGTGATCAAGGCGGGCGGCGCGTATCTGCCGCTGGATCCGGAGCATCCGCGCGAGCGGTTGCAGGGCATGCTTGAGGACAGTGGCAGCCCGTTGTTGCTGACTCAGAATCACCTGATGGAAAAATGGCCGGGCGAGGCGGATGTTCCTGTTTATGCGCTCGAAGATCTGCCCCTGAGCGGTTTGCCGATGAGCGCGCCGGACGTTCTTATCAGTCCGGAAAACCTCGTCTACTGCCTGTACACCTCAGGCTCCACCGGCAAGCCCAAAGCCGTCGGCAATCGCCATGCCGGTCTGCTCAATCGCCTGCAATGGATGCAGGCCGAATACGGTCTTACGACCCGTGACCGGGTGCTGCAGAAAACTCCGTACACATTCGACGTATCGGTATGGGAATTCTTCTGGCCGTTGCTCAGCGGCGCCGCATTGGTCATGGCACCGCCCGGTGCGCACCGAGATCCACAAGCACTGCGCGAACTGATCGTTGAGCACGGCATTACCACGCTGCACTTCGTACCGTCGATGCTCCAGGCGTTCGTGTCGGCAGGCGAATTGCCGGCCTGTATCTCGCTCAAGCGCATCATCTGCAGCGGCGAAGCCCTGCCGGCCGAGTTGCAGCGCCAGGTGCTGGCGCAGACGTCCAGCGAACTGCATAACCTGTACGGCCCCACCGAAGCGGCCATCGACGTCACCGCCTGGGCCTGCCGCGAAGACGGCAACAGCGTGCCGATCGGTCGGCCCATCGCCAACACCCAGATCCACATCCTGGATGCCGACCTCAATCCGGTGCCGGTCGGGGTGGCGGGCGAGTTGTACATCGCCGGCGTCAACCTGGCGCTCGGCTATCTGAGTCGCCCTGCGCTGACCGCCGAGCGCTTCGTCGCCAACCCCTACGGCGAGCCCGGCTCGCGTATGTACCGCAGCGGCGACCTGGCGCGCTGGCGCGAGGACGGTGCCATTGACTACCTCGGCCGTCTCGACCATCAGGTGAAATTGCGCGGCCTGCGTATCGAGTTGGGTGAGATCGAAGCGGTGCTGCTGGCTCACCCGGCGGTGCGCGAATGCGTGGTGGTTGCCGCAGACAACCAACTGCTGGGCTACTGGGTCGGCGACGCCGTTGACGAGGCCGCGCTTAAATTTCACCTCGGCCAGCACGTTCCTGAGTACATGGTGCCGTGGCGACTGCTGCAACTCGAAACCATGCCGCTGTCGGCCAACGGCAAGCTGGATCGCAAGCGCCTGCCGCAGATCGAGGTTCAGGTCGTCAAAGGGCATGTCGAACCGCGCACTGACGCCGAACGCGACCTGGCAAGGATCTGGTCCGAAGTGCTGGGCGTGGCGCGGGTCGGGGTGACGGATGACTTTTTCGAACTGGGCGGGCATTCGCTGCTCGCGACCCGTCTGGCTTCGCAGATCCGCCACCAATTGGGCGTACAGATTCATCTCGGCGCGGTGTTCGATACGCCCACCGTCGAGGCGCTCGCTCGGCACCTGGAGCACATTCCGGCGCACGCCCCTGAAGAGGAGGTGGACGCCATGACCCAATTGCTGAACGAACTGGAGCGCATCGAATGAACGACCTGAGCCAACCCCACGGCCCGAGCCTGCGCGACGATCCGTTGCGCCCGTTGGCGGAACGGTTCAACGCGCTTCCAGCGCCAAAGCAGCGGATATTTCTGCAGCAACTGCGCGCAAAAGGCATCGACGCCCGTCGCTTGCCAATCGTCCCGGCACCTCCCGAGGCGCAATCACCGTTGTCCTACAGTCAGAAGCGACTATGGCTGCTCTGGCAGTTGGAGCCGACCGCCAGTGCCTACCACATCACCGGCGGCCTGCAATTGTCCGGCGAGCTGAACGAGGCCGCTTTGCAGGCGGCGATTGCCGACATCGTGGCCCGACACGCGGTGCTGCGCAGCGACTTCCCCACTCAGGACGGCGAACCGGTGGTGCGCGTGCACGACGTCGATGCCTGCACCGTGACACTGATCCGCGAAGACCTCAGCGACGTATCGGTGTCGGCCCGCGATGCAGCGTTGGCGCGTCTGGCACAAGAGCAGGCCACACGACCGTTCGATCTCACTCAAGGCCCCTTGCTGCGTTTGTGCCTGGTGCGTTGCGAGGCCGAGCGGCATGCCTTGCTGGTCACCTTGCACCACATCGTTGCCGATGGCGTCTCGGTCGAGCTCTTCGTCGAGGAGCTGGCCAGCGGCTACGCCCGCCGTCTGCGGGGCGATGCCGATGCCTTGCCCAGCCTCGAGATTCAGTACAGCGATTACGCCCGTTGGCAGCGCCTGTGGCTGGAAGCGGGTGAGGGCGAGCAGCAACTGGCATACTGGTGCGAGCGCCTGGGCACCGAGGAACCGGTGCTGGAGTTGCCGGTGGATCATCTGCGGCCCGGCTTGCCCAGCTACCGCGGCGCCCGGGTCGGCAAAGCCTTGCCCGACGCCCTCAGCCAGCGCCTGCGCCAGTTCGCCCGCGCCCAGCACGCCACGCCGTTCATGGTCCTGCTGGCGGCTTACGGGGTGTGGCTCGGCCGGCTGTGTGGTCAGTCGCAGGTGCGTATCGGCATTCCGGTGGCCAATCGCACGTCCCCAGCCACCCAGGGTTTGATGGGCTGTTTCGTCAATACTCAGGTCTGGCCGCTGCAGGTGTCGCGGCAAGCGTCTTTCGTCGACCAGCTCAAGGCCGTGCGTGAACAGGCGTTGCAGGCTCAGGCTCACCAGGACGTGCCCTTCGAGCATCTGGTCGAGGCGCTGCAACCGGCGCGCAGCCTGGGCCGCAACCCGTTGTTCCAGGTGCTGTTCAACCACTTGCAACGTGGCGACCGTGAGGTGGAGGCGGGCGGCCTGGTGTTCGAGCGTCTGGAGCAGACGGCCCAGACCGCACAGCTGGACCTGGCCCTGACCACCGAAGAAAACCCTCAAGGTCAGATCACGGCGACCTTCAGCTACGCCACCGACCTGCTTGAGGCTGCCACCGTGCAGGCGTGGCACGCGCACTTCGTGCACCTGCTCGAACAGGTGCTGGAACAGCCCGAGCGCGCGCTGCATGAACTGGCGCCGCTGACCCCGGCCGAGCAGGCGCAGTTGAGCACCTGGAACGCCACTCAGGAAGACTATCCATCCTACGCGAGCCTGCCTGCGCTGATTGCCGAACAGGTGCGCGCTACACCCGATGCGCTGGCGTTGGTCCATGGCGACACACGTTTGAGCTATGCCGAACTGGATGCCCGCGCCAATCAACTGGCCCATTGGCTGCAAGGGCAGGGTGTTGGGCCGGATGTTCCGGTTGCCGTCTGTGCCGAGCGTTCGGTTGAGCTGGTGGTGGCGTTGCTGGGTGTGATCAAGGCGGGTGGCGCGTATCTGCCGCTGGATCCGGAGCATCCGCGGGAGCGGCTGCAGGGCATGCTTGAAGACAGTGGCAGTCCGTTGTTGCTGACTCAGAAGCACCTGATGGACGCCTGGGCACGCGTACCGGTTTATGCACTTGAGCTTCTGCCGCTTGGCGGCCAACCCACGAATGCGCCGGACGTTCTCATCAGCCCGGAAAACCTCGTCTACTGCCTGTACACCTCCGGCTCCACCGGCAAACCTAAAGCTGTTGGCAATCGCCACGCCGGTCTGCTCAACCGCCTGCAGTGGATGCAGGCCGAATACGGGCTGACATCCCATGATCGAGTGCTGCAAAAGACTCCCTACACCTTCGACGTATCGGTATGGGAATTCTTCTGGCCGTTGCTCAGCGGCGCCGCATTGGTCATGGCACCGCCCGGTGCACACCGCGATCCGCAAGCGTTGCGCGAGCTGATCGTTGAGCACGGCATCACCACGCTCCACTTCGTGCCGTCGATGCTGCAGGCGTTCGTATCAGCCGGCGAGTTGCCGGCCTGCACCTCGCTCGAACGCATCATCTGCAGCGGCGAAGCCTTACCGGCCGAGTTGCAGCGCCAGGTGCTGGCGCAGACGTCCAGCGAACTGCATAACCTGTACGGCCCCACCGAGGCGGCCATCGATGTCACGGCCTGGGCCTGCCGCGAAGACGGTCGCAGCGTGTCGATCGGCCGTCCCATCGCCAATACGCAGATCCACATCCTCGATGCCGATCTCAATCCGGTACCCGTGGGTGTGGCCGGTGAGTTGTACATCGCTGGGATCAACCTGGCGCGCGGCTACCTGAGTCGCCCCGCGCTGACCGCCGAGCGCTTCGTCGCCAACCCCTACGGCACGCCCGGCTCGCGCATGTACCGCAGCGGTGATCTGGCGCGCTGGCGTACCGACGGTGCCATCGACTACCTCGGTCGCTTGGATCACCAGGTGAAATTGCGCGGGCTGCGTATCGAACTGGGCGAGATCGAAGCGGTGCTGTTGGCTCACCCGAACGTCCAGGAATGCGTGGTCATCGCTCGTGACGAAAAACTGATCGGTTACTGGGTGGGCAGCGGTACCGATGAGACCGAGCTCAAGACA
Source organism: Pseudomonas sp. RIT-PI-a (assembly GCF_001187875.1). Lineage (NCBI taxonomy): Bacteria > Pseudomonadati > Pseudomonadota > Gammaproteobacteria > Pseudomonadales > Pseudomonadaceae > Pseudomonas > Pseudomonas sp. RIT-PI-a. The sequence continues at coordinate 195,841 of NZ_LGIR01000012.1, forward strand.
CATCTAGGCCAGCACGTGCCCGAATACATGGTGCCGTGGCGCCTCGTACCGCTCGACGCCATGCCGCTGTCGGCCAACGGCAAGCTCGATCGCAAGCAATTGCCAGCCCCCGAAGGGCAGGTCGCCGTCGAGGCCTACATTGCACCGCGCAGCGAGGTCGAGCGGGCCTTGGCGTCGATCTGGGCCGAGGTCTTGGGCGTCGAAGAGGTGGGTGTCGCCGACAACTTCTTCGAACTGGGCGGCGACTCCATTCTGTCCTTGCAGGTGATCAGTCGGGCGCGGCAGGCAGGGTGGCAGTTGAGCCCACGAGACCTGTTCCTGCACCCGACCCTGGCCGCGCTGGCGCAGGCCGCACGCAGCGCCTGTCAGAGTGTAGAGCGAGTGCCGACCGTGGCCAGTGGGCCGGCGCCGCTGACGCCGATCCAGCACTATTTTTTCAGCCAGGACATTGCCCAGCCTCAGCACTGGAACCAGTCGGCCTTGCTGCGCCCATTGCAGGCCTTGCAGGCCGAGCCACTGCGCGCCAGTCTGGCGGCTCTGGCCGAGCACCACGCCAGCCTGCGTCTGCGTTACCACCAGGGTGCCAACGGCACTTGGCAACAACGCTACACCGCGTCCACCCGCGACGACCTGCTGGTGGAAATCGATGCCCCGGACGCCGAAACCTTGCTTCACGAGGCCGAGCGCCTGCAAGCCAGCCTCGACCTGAACGAGGGGCCCGTATTGCGCGCCGCGTTGCTGGCGTTGAGCGACGGCAGCCAACGGTTGTTGATCGTGATTCACCACCTGGTGGTGGATGGCGTGTCCTGGCGCGTGCTGGTGGAGGACTTGCAGCACGCCTATCGGCAACACAGCGCCGGTCGGGTGGTGACGCTGGCGCCGGTGGGTGCCAGCTTCGGGCAATGGGGCGAACGGCTGCTGGCCTTCGCGCAAAGCCCGGCGCTGCTCGCTGAACTGGAATACTGGCGCGCGCAGACACAAGGGCAACCGGCTCAGGCCCTGGGTCGCGAAGGCCAGGCCGTGGAACACCGGCTGCGCCTGCCGGCCGAGCTGACCCGCCGCCTGCACAAGGAAGCACCGGGCGCCTACCGCACGCGTCTGGATGAACTGCTGCTGGTGGCCCTGGCCCGCGTGCTGTGCCGACACAGCGGCCAGACCTCGCTGAGCGTGGCCCTCGAAAGCCATGGCCGTGACGCCTTGCCCGTGCCCTACAGCGACGGCCTGGATATCGAGCGCAGCGTCGGTTGGTTCACCAGCCTGTACCCGGTGCGCCTGAGTCCGGGCCTGGGCGATCTGGGCACGGCCATCAAGGCGGTCAAGGAACAACTGCGCCAGGTGCCGAACAAGGGCATCGGCTACGGCGCGCTGCGCTACCTGGGCCCGTCGTCCGCCCAGGCGTCGCTCGCCGAGCAGGCCTCGCCACAGGTGATGTTCAACTATTTGGGCCAATACGACACCGGCTTCGACGCTCAGCGCCTGTTCACCCTGGCCAGTGAACCGCAGGGCCGGCAGCGCGACGACCAGGCGCCGCTCAGCCATGCATTGACGGTCAATGCACGCCTGGTGGAAGGCCAACTGCACTTCGACGCCCGGGCCGATGCAAGTCATTACAGCCCCTCGCAACTGGAGTGTCTGCTGGACGACCTGCGCGCCGAACTGAGCCTGCTCGCCGCCCACTGCCTGGCCCCGGCGAACGCGGCGCTGACACCTGCCGACGTACCGCTGGCCGGACTGACCCAGGCCCAACTCGACGCCTTGCCCCTGACCGCACGCGACGTGGAAGACCTCTATCCGCTGTCGCCCCTGCAGCAAGGCCTGCTCTTCCACAGCCTGCAAGGCGATGCCCAGGCGGCCTACGTCAATCAGATCGATGTGGTGCTCGAAGGGCTGGATCTGCAGCGGTTCCTGCAGGCCTGGGACAGCACCGTGCAGCAGCACGCCACCTTGCGCAGCGTGTTCCTCGGCCAGGGCGAACTTCAGGTGCCGCTGCAGGCCGTTCTGCGCCGCTGCCGGGCCGTGGCTCAGGTACACGATGCCCGTGGGCTCAGCCAGCAGGCGCTGGACGACTGGGCGGCTGCAGAGCGCTCGAAAGGGTTCGACCTCACCTGCCTGCCGCTGCAACGGGTGCAGTTGTTGCAACTGGACGCCAACCGTTGCCGCATGATCTGGACCTTCCACCACATTCTGCTGGATGGCTGGAGCAGTGCGCGCCTGATCGGCGAGGTGCTGCAACGTTACGCAGGCGAGCAGCCGCTGGCGCCCCGCAGCCAGTATCGCGACTACATCGCCTGGTTGGGTACCCGCGACAGCGAGGCTGCGCAAGCGTACTGGCAGGCGCGCCTTGCTGCGCTGGACGGACCGACGCTGCTCGCTCAAAGCCTGCCGGCCCAGGACACTCAAGGTCTGAGCGATGCAACCGGTCATGGGGTGATCCGCAGCGGCCTGTCGGCCCAGGACACCCAGCGCCTGCGCCAATTCGCCCGTCGCCAGCGGGTGACCCTCAACACCCTGGTGCAGGGCGCCTGGATTCTCTTGCTGCAAACCTACACCGGGCAGGCGCAGGTGGCGTTCGGCACGACCGTGTCGGGCCGACCCACGGCGCTCGACGATGCCGAGTCGGTGGTGGGGCTGTTCATCAATACCGTTCCGGTGATCGGCAGTGGCGAGCCGGGCGAAAAAGTGGGTGAATGGCTGCGCGAGCTGCAAGCCCGCAGCGCCGACGCGGGGGAGTACGAACACACGCCACTGGCGGACATTCTGCGTTGGGCAGGGTTGAGCGGGCAAAGCCTGTTCGACAGCCTGCTGGTGTTCGAAAACTACCCTGTCGACTACGCCATGCGCCAGCGCAGCGGCGTGCGTATCGAAGCATCGAGCACGCGTGAAGCCACCCATTATCCGTTGTCCGTGGCGATCTTCTCCGGTGAGACGCTGGACATCACCTTCGGCTACCGCCGCGATGCGTTTGCTGCGGTGCGCGTCGAGGCGCTGGTGCAGCATCTCAACAGCCTGCTGCTCGGCCTGATCGCAGACGCCCAGCAGCCGCTGGCGGCGATCAGCCCGCTCGGCAGCCGCGAATACCGCCAGGTCATGGCCTGGGGCACCTCGGACTACGCACCGCACGCGTTCATCAGTGTGCCGCAGCGCATTGCCGCCCATGCCGCTGCCGATCCGCAGCGCGTCGCCTTGATCTGCGCCGGTGAGACCCTCACCCGAGGTGAACTGGAGCGGCAGGCCAACCGTCTGGCCCATGCCCTGATTGCCCGCGGCATCGGTGCGGAGATGCGCGTCGGCGTGGCGCTGCAGCGCTCCAATCGGCTGCTGGTGGCGTTGCTCGCCGTGGCCAAGGCCGGTGCCGCCTTTGTGCCGCTGGCGTTGGACTACCCCCGCGAACGTCTGGGCTATGTGCTGCAGGACAGTGGCATGAGCCTGCTGATCACCGAGCAGCTGGCGCTTGAGAGATTGCCTGAAACGCCGGGACTGCCGCTGCTGGACCTCGACCGCCAGGCGCTCGACGACTACAGCGAACACGCCCCCGAGGTCGATGTGCAGGCGCAGAATCTCGCCTACCTGATCTACACCTCCGGTTCCAGCGGCACGCCCAAAGGGGTTGCGGTCGCTCATGGTCCGCTGGCCATGCATTGCGCTGCCACCGCGCCGCTGTACGACATGAGCGAGGCCTCCCGCGAATTCCACTTCATCTCATTCGCGTTCGACGGCGCCCACGAGCGCTGGATGACCGCCCTGACCTGTGGCGCCAGCCTGGTGCTGCGCGACGAAGAACTGTGGTCAGCGGCGCGCACCTTGCAGACCTTGGCCGAACAGCAGGTCACCAACGCCGGCTTCCCGCCGGTGTACCTGACGCAGCTCGCCGCCGAAGCCCAGGCGCAGGGGCAGGCGCCGGCGCTGGACCTGTATTCCTTCGGTGGCGAAGCCATGCCCCAGGCCAACTTCGAACGCATCCGCCAGACCCTGGCGCCGCGCACCTTGATCAACGGCTACGGGCCTACCGAAACCGTGGTCACGCCGCTGGTATGGAAGGTCGCAGCGAGCCAGGCCTGTCGCTCGGCCTACGCGCCCATAGGCCGACCGGTGGGTGACCGTCGTGCCTACATTCTCGACGCGCGCCTGCAACCGGTGCCGGCCGGGGTCAGCGGCGAGCTGTACCTGGGCGGCAGCGGCCTGGCCCGTGAATACCATGACCGACCGGCGCTCAGCGCCGAGCGCTTCGTGCCGGATCCGTTCGGCGCACCCGGTGCGCGCATGTACCGCACCGGCGACCGCGTGCTGTGGGGCGCCGACGGGATCATCGAATACGTGGGTCGCATCGACCAGCAAATCAAGATTCGCGGCTATCGCATCGAACCCGGCGAGGTCGAGGCGTGCATTCAGCAGCACCCCGAGGTCGAAAGCTGCGTGGTGCTGGCCCGGCCTTCACCGTCCGGTGTGCGGCTGGTCGCCTATGGCGTAGCCGCGTCGACGGCAGATGAATCGACTCTGGAATCTCGGGTCAAGCAGGCGCTGGCCGAGCAGTTGCCGGACTACATGATCCCATCTCGCCTGCTGTGGTTGCCGCAATTGCCGGTAACGCCCAACGGCAAGCTCGACCGGGTCGCATTGCCGATTCCGGACTGGCATGCGCAGAGCGGCGATTTCCTTGCACCTCAAGGGGAAGTAGAGATCGTGCTAGCAGGCCTTTGGCAACAGCTGCTGGGCGTGGAGCGCGTGGGCGCGAACGAAAACTTCTTCGAGCTGGGCGGCGACTCCATCGTCTCCTTGCAACTGGTCGGCAGGGCGCGTCTGGCCGGCGTGCTGCTGACGCCCAGGCAGGTCTTCGAACAGCAGACTATTCGGGCCCTGGCCCAGGTCGCCAAGCGCCAGGCAAGTATCGTCCAGGCGCAGGGGCCGGTCACCGGTGCAGCGACCTTGACGCCGATCCAGGCGTGGTTTTTCGAAAGCCCGATCAGCGCGCGGCAGCACTGGAACCAGTCCGTCCTGCTGCAGCCGACCGAACCACTGGATGCCACGCTGATCGAAACGGCCCTGCAGACCTTGGTGGCCCACCACGACGCCCTGCGCCTGCGTTTCGTCGAGGACGACGACGGGCACTGGCAGCAGTCTTACGCCGAAACGGCCACAGTGCCGCTGGACCAGTTGCAGGTCACCGACAGCGCGCAAATGACCCAGGCGTGCAGCCGCAGCCAAGCCCTGCTGAATCTGAGCGAAGGCCCGCTGCTGCACGCGCTGCTGCTCGACATGGCGCAGGGGCAGCGCCTGTTGCTGGTGGCTCACCACCTGGTGGTGGACGGTGTGTCGTGGCGCATCCTGCTCGATGATCTGCAACGTGTGTATGAACAGTTGCAGGCGGGCCGGACGCCGACCCTTGGGCACAAGACCAGTGCGTTCCAGCGCTGGGGCGAAGTGCTCCTGGAGCAGGCGCCCGCGCGCCTGGCGGAGCTGGATTTCTGGCGCGCTACGGTTGCGGCCGGGGCCGTCAGCCTGCCGCTGCTGGACGCTGCGGGCAGCCGCCGTCGTGACCAGGTGCGCGAGTGTCAGGTGCGCCTGGCCGAGCCCCTCACGCGTCAGTTGCTGACCCAGGCGCCGCAAGCCTATCGCAGCCGCGTCGATGAACTGCTGCTCACCGCGCTGGCCCGTGTGGTCTTGCGCGCCACTGGCGGTCAGAGTGTGCTGGTGGCCCTGGAAGGTCATGGTCGCGAGGTCCCGGCGCAATACAGCGATGTCGACCTGAGCCGCAGCGTCGGCTGGTTCACCAGTGTCTACCCGGTGCGCCTGCACACCGACCCCGGGGCGGACGCCGGCGTGGCGATTCGCGGCATCAAGGAACAGCTGCGCCATGTCCCCGATCACGGTATGGGCTACGGCATCCTGCGCTCCCTGGGCGAGCCGCAGGTGCGCGGCGAACTGGCTGCCGGGTCGCAACCCTCGATCACCTTCAACTACCTTGGCCAGACCGATCTGGGCATGGAGAGCCAGGGCTTGTTCCGCCTTGCCCGCGAGCGTGGCGGCGACGATCAGGCGCCCGATGCGCCGTTGGGCAACGAGCTGGTCATCAATGCCCAGGTGCGTCAGGGTGAGCTGCACATGAACTGGCAGTACAGCGGCGCGCGGCTCGCCTCGGCCTGGGTCGAACCTTTGGCCCAAGCCTGGTGCGATGAGTTGCAGCAGCTCATCGAACATTGCCTGAAGCCTGACGCACAGCGTTTCACGCCTTCGGACTTCGCCTTGGCCGGGCTGGATCAAGCGACGCTGGATGGCCTGCAACTGCCCGCCGATACCGAAGCGCTGTATCCGCTGTCGCCGTTGCAGCAGGGCATGCTCTTCCATGCCTTGCAATCGCCCGATGAAAGCCATTACCTCAACCAACTGAGCCTGGCCATCGACGGCCTGGATGCAGCCCACTTCCAACAGGCCTGGGATACCACGGTCGCTCGCCATGACGTGCTGCGCACCGCGTTCCTCTGGGAAGAGTTGAGCCAGCCCTTGCAAGCCGTGCGGCGCAGCGTGCCGTCGGTGGTGCGCCTGCTCGACTGGCGTGACCGGAGCGAGGGCGACGGTGCGGTCGAGGCATTGGCGAACGAGGAGCGTGACCAAGGCTTCGATCTGGCGCGGGCGCCCCTGCTTCGCGTGCTGCTGGTGCGCCTGGACGAGCAACGCTACCAGTTGATTCTCACCAGCCATCACCTGTTGCTCGACGGCTGGAGTTCGTCGCGGCTGATTGCCGAGGTGCTGCAGCACTATCGCGGCACGCCGCCTGCCGAACCGGCCGGGCGTTTCGTCGACTACGTGCAATGGCTGCAGCAACGCGATCTGGTCGAGCGCGAACGGTTCTGGCGTGAACGCCTGGTCGATCTGCACGAGCCGACCTTGCTCGCCAGCACGGTGAGCGGCGCGGGCGAGGGCCTGGGTCACCGCCAGCACCTCTGGCAATGCGATGCGGCGACGACCGCACGCCTGAGCGCTATCGCCCGCCGCGAGCGGGTCACCTTGAACACCTTGGTGCAAGGTGCCTGGAGCCTGTTGCTGCAGCGCTACAGCGGGCAGGCCACGGTGGCGTTCGGCGCAACGGTGGCCGGTCGCCCGGCACAGTTGCCCGAGGCTGAGCGCACGCTGGGCCTGTTCATCAACACATTGCCGGTGATTCAGACGCCGCTCCCTCGGCAGCCGCTGGGCGACTGGCTGAGGCAGTTGCAGGGCTTGAACAGTGCGCTGCGCGAACATGAACACACACCGCTGTTCGAGATCCAGGGTTGGGCCGGGCAGGGTGGCCAGGCGTTGTTCGATACGCTGCTGGTGTTCGAAAACTACCCGGTGGAACAGGCCCTCGGTGAGGCCAGCGGTTTGCGCTTCTCGCCCGTGCAGCGCCACGAAACCACCCATTACCCGCTGACCCTGGTGATCCACGCGGGCGCGCAGTTGCAGATCGAGTTCAGCTACCGCCAGGACGCGTTCATCGAAGCCGATGTCTTGCGCTTCAGCGAACACCTGGCCGGGCTGTTGGCGCAGTTTGAGGACAGCCAGCGTCCGTTGGCCAGCCTGACCTTGCTGAGCCCTGCCGAGGTCCAGCAGATCAAGGCGTGGAACGCGACCGATAGCGGGTATCAGCAGTATCCAAGCCTGCCGGCGATGATCGCCGAACAGGTGCGCGCTACACCCGATGCGCTGGCGTTGGTCCACGGCGACACGCGTTTGAGCTATGCCGAACTCGATGCCCGCGCCAATCAGCTTGCCCATTGGCTGCAAGCTCAAGGCGTTGGGCCGGATGTACCGGTTGCCGTCTGTGCCGAGCGTTCGGTTGAGTTGGTGGTGGCGTTGCTGGGTGTGATCAAGGCGGGCGGTGCGTATCTGCCGCTGGACCCGGAGCATCCGCGGGAGCGGCTGCAGGGCATGCTCGAGGACAGTGGCAGTCCGTTGTTGCTGACTCAGAGTCATCTGTTGAACACATGGTCGGGCGAAGTCAGGGTGCCGGTGCACGCGTTGGAGCGCCTGCAGTTGGACGCGCAATCGATCACCTCGCCGAACGTCGTTATCAACCCGGAAAACCTCGTCTACTGCCTGTACACCTCGGGCTCCACCGGCAAGCCCAAGGCCGTCGGCAATCGACACGCAGGTCTGCTCAACCGATTGCAGTGGATGCAAGCCGAATACGGGCTGACCGCCAACGATCGGGTATTGCAAAAGACTCCCTACACCTTCGACGTATCGGTATGGGAATTCTTCTGGCCGTTGCTCAGCGGCGCCGCATTGGTCATGGCGCCGCCCGGTGCGCACCGCGATCCGCAAGCGTTGCGCGAGCTGATCGTCGAGCACGGCATCACCACGCTGCACTTCGTACCGTCGATGCTCCAGGCGTTCGTGTCGGCAGGCGAATTGCCGGCCTGTATCTCGCTCAAGCGCATCATCTGCAGCGGCGAAGCCCTGCCGGCCGAGTTGCAGCGCCAGGTGCTGGCGCAGACGTCCAGCGAACTGCATAACCTGTACGGCCCCACCGAAGCGGCCATCGACGTCACCGCCTGGGCCTGCCGCGAAGACGGCAACAGCGTGCCGATCGGTCGGCCCATCGCCAACACCCAGATCCACATCCTGGATGCCGACCTCAATCCGGTGCCGGTCGGGGTGGCGGGCGAGTTGTACATCGCTGGCGTCAACCTGGCGCGCGGCTACCTGGGTCGCCCTGCGCTGACTGCCGAGCGCTTCGTCGCCAACCCCTACGGCGCGCCCGGCTCACGCATGTACCGCAGCGGCGACCTGGCGCGCTGGCGTGCCGACGGCGCCATCGACTACCTCGGCCGTCTCGATCACCAAGTGAAATTGCGCGGCCTGCGTATCGAGTTGGGCGAGATCGAAGCGGTGCTGCTGGCTCACCCGGCAGTGCGTGAATGCGTGGTCATCGCCAGCGACAACCAACTGCTGGGCTACTGGGTCGGCGATGCCGTCGATGAGGCTGCGCTTAAATTTCACCTCGGCCAGCACGTTCCTGAGTACATGGTGCCGTGGCGACTGCTGCAACTCGAAGCCATGCCGCTGTCGGCCAACGGCAAGCTGGATCGCAAGCGCCTCCCACAGCCCGAAGGGCAGGGCAGCACCAGCGCCCATGTCCCGCCGAGCACCGATGCAGAACGCGCCCTTGTGGCGATCTGGGCCGAGGTCTTGGGTCTGGAGCAGATCGGTGTCACCGACAGTTTCTTCGAGCTGGGCGGGCATTCGCTGAGCGTCATGCAGGTGCGCGCCCAGTTGCAGCAGCGTCACGGCTGTCACCTACCGATCAACGCTTTCTTCGATCACGTCACCGTGCAGAAGTTGGCCCGGCAACTGCCCAGCGACGTGTTCGCCGCAGCGGCCGATCACCGCGAGCGGCTGAACGACATGGCCCGCTGGCTGGATGAATTCGAGGTTTGAGATGAGTATCGATCCGCATCAAATCGCCCACCGGTTTGCCGAGCTGAGCCCCGAGCGTCGCCAGGCCTTCCTGGCTCGGCTCGAGGAAAACGGCATGCGCTTCACCGACCTGCCCATGGTCGCGGTGCCGCGCTCGCCCACAGCGCCGCTGTCGCTGGCCCAGCGCGGTCTGTGGATCGCCTGGCAGCGCGAGCCCGACAGCCCGGCCTACAACCTGGCGGGCGTATTGCGCCTGGGTGGCCCGCTGAACGTCCAGGCGCTGGAGCAGACCTGCAACGATCTGCGTGCCCGGCACGAAGCGCTGCGCACCTCGTTCGCCCAGGACACCGAGGGTGAGCCGCAGCAATGCATTCAGCCGCATCAGTTCCAAGCGCTGGTGTGCCTGGAACTGGACGAAGCCGGCTCGCAGCAGCGGGCTCGGGTATTGACCCAGAAGCCTTTCGATCTGATGGGCGCCCCGGCGCTGCGTCTGGAACTGCACCGCCTGGATGCGCAGCAGCATCGTCTGGTGATTGTGCTGCATCACATTCTGGCCGACGGCTGGTCCATCGGCCTGATCATCGAAGACCTGGCTGCCGCGTATGCCGCGCGTTGCCAAGGGCACGCCCCGCAATGGCCGGCGCTGGCCGTGCAGTACGCCGATTACGCCGGCTGGCAGCGGCGCTGGCTGGAGGCGGGCGAACAGGCGCGCCAGCTCGACTACTGGCGCCAGCAACTGAGCGATGACCACACGCCCCTGGCGCTGCCGCTGGACCGTCCACGCAGTGCACAGCGCGATGCCCGCGGTGCCAGCGTCCGGGTGCAGGTGTCCGCCGATACCAGCGCGCGCTTGCGCAGCCTGGCCAAGGCGCAGGGGGCAACCACGTTCATGGCCATGCTGGCCGTGCTCAAGCTGCTGCTGGCCCGCCAGAGCAGCGCCGACCGCGTGCGCATCGGCTCGCCGTTGGCCAACCGCACCCGCGCCGAAACCCAGCGCGTGGTGGGCTACTTCACCACCCTGAGCGTGTTGAGCACCGCCGTCGATGAGCGGCAGAGCTTCACCGCGCTGCTGGATCGAGTGCGCAGCACCCTGTTCGAGGCCCAGGAACATGCGCAGCTGCCGTTCGACCAACTGGTGCAAGCGCTGGCACCGCCGCGCGAGGCCGGCACCCATCCGCTGTTTCAGGTCAAGTGCACCGAGCAACCGGCCAGCCGTCCGCAGCGTTTTGCCGAGCTGTCCATGAGCCTGGAAGGGCTGACCGCAGGGGAGGTGCATTTCGACTTGAGCGTCGACTTCACCGACCGCGCCGAAGGCATCGAGGTGTCGATCGCCTATGCGTGCGACCTGTTCGACGCCGTACGCATCGAACGCTTCGCCGCTCAGTTGTTGTCATTGACCGAAGCGGTGAGCCATGAGCCCGAACGGCGGCTGCTCGAACTGGCCGTTGAGCACGAGAGCGACGAGTGCGAACCGGCGGTCGAGGCCCAGGACGTGGTGAGCCTGTGGCAGCACCAGTACCGGCTCGACCCGGATGCCGTCGCCTTGACCGGCGCCGGCATGAGTTTCAGCCGTGCACAGGTCGAACGCGCAGCCGACGCCTTGGGCCAGCGCCTGCTCGCCCAGGGCGTCGGGCCCGGCGCACGGGTGGCGCTGCTGAGCGCGCGCACGCCGGCCATGGTCGTCGGTATCCTCGCGGTGCTCAAGTGTGGTGCTGCCTATGTGCCGGTCGATCCGCGCTGGCCGACAGAACGGCAGGCGGCGGTATTGGCCGACAGCGGGGTCTGTCTGGTGCTGGGCGCCGATCCCCAGGTGCCGGACCTTGCGTGGCTGGCCCTCGATCTGGACCTGGACGTGCCGCCATCGCCGCTGCCTTGGCCGCGGACGGTGCCCGAACTGCCGGCGTACCTGATCTATACCTCCGGCTCCAGTGGCACGCCCAAGGCCGTCGTCGCCACCCGTGGCAACCTGGCCGCCTATGTCGCAGGCGTCGGCCAGCGCCTGCAGTTGCCCGCGCACAGCCGCTTCGCCATGGTCTCGACGGTGGCCGCCGACCTCGGCCACACGGTGCTGTTTCTCGCCCTCAGCCAGGGCGGTGTACTGCACCTGGCCGACGAAGAGCAGGTCTTCGACCCCGATGCCTTCGCCCAATGGCAGAGCGAGCAGGGCAGCGACGTGCTGAAGATCACCCCCAGTCATTTGCAGGCCCTGCTCAATGCCCGCGATCCGCTGCATGTGTTGCCGCGGCACACCTTGATCCTGGGCGGCGAAGCGACGTCCTGGGCGCTGCTCGACGAGATTCGCCGGCTTGCTCCACAGCTGCGCGTGTTCAACCACTACGGCCCCACCGAAACCACGGTCGGTGCGCTGTGCCAGAACGCCGCCGATGCCGATCGCCTGCGCGCGCGAACCTTGCCCATCGGCACGCCACTGCCCGGCGTACAGGCGCGTGTGCTGGATGCCTACCTCAACCCGGTAGCCGACGGCGTGGTCGGTGAGTTGTACCTGGGTGGCGTTGGCGTGACCCAAGGGTACTCGGAGCGTGCGGAGTTGACCGCAGAGCGGTATGTGCCCGACCCCTATGGCGCGCCCGGTGCGCGGTTGTACCGCAGCGGTGATCGCGTCCGGCGCCTGCCCGATGGCAGCCTGGAGTACCTGGGGCGCAGCGACGATCAGGTAAAGATTCGCGGTTATCGCGTCGAGCCGGGGGAGGTCGCCACGGCCATTCTCCGCTTGGCCGGCGTCGGTGAGGCGGCGGTGATCGCGGTCGCTGACGAAGACGGCGCTCACCAGCTGCACGCCTATGTGGTGCTGGCGGCTGAGACCGACGTAGCCACGTTGCGCCAGTCCCTTGCAAGCCAGGTGCCGGACGCGCTGCTGCCGTCTCACTGGACCGTGCTGGACAGTCTGCCGCTCACCGCCAATGGCAAACTCGATCGGCGAGCCTTGCCCACAGTGGAGGCGGCGCTGCCAACCCGCGAAGGCCCGCAAGGGCCGACCGAGCAGGCCCTCGCGCAGCTGTGGTGCGACCTGCTGGGACGCAGCGACATTCCACGCAGCGCATCGTTTACCGAACTGGGCGGCGACTCGTTGCTGAGCCTCAAGCTGCTCGCGCGCATCCGCAAACAAGGGCTGCAAGGCGAGCGCAAGCTGACCCTGGCGGACGTGCTCAATGCTTCCAGCCTTGCTGTCTTGGCGGAGTGCCTGACACCGCCGCCGGTGGCCGAGCCCGAGGTAGTGTTTCTGAGCCGTTCTGGCAGCGGCGTGCCGCTGTTCTGTCTGCCTGGGCTGATCGTCAACAGCAGCGAATTCAAGCCATTGGTGGCGGCACTGGGCGAGGATCGGCCGGTGTATGGTTTCGTCAGCCATGTCTACACCGAGCAGCGCTGGCGCGGTTACGACGTTCTGGCGCTGGCCAGCGAATATGCCGAGTACATCGTCCGTACCGTCAAGGGGGGCCGCTGCGCCTTGCTCGGCTGGTCATCCGGAGGCGAACTGGCGCTGGAAACCGCACGCTTGCTGCAAGGGCGCGCCCAGCTCGAGTTCCTCGGCCTGGTGGACGTGTTCGAGTCGGTGCCCTTTCATCCACGTCAGCCACTGGACGCTGCCACCCGGGATCGCGCGCAACCGCTGCTGGAACACTGGCTGGCGCGCTCGGCCATGGCGACGCAATGGCGCGGGTTGTTCGCGCTGATGGACGCGCGCGAACGCGACGCGTTGGCCGAGCACGTACTGGCCCACGACGGCCAATTGCCCTGCGACGGACCGGATCTGCTGTCCCGCGAGTTCGAACAATGGGCATTGCTCGACAAGCGCTTGAAAGCCGCGCGTCATGTGCTCGAACCCCTGGCGATAGCGGTGCACGTCTGGCAGGCCCAGGACTCCCTGACCCGCAGCGAGCGCCTGCGCGACTGGAACGGGTTGGTCGAGGTGGTCGAGCAGCGCTGTGTAGCGGGTGCACACCACCTGGACATCGTCCGTCACCCCGGCTTCATGGCCGATCTGGCGCAGGCCCTGAAGGCCCTCGAAAGCGGCAGGCGATCGGAGGTTGCTAAATTTGCCGAGGCCACGAGCGTCTTCTAGGAACACGTCACCCGAAGGCCGCACGCAACCCGGCGGCCTTCGCTCCCTCACCCTCTTCTGGAAGGAATCGGTCACATGACGCAGCACCTCACCCCGACGGCTCCCCACGACCTCATCGGCATCGGCTTCGGCCCGTCCAATCTGGCCCTGGCCATCGCCTTGCAAGAGCGCGCAGAGCAGGGCGGGCGGCCGTTCGACGCGCTGTTTCTGGAGCGTCAGCCCGACTACAGCTGGCACGGCAACACCCTGGTCGCCCAGAGCGAACTGCAGATTTCGTTTCTCAAGGACCTGGTGACCCTGCGCAACCCCTCCAGCCGCTTCTCGTTCGTCAACTACCTCAAGGCCCACGGTCGCCTGGTGGATTTCATCAACCTGGGCACCTTTTACCCCTGCCGCATGGAGTACAACGACTACCTGCGCTGGGTCGCGCAGCAGTTTGCCGAACAGAGCCGCTATGGCGAGCAGGTGCTGCGGGTCGAGCCGATCGTGGAAGGGGATGGTCGGGTGCAGCGCCTGAACGTGGTCAGCCAGCACCAGGGCCGCGAAGTCCAGCGTCAGACCCGCTCGGTGATCGTCAGCACCGGCGGCACGCCGAAGATCCCCCAGGCGTTCGCCTCGTTCAAGGACGACCCACGGGTGTTCCACCATGCCCGCTACCTGTCGGCCATGGCCACCCAACCCTGCAGCCGTGGCGAGCCGATGCGCATTGCAGTGGTGGGCGCGGGGCAGAGCGCCGCCGAGGCGTTCATCGACCTCAACGACAGCTACCCCAACGTTCAGGTCGACATGATTCTGCGCGCCGCCGTGCTCAAGCCGGCGGACGACAGCCCGTTCGTCAACGAAATTTTCGGCCCGGATTACACCGACCTGGTGTTCAATCAGCCCGAAACCGAACGTGAGCGTTTGATCCGCGAGTACCACAACACCAATTACTCGGTGGTGGACCTGGACCTGATCGAGCGCATCTACGCCATGCTCTATCGCCAGAAAGTCTCCGGCGTCGAGCGCCATGCTTTCCTCTGCCGACGCATGATCGAAAGCGCCACTGACGTCGATGGCCGCGTGCAACTGCAACTGCGCGACCTGGCCACCGGCAGCACCGAAGCGCGGCGTTACGATGCGGTGATTCTGGCCACCGGTTACGAGCGTCGCTCGCATCGCGAACTGCTCGCTCCACTGAAGGACTATCTGGACGACTTCCGGGTCGACCGCGACTACCAGTTGATCGCCCGCCCGGAGCTTGAAGCGCCGGTCTTCATCCAGGGCTTCAGCCAGCATTCCCACGGCCTGAGCGATACGCTGCTGTCGGTGCTGCCGGCTCGTTCGGGAGAGATCGCCGCTGCCCTGGAGCAGCGCCTGGAGGGCGTCGACCAGGCCCGCCCGAGCGTCGCACGCCGCGCGGTTGGGCGAAGCCTCTCGGCGTGATGGCTGAACAGGAGCGACGGATCGGATATGCTGGGTGAATGATGCTGTTTCTCATTCACATGACCACAGGTGCCAGGGGCTGATGATAGAAGTGCTTGCGCCGCTGTTTCGCGGCGATTTCGAAGCCTACCGGGACGTGTTGGTGCTGGCCGACGATCCGCGGCCAGCTACGGTGTACGACGAGCTGCTGGCGCCCGATGCCTTCGCTGAGCTTCAGCGGCGATTCGGTCAGCGCTACAGCGGCGACGATCGCCGTGCCTGGGTGTCGTTGTGGGCCAAACACTACATCGTCAAGCTGTTGCCGCCGGTGATGGGCGCCACGTTGCTGTTGCGCTGGCGCCTGCCGCTGGGGCTGGCCGATACGGCCTTGTTGCTGGACGAAGGCGCGCTGCCCCAGGGCTTTCGTCTGAGCGACAAAGGCGCGCCGTTCGCCGCCGATGTGAACGAGCCGTTCGAGCTGTTCGCAGGCCTGCTCGACGATCACCTGCAGCCGTTGTTCCAGGCCATGGCCAGCCAGACCAAGCTGTCGCCCAAGGTGCTGTGGAGCAACGCCGGCAACTACTTCGAAAACCTGCTCAACCTGATGGCCAAGGCCGGCATGCCTGCCGAACGCCTGGCGCCGGGCCGCGCTCTGCTGGAAACCAAGACACGCCCCGATGGCACCCGCAACCCGCTGTTCCAGCCGGTGCGCTACCTGCCCATCGACGACGCCAGCGGCCAACCCACCTTGCGCCGCGAGCGCAAGGTCTGCTGCGTGCGTTATCTCTTGCCCGAGCTCGAGCTGTGCGGCAATTGCCCGCTGAAGGTGAATCCCGCCAGGGTACCGGCGTGATTCAGTCCGGCATCGGCACTCAGTAATGGAAGCTGATCGCCGAGCCATCGCCCGGATGCGCCATGACCCCCATGCGGATGCCGTAGATCGACTCCAGCACTTCAGCGTTCATCAGCTCAGCCGGTGGCCCCTGAACGAGTAGCCGCCCGCTGTGCAACGCGACCAGGTGATCGCAGTAACGCGCGGCCATGTTGATCTCGTGCAGCACCACGACCACGCCCAGGTCCAGCTTGTGGCTCAGTTCACGGATCAGGCCCAGCACTTCGATCTGATGAGCGATGTCCAGCGCCGAGGTCGGTTCATCGAGCAACAGGTAGCGGCTGTTCTGCGCCAGCAGCATGGCCAGCCAGACCCGCTGGCGTTCGCCGCCGGAGAGGTTGTCCACCAGGCGCTCGGCATAGGCGCGGGTGTGGGTCAGCTCCAGGGCCTGTTCGACCTGAGCATGGTCCTCTTCGCTCATGCGTCCCAGCGCGCCATGCCACGGATAGCGGCCAAAGCGCACCAGTTCACGGACGCTCAGGCCGTCGGCGGCCGGCAATTGCTGCGGCAGGTACGCCACCTGCCGGGCGAAGTCGCGGTTTTTCCAGTCCGCCAGGGGCACGCCATCGAGCTTGACCGTGCCCTGGCTGGCGGCTTGCTGGCGGGCCAGCAGCTTGATCAAGGTCGATTTGCCCGAGCCGTTGTGCCCGATCAGACCGATGATCTGGCCGTGGGGCAGGCTCAGGTCGAGGGGGTGCAGAAGGGTGCACTCGGGAATGCAGAAGGACGCGGCCTGCAACTCGAACATGGAAGGGTCCTGAAAAGAAAGACGCTAATCTAAACGAGATAAGAACCATTATCAAAGGGTGAGGATCGGATTGATTGCCATCCTGACCGGCTGTGAGCTGCAGCGAAATGAGCCTGGGTGAAGCCCAGAAAGCGATGCTCACGTGGTCGCGGCCGAGGTTTTACATCTGCTTGATCAGTGCGAGCTTGACCGGTGAGCGTTTGGCGCCCGGGGTCGATCCGACCAGGTTTTACGGGGGGATCCCACGCTTTCATAAATAATCGTATGGTCACATTTCGGATCTTAATCGCAAATAGCCATCGCTCGATTGACGCTCCAGCGACCTGTCGTGATTAATAGCTTCGACGCTATTTCACCCAGAGGTCGCCGCCATGTTCGGAACGTTTCCCCGCAAAAAACTCGCCCTCAGCGCCCTGACCGGCCTGGCGCTGCTTATCGGCGCGAACGGCGCGATGGCAGCGCAGACCTTGCGTCTGGCCCATGCCTCGAGCTCTGAAAGCCTGATCAACCAGGCCATGGTGCGTTTCGCCGCGCAGGTCAGTGAACAGACCAAAGGCGAGCTGAAAGTGCAGCTCTATCCGGACGGCCAGTTGGGTGACGAGGCCCCGATCGTCGATTCGGTCGGCGCCGGAGCGATCGATATCGGCCTGGGCGGTTCGACCGACGGCATCGACCCGCGCCTGAATGCCCTGTCGCTGCCTTTCCTGTTCAAGGACGCCGCTGCGGTCCATGCTTATCTGGATAGCCCGGCCGGCAAGAAATTCCTGACCATGGGCCAGGACCATGGCTTTGTGATGCTCTCGGCCCTAGACTCGGGCTTTCGCCAGTTCGCCAACAGCAAGCACCCGATCTTCAAGCCTGCTGACCTCAACGGTCTGAAGATCCGCACTCCGCCCAACCCGGTCATTCTGGCCACCATCAAACAGCTTGGCGCCCTGGGCCAGTCGATCCCGTTCGGCGAGGTCTACACCTCGTTGCAATCGGGCGTGGTGGACGGGGTCGAGCCTGAACTGCGGGATTTCTACGACCAGAAGTGGTTCGAAGTGGCCAAGAACGTCTCGGTGTCCAACTACGTGTGGTCTGCCAACTTCTGGTTCATCAACAAAGACCGTTACGAAGGCCTGGACGACAGCGAACGTGCCGCGCTGGACAAAGCCGTCGTTGACGCTACCGCCTGGTATCGCTCCCAGCTCGAAGCGGTCTACGCGAAGATCAAGACCGAAATGGAAGCCAAGGGCGTGAAGTTCAACGAGGTCGACACCGGCCCGTTCCGCGAGCTGGCCGGCCCGGTCTACGCCCAGTTCGGCAAGGTCTGGGGTGAAGACTTCGTCAATCAGTTGCGTCGCGACGCCCAGGGCCAGTAACCATGTCTATTTCCCAACACCCGGACCTGCCGCCCAAGGGCTGGCCGGAGCGTACGTTGGCAGTGGCCGGGGCGGTCATGTTCACCGTGACCTTCCTGGCCATCCTGGCAGGAGTGTTCTCGCGCTATTTCAACCTGCATGGGTTCGAATGGTCATTCGAGATCGCCACCCTCGGCTTCATCTGGGTGACCTTCATCGGCACCGTGATTGCCGAGATCCGCCATGAAAACGTGCGCTTCCAAGGCCTGGTCAACCTGTTGCCAGCCCCTGTGCAGCGAGGCCTGGACGCCTTCGCCAGCCTCGCTTTGCTGAGCATCAGCGGCTGGTTGCTGTACAGCGGCAGTGCGTTCATCGCGCGCACCGGTTGGGCGCCGACGCCGGTGCTGCGCTGGCCGGCGGGCCTGAGCTCGGCAGCGCTGGTCAGTGCCGCCGCCATGCTTGCCGTCCTTGCGCTGATCCGCCTGATCCGCCTGACTCGTAGCGGAGTTCGCCCATGACCGTCCTGATCTTGTTCCTGGCATTCGTGTGCCTGTTGCTCGCCGGTCTACCGGTGGTGTGGGCCATGGCGGGTGGCACCATTGCCGCCTTGCTGTTCGGCGATCTGCACCTGCCATTGGCCTGGCTCGCCCAGCAAACCCTGCGCGGCGCCGACTCGTCCACCCTCGCGTCAATCCCATTGTTCCTGCTGGCGGGCGAGTTGATGAACCGCGGCGGGCTCACCCTGCGCATCATGCGTGTTGCCGAGCATTGCTTCGGTCGCCTGCGCGGCGGTCTGGGCCTGGTCAACGTTGCCACCGCCTTTGTCTATGGCGGCCTCACCGGCTCGGCCACCGCTGACACGGGCACCGTGGCCAAGGTGATGATCCCGGTGATGGAGGAGCGGGGCTATCCGCGGGCCTTCGCTGCCGCGGTGACCGCTGCGTCCGGCACTCTGGGCATCATCGTTCCGCCCAGCGTGATTCTGATCATGTTCGGCGTGCTGACCAACACCTCCATCGGCGGCCTGTTCATGGCCGGGGTCATCCCGGGCGTCATGCTGGCGGCGGTGTTCATGGTGACGGCGTATGTGGTCGGCGTTCGCGAACACTTTCCAAAGGTCGAGGGCAAGATGGACTGGGCCGAACTGCGCCGAGACTTGCTGGGTGCCTTGCCGGCGTTGCTGATGCCGATCATGGTGCTGGGCTCGATCGTGACCGGCTTTGCCACGGCTACCGAGGCCGCCTCGCTGTCGGTGCTTTACGCGCTGGCGGTGGGCACCGTGATCTACCGACAGTTGGGCTGGCGTGATCTGTTCCCTGCTGTGACCGAAGCGGTGACGATTACCGGCTCGGTGATGATCATCATGGCCGTGGCCATGCCGTTCGGCTGGATACTGACCTTCGAACTGGTACCGCACACCGTGGCGTCGTGGATCGTCGATATGCACACTGGGCCGTTGATGACCATTCTGCTGGTGATTCTGGTGCTCAAGGTGGTGGGCTTCTGGCTCGATCTGGGCCCTGCAATGATCATCCTCGCGCCGATCCTGGTCCCCGTGGCGAAGGCCGCCGGTTTCGAGCCGTACCAGATCGGCCTGATCTTCACCATGACGCTGGGCTGGGGACTGTTCACACCGCCCATCGGCACCAATATCTTCGTGGTGTGCAACGTCGGTCGCATCGAAATCGGTGCCGTATCGCGCCGGCTGATTCCGTTCTGGATCGCCACCGCATTCGCCATCGCTCTACTGGTCTTCTTCCCTGGCCTGACCCAGTGGCTGCCACGTGTCATGGGCTACTGAGCCCCCTCATTGTGTAGAGAAATGCAGATGAAACATTTGATCGGTGGAATTTCCAGCGGCGGCCGCGCTTTGCCTGAAATCGATGGCCAGGCCTTCGGTGTCGGCCGCAGTGAAGGGCCTTGGCTGTGGGATGAGCAGGGCGTGCGCTATGTCGATACCGCCATGGGCTTTGGCGCGACGATGCTAGGCCATGCCCAGGCCCAGGTCGTCGCGGCCAGCAGCGCCGCCCTGCGCAATGGCCCGATGCCCTCGTTCGCGCATGCCGACGAAGAGAGTGCCGCCGCGGCGCTGGCCCGCTTCACTGGTGAGCTCAGCCAGGTGATCTTCGTCAACACCGGCAGTGAAGCGGTGCACTTGGCTTGCCGAACCGCTCGGGTAGTCACCGGCCGCACCCGCATTGCCAAGTTCGCCGCGGGTTACGACGGCTGGTACGACGCGGTGGCCTTTGGCAACGCCGGGCAACCGGCGGCGCTGATGGCGGGTAACGAGCGCCCTGAACAGGACGGCATGCTGCTGTTGCGCTATAACGATTTCGCTGATGCCGAGCAGTTGTTCCGCGATTGCAGCGACATCGCCGCCGTGGTGGTGGAGCCGGTGTTGGCCAATGCCGGCTGCATTGTGCCGGCGCCAGGCTATCTGAAGCATCTCAGCGACCTGGCCCACGCCAACGGCGCGTTGGTGATCCTCGACGAAGTCTTGATGGGGCTGCGCCTGCATCCTGGTCTGAGCGGTACCCTGCTGGGCGCCGAAGCGGACCTGGCCACCGTCGGCAAAGCCATCGGCAGCGGAGTGCCGGTGGCCGCCCTGGTGGGCAAGCCGCAGTACATGGAGTTGTTCGAGCAGGGCAAGATCATCCGTGCGGGGACTTACAGCGGCGCGCCGCCGGCGTGCGCAGCGGTACTGGCCACGTTGAAACAGTTGGCGAGCGCTGACTACCCGGCTCTGCTTGCGCGTGGTGACAAGCTGCGCGCCGATCTGGTGGCTGCGTTTGCGCAGAAGGGGATAGCGGTCAGCACCACCGGCTACGGCTCGGTGTTCACCTTGTGGCGTTCTGCAACACCACCGCTCACCTACGCCGAAGCCGTGCAGGTGGCTGACAGCGACTGGACCCTCGCCCTGCACAAGGCCTTGCGTCGCCAGGGCGTGATGACCATGCCGTTCGCCTTTGGCCGGGTCTACCTGACTTTCGCCCACGACGACGAGGCCCTGCAGATGCTGCTCGACGGCTACAAGGCCGCAATCGCCTTGCTCTGAGGCGCACTCGCCGCCCGGAATCGGTCAAGGACGAAGTGGGCCAGGCGGCGAGTGTTGAGCAAGGCATGCTCGGGCATCAGCAACGCCAGTTCGATGCTCGGCAGTTCCGGAAACTGCTCGCCGCGCAGAATTCGCCAGCCCGGCGGCACCACGGACGCCGGCAGCACCGTGACCGCCGTACCCAAACGCACAGCATGCATCACGCCAGGTAGATGCGATGAGGAACTGACCACCCGCCACGGCGTACCGAGGCGGTCCAGTGCTTCGATGATCTGCGGCCTTGCCCGGCAACTGTCGGTGAACAACGACAACGGCAGGGTGCGTTGCTGTTCGGGAAAGTGTTCTGGCGATGCGCACCACAGCATCGGTTCGCAGCGCAGCAGCTCGCCCTGCAGCTTGCCATTGGCACGGGTGATGATGGCGATATCGATGCTGCCTTCGGCAATCATCGCTTCCAGACGCGAGGAAAAATCACAGATGATTTCCACCTGAAGATGAGGATGACGCTGCGTGAACGCCTGCATCAGTTCACAGCCCAGGGTCTCCAGGTAATCATCCGGCATGCCGATGCGGATGCGTGTGGCTTCCTGGCCACATTCGAGGGCCGTGAGTGCCTCATCTTCGAGCATCTGAATGCGCCGCGCATAGCCGATCAGGCGTTCGCCATGTTCGGTCAGGGTCACTCCGCGACGTGAGCGCTCCAGCAATTTGCGGCCGACCCTGGCCTCCAGCCGACCGAGCATCAGGCTCACGGCCGCTTGTGTCTTGCCGATCCGCTCACCGGCGGCGGTGAAACCGCCGTAATCAATGACCGCAACGAAGGCGGCAAGACAGTCTGTGTCGAGATGGCGCATGGGGCAGGGTCCCTCGGTGAAAAGACAGCGGGCTGACGTGATCATGCACGTTTCATTCCGACACCTTCATCGCTCGTCTTATCGCAGTGGTCAGGTCGCGTTCAGCTCTGCTTCCTGCCTGTCCAGACATCCCCGCTCGTGCTCACGCCTCAGGCCTCGGTGGGTTTCAGCATCACAGTGTTACCTTTCATGACAGGCTATCGCCTCGGTAACGTTGATTGAGGTTGCCATCAAGGCACCGGTCAGCAAAACGGGCGCCATGGGAACCAGAAGAAGTCCGCTACCTGAGGAACAGCTGGCGATCGCTGTCTAAGCTTATGTTTATTCAGTATTAATTGGATCTGGAACGGTCGATTACACTCACCGCCCGCACGTCATACGCAGGCGCCTTCCGATGTTCGCTTTGTCCATTTCCAACGGTTTGAAGGTCGGACGATGACTTTCGACTACGCGTTTGCGCTGTCTACGCTTCCCGCCTTCGTGCAGGCAGTTGGGGTCACTCTGCAGGTCGGTTTGATAGCCATCCTGAGTTCACTCGCCGTTGCGGTGCTCAATGCGGCCATCGCCACGTTCAAGGTTCCGCTGCTGCATCGGCTGGTGCCGCTGTACGTCGAACTCGCCCGCAACACACCGCTGTTGATCCAGCTGTTCTTCATCTATTTCGCCTTGCCCGCTCTGGGCGTACGGATTTCCGGTTTCGCGGCGGCCGTCATTGCCATGACGTTCATGGGGGGTGCGTACCTGACCGAGATCCTGCGTGCCGGTATTGAAGCGGTGCCCAAGGCGCAAATCGAGTCGGGGCTGTCCATCGGTTTGTCGCGCTGGCAGCTGCTGCGCCACGTGATCCTGCCCCAGGCAGGCATTCTCAGCTTGCCTGCGCTGTTCGCCAACTTCGTGTTCCTGCTCAAGGAAACCACGGTGGTGTCAGCCGTTGCCGTGCCGGAAATTCTCTACACCACCAAGAGCTACATCGCCCTGTATTACAAGACCTACGAGATGCTGGCGGTGATGACCGGCCTGTGTGTGTTGCTGTTCTTGCCGCTGTCGTTGCTGCTGGGTCTGCTGGAAAGGAGGCTCCAACATGGCCAGTTCGGGTCTTGAGTTGCTCTGGGTATCGGCACCGCAACTGCTCACCGGGGCCGGTCGCACCTTGGGTATTTCCGCATTGGCGATCCTGTTCAGCAGTATCGGCGGCCTGCTCTATGGCGTGCTGCGCAGCCTCGGCAAACGCTGGTTGGACGTGCCGCTGAGGGTCTACCTGGAGCTGTTTCGCGCCATTCCGGTACTGGTCTGGTTGTACCTGTTCTTCTTTGGCCTGCCGATCTTCTTCGGCGTCAGCCTGCCTGCGTTCTGGTGCGCGGTGCTGGTGCTGTCGCTGTGGGGCGCCAGCGAGATTGGGGAGGTCGTGCGCGGTGCGCTGCGTTCCATACCCCGCGGGCAGCGCGAAGCGGGCCTGGCCATCGGCCTGGGCCTGGGCCAGTTGTACGGCCGGGTATTGCTGCCCCAGGCGCTCAAGCGCCTTACCCCGCCGGTCATCAACGTTTGCACTCGTTTGCTCAAGACCAGCTCGCTGGCGGTACTGATCGGCGTTGTCGACATTACCAAGGTCGGCCAGCAGATCATCGAGCGCACCTACGAATCGGTGCTGATCTACGGATTTCTGTTCGTCTTCTTTTTTATCGTCTGCTATCCGCTGTCGGCCGCCTCCCGCGTGCTCGAACGGCGCTGGAATCACGCATGAGTGCATTGATCGAACTCGCAAGCTTCAGCAAGAAATTCGCCGACACACCAGTGTTGACCGACATCGATCTGCGCGTGAGCGAAGGCGAAGTGGTGGTGATCCTTGGCCCCAGCGGTTGTGGCAAGAGTACCTTGCTGCGCTGCCTGAACGGCCTGGAGCTGGGTCACAGCGGCACCTTCACTTTCGATGGCCAGCGACTGCCCGCCAATGCCGACTGGCGCCGGGTGCGTCAGCAGATCGGCATGGTGTTCCAGAGCTACCACCTGTTTCCGCACATGACCGTGTTGCAGAACGTGCTGCTGGGGCCGCTGCAGGTACAGAAGCGCGATGCCCAGGAGGCGCGGCAGCAGGCCGAGGCGCTGCTGGCTCGGGTTGGCCTGGCCGAGCGCGCCAACGCCTACCCCCGCGAGCTCTCGGGCGGCCAGCAGCAGCGGATCGCCATCGTACGAGCGCTGTGCATGAACCCTAAGGTCATGCTGTTCGACGAAGTCACTGCTGCGCTGGATCCGGAAATGGTCAAGGAAGTCCTGGAGGTGATCCTCGATCTGGCGCAGGGCGGCATGACCATGCTCATCGTCACCCACGAAATGGCCTTCGCCCGGGCGGTGGCCGACTGCATTCTGTTCATGGACCGCGGCCGCATCGCGGAACAGAACGATCCCGAAACCTTCTTCAGCGCCCCGCAGACCGCACGCGCGCAGCAGTTCCTGGAAAGGTTTTCCTACGTAGAAAACATGCCGAAAAGGAAAGCATCGTGAACTTCAAATCTGCCCTGGTTCTACCCGTACTCGCCCTTGGACTGCTGGCCGGTTGCGACAAACCGGCCGAGCCCAAGGCCGCCACCCCGGCCGCGACGGCGAAGCCTGCCACCAGCTACCTGGAAACCATCAAGGCCCGCGACAAGCTGATCGTCGGGGTATTCAGCGACAAACCGCCCTTTGGTTTCGTTAACGAGCAAGGCGAATACGTCGGGTTCGACACCGACCTGGGCAAGCGCTTCGCCAAGGACCTGCTGGGCGACGAGAAGAAAATCGAGTTCGTCAGCGTCGAGCCGGCCAGCCGCATACCGTTTCTGCAAAGTGACAAGGTCGACCTGATCCTGGCCAACATGACCGTGACACCCGAGCGCAGCCAAGTGGTGGACTTCACCAACCCCAACCTGCGGGTGGCCGTGCAGGCGCTGGTGGCCGATGCCAGCAGCGTCCAGAAGCTCGATGACCTGGCCGACAAGACCACCATCGTCACCACCGGCACCACGGCCGATCTGTGGTTGACCAAGAACCACCCGGACTGGAAGTTGCTGAAGTTCGAAAAGAACTCCGAATCACTGCAGGCCCTGGCCAGCGGCCGCGGCGATGCCTACGCCCAGGACAACCTGGTGCTGTTCAACTGGGCCAAGCAGAACCCCGGCTATCGCGTGCTTGCCGAGAAGCTGGGTGACGAAGCGCCTATCGCGCCGGCCGTGAAGAAGGGCAACACCGAGTTGCGCGACTGGGTGAACGAGGAGTTGGCAAAGCTTGGCGAAGAGAAAGCCCTGCTCAAGCTTTATGACCAGTACGTGCGCAAGGACTTGCCAACGGACACCGATCCCAATCTGGTCATCGTTGAAGGGGGTCATTGGAAGCCTTGAGGGCAGTCCACATGGATCTTTCGCGTCCTCCTGGGGGAGGGCGATCCTCGTTTGGATGTCTTCCCCCTGCGGGAGCACCGCGCACTAGCCATAGGCCTAAACGTTATTTCAGATCGATGATTGGTAGCCTTAAGCTATATTCCATCCGACCGCCGAAGTTGACTTATCAAGGAATGGCGGACAGGTATCGGCCAAGTACGGCAGCTACAAGAACGGCGACGGGATCCAGCGCCAGCTCAGCGGCAACACCGGCTTCGCCCTGGGTGATCGCGGCTTCGTCAATTTGACGGCAGAAGGCGCCGACAACGACTACACCAACCGTGCCGGTCACGATTACCGGACCGCCAGCATTGGTTCCGCCACATAGGGCCAGCGGGTGTTCCGTCAGGGCGAGCCTTCTACCGACGAAGGCAAGCTGTGGCTCAACACGCCCTACGGCTACAGCGGGGCGTTCTACTACGCCAAAGTCGGTTACAGCTAGTAGTGGGCAGGCCCGCAGCGTTTCAAGTTGGGTTCACCTGCCCAGTGGGCTCAGTTCTGCCCCAGCTTGAACTTGATGTTCTGCAGCGGCCGCCATGAGAAAGAAGGAGGCGGTGAATAGCAACCCGGTTGGTTCGCCGGCGTTGCGTCGCAACGCACTGTGTAGCCATGGCTGCCGATCTCGCGACCGCCTTCACCGGTCCCTCTTTCACTATAGGCGGCACAGCCACCGAGCGTGACGAAAGCAAGTAGTGCAGCGACTTTATTCATTGTGGTTTCAGACTCCCTCGTCGACCTTGAAAAAGGCACGCGCGCTCTACCAGTGGGTCAGGTGCGTGGTGCCGATGCGCGGATCATACTTCACATCGAGCAGCCATGGCCTTTTTGCGGTCGCAGAAAGGTGCACCTGCCTGACAGCTATATCCATAGCGACAATCGATATTGGTATATACCAGATTTCACCGTTATAAATCGCCCACTCAAAAACAGCGCTCGCTATCGATGATGGCGAGCAGGAGCGTGGTGATGACTGGTGTACGGGTAATGCTCGAGTACTTCCATCCTTGGCCGAATTCGGCAGGCTTGTATCTGGCTCGCGAGCGGGGCTGGTACGCTGACGCAGGTCTGGATGTCGAGCTGATCGTGCACGACCCCTGGCGCGGCGATACCCTGGAACACCTGCTGGGCAAAGCCGTGCACTTCGGGATCTTTCCAAGCAATCGATTACTGGTGCGGCGTTCGCTGGGCCAGCCATTGCGCGGCCTTGCAGCCATCAATCACCGCGGCCTCGAGGCCATTCAGACCCTTACCGATTCCGGCATTTCCCGCCCCCGCGAGCTTCAAGGACGGCGCGTGGCGCTGAATCCGACTCCACGCGGATTGGCCATGGTTCGCCATCTGGTGAAAGCCGACGGGGGCGATCCTGACGCGGTGATCATTGTCGACAAGGGGGTGCGCGAGCTGCGTCCCGAGCAACTTGCAATGGGTGAAGCCGATGCCAGTTTTGGTGGTTACTGGGCGTGGGAGGCCCTGATGACCAGCGCCGTCGATGAAAGCCGTCGTATTGTCTGGCCAGTTGACGAGATCGGCGCACCGGCCTATCACAGCTACCTGCTGGGTGCCCATGAAGACCTGCTCGACAACGATCCCGACCTGATCAAGGCGTTTCTCAAGGCGACCGCCCGGGGCTTCATGGCAGCCGCGCAGGACCCGTTGAGCGCGTTACAGGCCTACGAGCAAGTGACACCCTACTTCCCCAGCGAGTTGCTGGCCCAGTCGCTACAACGCATTGCTCCGACATGGCTGCATGACGGCGCTTGGGGGACGCAGCGCCGAAGCCTGCTCGAACCCTATTCACACTGGCTGCATGAGCATCAGGTACTCAGCAACGCGGACGCTTGGCGCGGCGCTACCACCAACGCCTTTCTGCCGGAAACTGCCTGATGAGTGAAGCACATAATGTAGGCCACGGTGTGGGTCTGGAGCGGGTGCAGGCAGACTGGCCGGCGATCACGATCGAGGATGTCGAGCAGTTGCTCGGACGCTATGTGGCTCTGGACCAGGTTCGTGAACTGACGTGGCACAGCCCGCGACCCTTTTCCGCAGCCTGCCTGGTCAGCACCGAAGGCCAGCCGCTGTTCATCAAACGCCATCATCGCTCAGTGCGTGAACCGGCCTGGCTTCGCGAGGAGCATCGATTCATGGCGCACTTGCGCCAGCAGGGAACGCCGGTAGCCGAAGTCCTGGCCGACGCGCAGGGCGACACCGCCATTGCGCACGGGGAGTGGACGTACGAAGTTCACCGGGTCGCGCCAGGGCAGGATATCTACCGCGATGCCTTGTCATGGACGCCGTTCGCAGACTTGAACCATGCCTACACGGCAGGTGCAGCCTTGGCGCGCCTGCATGACGCTGCCGGCGATTATTCGGCCACCCCTCGACAGGCGTCAGTGCTGCTGGCCAATTTCCGCCTGTTCAGCCAGGCTGATCCGATCGCCGCAATTGAAGCCGCCGCTGCTGCCAATCCGGGGCTCGACGCGTATTTGAGGGGGCGCTGCTGGAAAGCGGATCTGCTCGAGCTGCACATGCCCTACCACCAGGCGTTGTACCCGCTGCTGGCAAACCAGACGCCACTGTGGACTCACAACGACTGGCACGCTTCGAATCTGCTATGGAGTGGGGATGCGGAAGATGCCCGGATCGCCAGCGTGCTCGACTTCGGATTGTCGGATCAGACGTTCGCGCTGTTCGATTTGGCCACTGCCATAGAGCGAAATGCCATTGCGTGGCTTGAGCAGGAAAAAGGCGAAACGGTGGTCGCGTCGTTGGAAACGGTGGACGCCATGCTGGCAGGCTATCAAAGCGTGCGGCGCCTGCTCTCCGAGGACCTGCTGACTCTGGCTGCGTTGTTGCCTTTGGTCCATGTCGATTTTGCCCTGTCGGAGGTTGCCTACTACCAAGGTATCGTGGGTTCCAGTGAAAACGCCGACGTTGCCTACGAGCGCTACCTGCTGGGCCACACGCAGTGGTTCGCAAGCAGTCACGGTCGGCAGTTGCTCGAACACCTGCGCCGGCGCGCCGCCGATCTGGAAGGGAGGCGCGATCGGTGAACAACACATCGGTACTCGTCACGGCCCGAGAGCTTCTCGGCCGGCTGGCGGATCCCCAACTGCTGATTCTCGATGCCACGGTCGAGCTGCTCGCGCCTCGCTTCGATGGCGATTATCGAGTGGACAGCGGACGTGCAGGCTGGCTGCAGAGCCACCTTCCCGGCGCACTGCACGCCGACCTCTATCAGGCCCTGAGCGACACCCAAGCGTCTTTCAGCTTCGCCTTGCCCACGGCCGCTGCGTTGAGCGCGGCCCTGGCGAAACTGGGTGTCAGTGCACGGCGACGCATCGTGGTGTACGACCGAAAGGACGGATTCTGGGCGGCACGCCTGTGGTGGATGCTGCGCAGCCTTGGCGTTCAGGCACAGGTGCTCGATGGCGGGATCCAGGCTTGGCGAAGGGCAGGATTACCCGAAGAGTGCGGACCCGTGCTGGCGCGACCGGCCATGTGGCAGAGCAGATTCGAGAAAGGTTTCTGGATCGATCGTGCCGGGGTAGAGGCGGTCATGGCAGGCGAGCAGCCAGGTACCCTGGTCTGTGCACTGTCGAGTGGGCTGTTCGATGGCACGGCTGTCACTCGATACGCCCGGCGCGGCCATATTCCCGGCAGTCGAAATCTGCCGGTCCGGATGCTCTTCGATGAGCAGGGGTGCTATCGGGCGACCCCCGCGTTGCGCAATGCATTGGAACCATTACTAGCATCCAAAGCGGCCCTGATTCTGTACTGTGGCGGCGGTATTTCCGCCGCCGCACAGGCTTTGGCGCTGACCTTGATCGGCTTCACGGATGTCCTGATCTATGACGGTTCTCTTCAGGAGTGGGCCGCCGACCTCAGCTTGCCAATGACCACCGGAGCAGCTCCGGCCTGACGCCTTCGGGTACTCGACATTCAATTCAGCTGGGCCGGGGCGTTCCTGCGTCTGCGGTTCATGCGCGACTGGCTGTCCGGCAATCGACCGGTAGCCGGTGGCCAGTCAAGGAGTTTCAATGGTCTTTTCGTATCGAACATCCCGGTTGCCTGCCGTCCGGTTTTCTCCAACCGTGCTCAGCGCTGGCCTCTTGATGACCTGTGGTATGAGCGGCAGTCTGTTGTCCACCGCGGCCTGGTCCGACGACTCGGACAATACCGTGGAGCTGCACGCTATCACGGTGGTCGGCGAGCAGGACACGGGATACCAGGCGCGCAAGGCAGCGGTAGGAGGCTTCGACTCTGCGCCCCTGATCGACTCGCCGTCATCGATTGCAGTGATTACCGAGCAGCGACTCAAGGATCAGCAGGCCCGCCTGCTCAGTGAAGTGCTACGCAATGACGCGTCGATAGGCGAAAGTTATGCGCCGGTTGGCTATTACGAAAACTTCGTGGTGCGAGGCTTCTCGCTCAACTCGGCGAGCAGCTACAAAATCAATGGCCGGACCATCACCGGCGAGCAGAACGTAGCGCTGGAAAACAAGCAGCAGGTTGAAGTACTCAAGGGGTTGGCCGGTTTGCAAAGCGGCGTGTCCGAGCCAGGCGGACTGGTGAACTATGTAAGCAAGCGCCCGGAGAACGTGCGCTCGGTGACGGTTTCCACCAACGAGCAGGGCGAGCGTTATCTGGCGACCGATCTGGGCGGCTGGTTCGGCAGCGAACAGCAGCTCGGGGTACGGACCAACCTGGCTCACGAAGACATTCGTTCCTACGTGGATCACGCCGACGGTAAACGCGACTTCGCGTCCCTGGCAGTGGACTGGAGCATCGACCCCAACAGCCTGTTGCAGCTCAACGCCGAGTATCAGAACCGCGAGCAGGGCTCTGTGCCGGGCTATCAATTGCTGGGCGGAACCACGCTGCCCCATGGCGTGAATCCCAAGGACCGATTGGCCTATCAGAGCTGGGCCAATCCGGTCGGTATCGAGTCGCTGAATCTGGATGGGCTGTACGAATACCGCTTCAACGATGCCTGGAAAGCCAGCTTCAGTGCCTCGCGCAGTCGGGTTGTGATCGACGACTACAGCGCCTTCGCCTGGGGCTGCTACGGTTCGGCCAGCTGCGCCAGTGCAACGGTGCCGAACTACTTCAGCCCGGAGGGTGAGTACGACATTTCCGATTATCGCAGCCCTGATGACACCCGCCGCAATGACGAAGCTCAGTTGGCGCTCAACGGCCAGTTCGATACCGTTTCCCTTCAACATGACCTGACCGTGGGCACCAGCGCGTTGCGCCGACTGATCGATCGTCGATCACTGGTCAATGTCACGGTGGGAAGCGGCGTCATCGGCACCACGCCGGTGACGTTCGAACCTTATTCGGGGGAGCTGGGACATACCTATCGGCGGCTGGACAGTCGTCAATATGGTCTCTTCGCCACTGACCGCATCACCTTGAACGAGCAATGGCAGACCGTGCTCGGGGGGCGTCAGACACGACTGGATGAAGAAACCTACGACGCCGACGGCGCAACCACCCGGCATACCCAGCGCTCCGAGTTCCTGCCACAGGCAGCGCTGATCTACAAACCGGCGGCGAACACCTCGTTGTATGTCAGCTACAGCAAAGGTCTGTCGTTGGGTACCGAGGCCTCCTGGTTCAGCACCAATGCCGAAGAAATCCTGCCACCCACCCGGTCCCGACAGATCGAACTGGGCCTCAAGCACGACTGGCAAAGCTTGAGCCTGACCGCTGCACTGTTCCAGATCACCCAGGATTTCCAGTACACGCGCCCCAACGACGACGGCACGTTCACCTACGTGCAGCAAGGCAAGCAGAAAAATACCGGGCTGGAGCTATCGGCTAATGGCCATGTGTCGTCCAATCTGCAAATAGCGGCCAGCGTTGCCGCCATCCGGGCGCGGGTGGTCGACAGCGGTACCGACACTTACGACGGCCACCAAGCCATCAACGTCCCAAAAGTGCGTGCCAGCCTGCAAGGCGATTACAACCTGCCCGGTTTCAATGGCCTGGCACTGCTGGGTGGCGTGCAGTACAGCGCCAGCAAATATGCCAATCGTGAGGGCAGCGCCAAGGCCGATGGTTACACGGTGTTCAATGTCGGGGGGCGCTACAGCACCAAGGTCGAAGGCTACGACACCGTGCTGCGCCTGACCGTCGATAACCTGTTCGACAAACGCTACTGGCGCGATGTCGGCGAGTTCATGGGCGATGGCTATCTATTCCCAGGCGCGCCACGCACCGCCCGGCTCTCGGCCACGGTCAATTTCTAAGGATTTTCAGGATACGCATTCAAGGCAGCGCAGATGATGGCTGCCTCTCACCGAGGGATAAACGATGTCAACTTTGGAAATCGTCGCCGTGATCATCAATATCCTCGGCGTATGGCTGACCACTCAGCGCATACGCTGGTGCTGGCCGGTGAGCGTTGTGGCGGTAGTGTTGTACGCGTGGATCTTCTATGACGCAAAGCTGTATTCCGACACACTGTTACAGGTGGTTTTCGCCTTCCTTCAGGGCTATGGCTGGTGGCGCTGGAGCAAGGGCGGTCTGGATCACGGCAGGGTTCATGTCGCGCGTCTGACGTCTCGCGAGTTGTTGATGAGCCTGTTCGCCGGCGTACTGGGCGCCGTATTTCTGGGTGCCGTCATGTCGAGCTTCACCGACGCTGCCGTGCCGTGGCTGGATGCGTGCCTCACGGCGTTCAGCCTGGTCGCCAGCGTCTGGGCCGCGCGCAAATATTTATCTTCCTGGCTGTTGTGGATTGTCCTGGATAGCCTGTACGTAGCCATGTACCTGCATAAAGGGTTGCATCTGACCGCTGGTCTCTACGCTGGCTTTGTCGTGCTGGCGCTCTACGGGTATCGCGCATGGCGACGCGATCTGCTGAGCCAGGAATCTCGCAGCCCCGCATCGGGTGCCTGAAGATCGCCCAGAAGTACGCTTTACACGTAAGATCGTGACGGTTGGTGTATCCAAGCAGTCGGCCACCCGGCCGTTCGTTCTTACCGCCCATGGATGTGTGAATGCCTTTCGATCCTGTATCACCTCATTACCTGCGGATTCGAGATGAGATCGCGCAGGATATGGCCGGCGGAGTGCCGCCGGCCGATCACAAGTTCGCGCCGGAGCGCGAGATGGCCGAGCGCTTCGGCTGCACTCGGGTCACCTTGCGCCAGGCGTTGCAGCAGCTTGAAGCCGAAGGTCTGGTGTATCGAGAAAACCGGCGTGGCTGGTTCGTCAGCCCGCAACGAATCCGCTACGACCCCACTCGGATCACTGGATTCATGGAGTACGTGGCGGCCCAGGGCCGTACGCCGTTGACCGAATGCCTGCAGGCCGAACTGCGTCCAGCCGGAAGTTGGCTGGCCAGCCGCATGGGACTGGCCTCGATCCAGGAGCCGGTGTTCCATCTGCAGCGTCGTCGCTGGGTGGATCGGCGTCCTGTCCTTTTGGAATTCAACACGCTGGTGGCCAGTTGGTGCCCAGGGCTGCTCGAAGTCGATCTCAACACGTCTCTGACACGCCTGCTCAAAGAACGCTTCGGGCGTGTTCAGTCACGCTGTGAGTTGGTCATGCAGACGGGCACGGTGAATGAACAGCAGGCGGAGCTGCTGCAGCTGACCGTAGGGTC
Organism: Pseudomonas sp. RIT-PI-a; assembly: GCF_001187875.1. Lineage (NCBI taxonomy): Bacteria > Pseudomonadati > Pseudomonadota > Gammaproteobacteria > Pseudomonadales > Pseudomonadaceae > Pseudomonas > Pseudomonas sp. RIT-PI-a. The sequence goes on from NZ_LGIR01000012.1 coordinate 228,633, forward strand.
TGCGAGCTTGTACCTCGAACGCCTCAATTTCGCCGAGCACGATCAGCCGGTCGAATTCGATCAGGAGTTCTGGCGGCCAGACGCGCTTTCTGTAGTGATGGAGACTCGCTACCAGGCTGACGGCCCCGTCGCTGATCAGTGATCAGTGATCAGTGATCAGTCCAGCGGGGCGTGTTCCGGACGTTCCATGGATCCGTCGAACAGTGCCTAAACGTTGTTTTTCGTGGCCAGTAAATGCTTCATCTCCTCGCCCCGCAACGGCGGGCTGAGCAGGTAACCCTGGACGAACGGGCAATCCAGCGCTTGCAGCCGGTCCAACTGGTCCTGGGTTTCCACGCCCTCGGCGACGATGTCGACGCCCAGCGCGCTGCCCAGTGACAGGATGCTGGTGACGATGGCGATGGTGCGGCGGTGGGTCATCATGCGCGTGACGAACGAACGGTCGATCTTGATCGAATCGATCGGGTAGCGGTCGATGTAGCCCAGCGAGCTGTAGCCGGTGCCGAAGTCGTCCAGTGCGATGTGCACGCCCAGCTTGCGCAAGTCGGCCAGGGCGATGGCCACGGTTTCCGGCTCGTTGAGAAACACCGATTCGGTGATTTCGATCTGCAGATCGCGTGGGCTCAGCGACGTGCTTTCCAGGATCTGCGCGACCTTCGCCACGAATCCCACATGATTGAGTTCGGCGCCGGAGACGTTGACGTTCAGTCGCAACCCCGCAGCGGGGCTGGCGTCCCAGCGCTTGATCTCGGCGCAGGCCGTCTGCATGACCCAGCGGCCCATCTCGTGGATGATGCCGATGTCTTCCGCAACAGCGATGAACACGTCGGGCGGTACGTTGCCAAGCACCGGGTGCTGCCAGCGAACCAGTGCTTCGACGCCGGCGATGCGGCGCGAGCCGGCGTGGAAAATGGGCTGGTAGACCAGGTAGAACTCTTCGCGCGCCAGGGCGTGCTTCAGCGCATTGCGCATCAACAGCAGGTCCACCGCCGCCTGGCGCATGGACAGGTCGAACAGCGCCCACTTGCCTGGGCCTTGCTTCTTCGCGGCATACATGGCGACGTCGGCGTCGCGCACCAGGTCTTCGGCACCGGTGTGCGCGGCGTCGAGGGTGACGATGCCGACACTGCACGAGGTGAAGATCGCCTGACCCTCGACTTCGACGGCAACGCCGAGTGCCTGGATAACGCGTTTTGCGGTGTCGATGGCCGCCTGCTTGGACGCCTCGCCGGTGTGGAGGATGGCAAACTCGTCGCCACCGATGCGCGCCAGGACAGCATTGCCGGTGAGGCAGGATTGCAGTCGCTGCGCCACGATCTGCAGCAGGATGTCGCCGGCGCGGTGACCCATGCCGTCGTTGATGTATTTGAAGCGATCCAGGTCCAGGTACAGCACCGCCGCATCGCGCTCGGCCTGGGCCAGATTGAAGACCTCCTGGATCTGCGCCATGAAGTAAGCGCGGTTCTTCAGACGGGTCAGGTCATCGTGGAAAGCCGCGTAGGTCAGCTCTTCCTGGATCCGCTCGCGCTCCACCAGGCGCGAACGCAGCGCCACCTGTTCCTCACGGTCGATCTGGGCTTGTCTGAGGCCTTCTTCGGCTTCTTTGCGCTCGCTGATGTCGCGCTGCACCGACACCCAGTGGGTGAACCAGCCTTTTTCGTTGGCCACGGGCACGATGCTCAATTGCACCCAGAATCGGGTGCCATCGCGGCGCGTGTTGATCAGTTCGACCTCGACCGGTTGCCACCGGGTCAGCGCGTCGCGGATCTGATCCAGGGTGCTGCGATCGGTTTCTTCGCATTGCAGGATGCGCGGTGTCTTGCCGACGATCTCTTCCAGGCTGAACCCGGTGGTCGCCAGAAAGGCCGGGTTGCAGTAGACGATGCGCGGGCCGGGCAGGTCGATCGGCTCGGCTTCGGTGATCAGGATCGCATCCTTGGCATGCACGACCACCGACTCCAGCAGGCGCAGCCGCTCGATGACCCCGGTGGGGCCGTTGCTGACCGCCGGGGGCGGAGCGGTGTGGTAGAGGGCGACCGAGTGGGTCTTGAGCGCATAGATCTGCGCAGCGCTGAGCAACTTGAACGGCGGTGTCAGCGCCAGCAGGACGATGCCGGCGAGTACATCGCTGCTGTCCTTCACAGCGATACACACACGGTAGGTGTCTGCGAGCGAACCCAGGAAATCCGGCACCGAGTGGATGAAGGGCGAGCCGTCGCCGATGTCGACCACGTCGCCATAGGACATCAGCATGCGCAGCCAGGACTCGGTGGCGGCATCGACCGGCACGTCCCGTGTCGTACCGTAGGCGGCGGTCACCCGCCAGGCACCGGGTGGACCCTCGATGAGCAGGCCGCCGCAACACTGAGTGATGGCCGCCGCTGCCTGGACCAGACCTTTCAAAGCGGTGTTCGATGTAGCGTTTTCGGGAACAGCTGCAAGCATATGAAGGATCCAAGCAAGGAGGGGAGCGGCGACCTCCTGTCACGACATGTCATTTTGACATCATGATGATATTAGCACTACGCCTACCGGTCGGACCCCCTCTACGCATTTAAATTGCGCGACCGCCTTTTATTTCCCGGCAGGCGGGGACGGGCAGCGATCAACGGTCGTCTACCCGGCGCCAGCGGTCGTGCCTGCATGCTCCCATGGTTTGCTCAGAAATACTTCAACCAGCCAATGTCACGGCGGCGTTGCTTGAGATGCGCGAACCAGCGGGTGGGGAAGTACAGTGCGACGGCCAGTGCCACGGTCCATAGCCAGATCCCGCTCAGGCTGTCGAAGCCGTAGTACTTGCCCTGATTGAGGCCCCAGATCTGCACCGCGATCAGGTACATGGCTTTGAGCACCAGCAGGTGCAGCACATAGAAGAACATCGGCGCGCCGCCATAGCGTGACAGCACTTCGAGCACCGGGCGGCCTTCGAGGCGCTGGAACAAGGCAAGCAGCAGCAGGCCGGCGCCCATGGTGGGCATCAGGTACAGCAGCGACGGTGGGTACTTGGTCAGCGACATGAAACTCATGAAGGTGCGGACGTTGTCATCCAGCACGCTCCACGGCTTTTCGCCGTAGCCGTTCAGGTAGCGGATGGCAATGAACCCCACCAGCAAACCCACACCCCAGTTCAGCAGCAGACGCAGGCGCCGTGCCGGGTCGGCGTCGCGACCGAACCAGGGGCCGGCGCAGTAGCCCAGGGCGATCAGGCCGATCCACGGCAGGATGGGGTAGGTCGTGCGCGCGCGGGTGAACTCGGTGATTTCCAGGAACGCGCGCTGGTGCAGGATCGACCAGATCTCGAAGAAGGGCGACTCTGCGGTCAGAACGATGCCGTCCAGCAGGTTGTGGCCGGCGACGATGACGACACCCACGATCGCCAGCGCAGTACGGGGCAGATGGATGAGCGCGGCCAGCGCGATCATGCTCAGGCCGATGGCCCAGATCACTTGCAGCCACAAGGTGGTGGGCACCAGAGTCGCGTTCCAGGCGAAGTTGACCAGCGTCAGTTCCAGAAAGACCAGAAACAGTCCGCGCTTGAGGAGGAATATCGAGACTTCCCGTGGGCTATGGGATTGTCCGTACAGCCAAGCCGAGAGGCCGGTAAGGAAAACGAACACCGGGGCGCAGACCATGCTGCTGATGCGAGTGAAGAACAGTTCGGGAGGTGTGTTGACCGGATCCATGGGATCGCTGACCTGAACATGCAGAAAAAACGTTTCGCGCACATGATCGACGAGCATGAACAGCATGACCAATCCACGTAGTGCATCGATCGCCAGCATGCGCGTGCGTGATACCGCTTGGGTCGAGGCCGTGGAAAGCGAACTGGGAAAGGGTGGTGAAGGGGCAGCGTCGGCCATGGGCAGGCATCCAAAAATAAATCGGGATGCGAATGTTACGATATAACGTGAAAATTTGAAATTGCCGCTGTGCGAGCATTTCTCGTAGGAACGGTCACCGGCCGCAAAAAACGCAACGGTGTGTCATGGGAAACCGGTGAGGCCCTTCGCGGCCACGGACCGCTCCTACGCGGCACCCCTTGTAGGAGCGGTCATCGGCCGCGAACAGAGCGCCGCCGTGTGTCAGGCAGTCACCAATCAGGCGCTCTCTTCCTGCTGCAGTCGCTTGATCAAGGCTTGAGCCGCAGCTTCGGAGGACGCAGGGTTCTGCCCAGTGATCAGGTGCCCATCCTCGACCACATAGCTGCCCCAGTCCGGACCTTTGGAATACTCTGCGCCATTGCCTTTGAGCATGTCTTCGACCAGGAAGGGCACCACATCCGTCAGCCCGACCGCGTCCTCTTCGGAGTTGGTGAAGCCTGTAACCTTCTTGCCCTTGACGATGGAATCGCCATCGGGCGACTTCACGTTCTTGAACACACCCGGTGCATGGCAGACGGCAGCGACCGGCTTGTTGGCGGCATAGAACGCCTCGATGATGGTCTTCGAATCCGTGTCTTCGGCCAGGTCCCACAGCGGGCCGTGCCCACCGGGATAGAACACGGCATCGAAATCGTAGGGGTCGACTTCGCTCAGCGGAAAGGTGTCGGCGAGGGCAGATTTGGCCTCTGCATCATCGGCGAAGCGGCGGGTGGCGTCGGTCTGCGCATCCGGCTCGTCGCTCTTGGGATCCAGTGGTGGCTGGCCGCCCTTGGGCGACACCAGCGTCACATCGGCGCCGGCGTCGATGAAGGCATAGTAGGGGGCGGCGAATTCTTCCAGCCAGAAGCCGGTTTTCTTGCCGGTATCGCCCAACTGATCGTGGGACGTGAGAACCATCAAGATCTTCATGCACATTTCTCCTGCAGGTGTGGGGATGCAATGCACGGCATTGCCCGGTTCCGTGTTCAGAAAGCACAGTGTTCAGAAAGCACATGCACGCAGACGTTCAAGACAATCCCCCGGCGCCTCTCGCGCCGAACCGAAGGAACGCTGGCGGATCACTTCAGTCAGTTGCTGCAGGGCCGAGCCCCCGCACACGCCCGCTACCAAGAGGAGATGTCCCATGGCAACCGCATCCGTCCAATACCGCTTCAACGGTGAGCCGCGCAGCTGGACGCCACCGGCTCGGATCGAGCCGGGCCTCCACGCTGTGGTGATGCACCTGCTGCAATTGCACTTCGGCGACGGCGAAAACAGCCTGGTGATGCCCACCGCCGAGGACAGCGACGAGCAGGTTCTGGAGCAGGCGGCACGGATGGGACTGACCGATATCCAGCTTCCCGATGCTCCCGCCAACTAGGCGCTGACCGCCCGGTACAGCGCGCGGATGAGGTCGGACTGAGTGATGATGCCCACCAGACGGCGCTCGCTGTCGATGATCGGAATGTGCCGATGGCCGTTCTCCGAAAACACCGGCACCAGCTCGGTCAGCAGCCGATCGGCGCTGGCGACGCGCACCGAACGGGTCATGATCTGCCCAACGCTGCTGGTCGTTGGCCGATTGCGTCCGGGTCGCAGCAGGGCGCGCAGATGCCAGGCCACGCCGTCGTGGGCGTCCAGATCCAGTTGCCGCATGAAATCGGCCACGGTGACGATGCCTATCAGATGGCGCTGGCGATCGATGACCGGCAAGGCCTTGATCTTGTGCTTGCGCATCAGTGCCCAGGCCTCGCGTAGCGGCATCTCCTGGCGTGCGGTGATCGGTTCCCGACTCATGACTTCGGCACAGCGCAGCTCGCCCATGTTGCGCTGGTAGGCCGAAGCTTCGGCCAGTTCGAGCAACGCTTGCAGGTCGTTGCGATCGACGTCGAGGACCTGGTTGTAGTGCACCAGCGCGGCGTCCAGGTCGGCGCGGCTGAATCTCCCTGTGGCCGATGGTTGGGGCGTCGCAGGCACATGGGGCCAGGGCCGACGCGTCAGGTTGTTGTAGAGCAGGCCGGCGGCCACCAGCAGCAGCGAATCGAGCAGGACCGGATTGACGGCATAGGCGAAGTGTTCGCAACCCATCACGACCATCAACAGTGCCGCCGCGCCACCGGGTGGGTGCAGGCAGCGGGCGGCGAGCATCAGTGCGATTGCCAGGCCTACGGCGAGGGCGGCAGCCAGGGTCGGATCGGGAATCCATTTGGCGCAGGCAATGCCGACCAGCGCGCTCAGCGTATTGCCACCGGTTACTGCCCAGGGCTGGGCCAAAGGGCTGGCGGGGAGGGCGAACACCAGCACGGCGCTGGCGCCGATGGGCGCCACGATGGCCAGCCCCAGGGCGCCGTGCTCGGAGGCCCAGTGCCCCTGCAGGCCCAGCGCTGCAAGCACCCCGACCACCAGCACGCCCAGGGCGGCACCGATGCAGGCACGCCATTTTTCCCGGGCATTGATCGGTTGGCGGGTCGGCCAGAGGCGGGTGAAGATATTCATTGCAGGTGCTTGAGTTCCGGCTGTGAAACAGGGCCGGCATCAGTATCCGGCCTCACATTCCCCTGTAGCAGCGGCGCGAGCCGCGTCACAGGCCACGCGGATCATCTGACCCCACGCAGTGCCATCGGACGCAGCTTGCGCAGCTGCTACAGGTATTAGGTGGCCGCGTCGGGCGCCAATGCGACAGCCCAGACACGGCGCGATCAACCCACCGTATCAATGGGGCGCGCGGCGGATGGTCTTCATCAGATCCTGCGGGCTGATCTGACCCACCACATTGACGCCACTGCCGGGCTGCGGCAGGTCCAGGATATGCCCCTTCATCTTGCCGATCACGTGCATCTCGCACGGCTTGCAGTCGAACTTCAAGGTCAGCACTTCATCGCCATGAATCAACTGCATGGGCGCGACCTTGGTTTTCACCCCGGTTACGCCCTTGGCCTGCTTGGGGCACAGGTTGAACGAGAAACGCAGGCAATGCTTGGTGATCATCACGGGCACTTCGCCCGGCTCTTCATGGGCCTCGTACGCGGCATCGATCAGCTTGACCCCATGGCGATGATAGAAATCGCGAGCCTTCTGGTTGTACACGTTGGCCAGGAACGACAGGTGCGATTCAGGATACACCGGCGGTGGCGTCGTCTCGGCCTTGCGGCTGCCACGCGGATGGGCCTGCACGCGCGCGGTGGTCAGCGCTTCGATCGCTTCGCGACGCATCGCCTTGAGCTGCGAGTTGGGAATGAAAAACGCCTGCGGTGCATCCAGTTCGATGGCCGTTGCATGGTACTGGGTAGTCCCCAGTTGCCCCAGCAGGTCACGCAGCTGATCCAGCGCCTGCTCCGGTTTGTTGGCCGGCCCGAACGGGCCTTCCAGCGCTACATCCACGCGCACGCCTTCTTCGCTGGTGGCGGTCAGTTGCAAACGTTGCTCGCTCAACTGCACGCGCCAGGCCACGCCGACGCGCCGCTCGGCGGAAGTCTTCTGCAGCGCCTGCTGCCAGTTGTGGTCCAGGTTGCGATTGAGCGGGTGGTTGGGGCGCAACTGGAATAGCCCCGCCGGCATCTCGTTGGGTTCGACGCGATAGCGATAGCGCTTCTGACCGTCTTCGTCGAACTCGCCCTTGAGCTCGGCGATGTTGGCGCGGAAACCCACGACTTCGCGCTTGACCAGCACGTTCAGGCCGTCGCCGTTGGACAGCGGCTGCTCGCTGACGACCAGCATGTCACGCTTGGCGACTTTCTCCACGCGTCCGACCGGCAGGCCGGTGAAGGTGGGCGAATCGAACGCACCGATGTCGATCTTGCGCTCGCTGACGAAATAGTCGGTGCTGCCGCGGTGGAAGGTCTTGTCCGGGTCCGGCACGAAGAAGTGTGCGGTGCGACCGCTGGAAGCCCGGGCCAGATCCGGACGGTCTTCCAGCACGTCGTCCAGGCGCTGGCGGTAGTAGGCGGTGATGTTCTTCACATAGCCCATGTCCTTGTAGCGGCCTTCGATCTTGAACGAACGCACGCCGGCCTCGACCAGCGCGCGAATGTTGGCGCTCTGGTTGTTGTCTTTCATGGACAGCAGGTGTTTTTCATAGGCCACTACGCGGCCCTGGTCATCCTTGAGGGTGTAGGGCAGGCGGCAGGCCTGAGAGCAGTCGCCGCGGTTGGCACTGCGACCGGTCTGCGCATGGGAGATGTTGCACTGCCCGGAAAACGCCACGCACAACGCACCGTGAATGAAGAACTCGATCGCTGCATCGGTTTCCGCGGCAATGGCGCGGATCTCGCCCAGATCCAGTTCCCGCGCCAGCACCAGCTGTGAGAAGCCGGCCTGGTCGAGGAATTTGGCCCGCGCCAGGGTGCGGATGTCGGTCTGGGTGCTGGCGTGCAGCTCGATCGGCGGAATATCCAGCTCCATGACCCCCAGGTCCTGCACGATCAAGGCATCCACGCCGGCGTCGTACAACTGGTGTATCAGCTTGCGCGCCGGTTCCAGTTCGTTGTCGTGCAGGATGGTGTTGAGCGTGGTGAACACCCGCGCGTGATAGCGGCGAGCGAAGGTCACCAACTCGGCGATATCGCTCAGCTCGTTGCTGGCGTTGTGACGCGCGCCGAAGCTGGGCCCGCCAATGTAGATGGCGTCGGCGCCATGCAGGATGGCCTCACGGGCGATGGCTACGTCGCGTGCGGGGCTGAGCAGTTCGAGGTGGTGCTTGGGCAGGGACATGTTTTTCTGGTCAGAGTCATCACGGTCAAGATCGCCATTGTAGCGGCGAATGACCGGAACGGCACGGCCCGCGCGTCGCAGTGCTGTCTGGTGCGGGAAGACGGATCGAACCGCCGAGTGGGGCTGGCGTCTACCGGGCAGCGTCCGTGCCGCAGCCAATCAGGGATACCGCCGATGAGCAAGTCCATCACTGCCCAGGATCTGGGCATCGACATCACCGAGCAGCACGGCCTGTTCAAGTGGTTGCTGGCCAGCTTTCTGATGGGTAAGCGCATTCAGGCCGATATCGCCGTTCAGGCCTATCGGGTGCTGGTCGAAAAACACGGTCGCGATACGCCGCGCAAGCTGGGCCACTGCACGCATCGCGAGTTGGTGGCCATGCTGGGCGAGGCGCATTATGTGCGCTATGACGAGAGCACGGCGACGCGGCTGAGCGCTTTGGCGAAGACATTGACGGCAGAGTACGGCGGCAGTGTCAGCCAGATGCGTGAGGCCAGTGCCGATCGCAGGGATTTTGAGCGCAGGTTGGCACAGTTCGACGGTGTGGGGCCCAAGACCGTGGAGATCTTCATGCGCGAAGCCGGTGGAGTCTTGTTTTGAGCATGGACCGGGTGCGCGTGGGCTGCGCCGGTTGGAGCCTGCCGCGCGAGTACGCTGAGCACTTCACGGGCGACGGCACCCATTTGCGGCGTTACGCCTCGCGGCTGCGCTGCGTGGAGATCAACAGTTCGTTCTATCGTCCGCATCGCCCACAGACCTATGCCCGCTGGGCCGCGTCGGTGCCCGACGACTTCCGCTTCTCGGTCAAGGTGCCGAAACAGATCACCCATGTGCAGCGCTTGCGCGACTGCGCAGCGGCCCTCGATGAATTCCTGGCGCAATGTGGTGAATTGGGCGGCAAGCTCGGCTGCCTGCTGGTGCAATTACCGCCGTCTCTGGCTTTCGAAGTGCAGGCTGCCGAGGATTTCTTCCGTTGTTTGCGCGAGCGATTTGCAGGCCATGTGGTGCTCGAACCGCGCCATGCTTCCTGGGTCGAGGCCGAGCCGATCCTGCAGGCTTACCGCATTGCCCAAGCGGCGGTCGATCCTTCACGCATCGCCACCGATATAAGCCCTGAAGGCTGGCGCGGCTTTCGTTATTGGCGACTGCACGGTTCGCCGCGCATCTATCACGACGCGTACAGTGCTGAATATCTGGCACACCTGCGCCTGCTCCTGGCCGAAGCCGCCACCGACGCCGAGGTATGGTGCATATTCGACAACACCGCCTCCGGCGCCGCGACAGCAGACGCGCTGCGCACCACCAACCCTCCAGAAAATCCACCCCTGTAGCAGCTGCGCCGGCGGTACCCGCGGTGTATCTGGACGAACGCATCGACCCCGGACGCGGCTCGCGCCGCTGCTACAGGGGAATGGGGTGAGGCCGGTGAGGCCGGATGCGGTCGCAATCCCTGTAGCAGCTGCGCAAGCTGCGTCGGCGGCACCCGCGGTGTATCTGGACGAACGCATCGAACCCGGACGCGGCTCGCGCCGCTGCTACAGGGGAATGCGGTGAGGCCGGTGAGGCCGGATACGTTGCAATCCCTGTAGCAGCTGCGCAAGCTGCGTCGGCGGTACCTGCGGTGTATCTGGATAAACGCATTGAACCCGGACGCGGCTCGCGCCGCTGCTACAGGGGAATGCGGTGGGGCCGGTGAGGCCAGACGCGGTCGCAATCCCTGTAGCAGCTGCGCAAGCTGCGTCGGCGGTACCTGCGGTGTATCTGGATAAACGCGTCGAACCCGGACGCGGCTCGCGCCGCTGCTACGGGGTGCGATGTTGCAGGCTGCGTTCGATGCGGGCTAGGCCTTCGGTCAGCAGTGCGCGCGGGCAGCCGAAATTCAGGCGAACGAATTGCTCCAGCCCTTCGCCGAATTCCGGGCCGGCGCTCAGGCCCACTCGAGCTTGTTCAAGAAAAAACCGCTGCGGATTGTCCAGGCCCAAAGCCGAGCAGTCCAGCCAGGCCAGGTAGGTGCTTTGTGGCGCATGCACCACGACGCCGGGCAGCCGCGTACGAATCGTTTCCAGCAGGTAGTCGCGATTGCCCTGCAGATAGGTTTTCAGCTGTTCCAACCACTCGCCCGGCTGCGCATAGGCGGCATGGGTGGCTTCCATCCCCAGCGGATTGACGCTGTCGACCATGCCCACTCGTGCCACGTCGAAGCGAGCGCGCAACGAGGGATTCTGGATCACTGCAAAGGCTGTCTTGAGCCCCGCCACGTTGTAGGTCTTGCTTGCGGACATCAGGGTAATGGTGCGCTGCGCCACTTCCGGCGACAGCGACGCGACAGGGATATGCCGACGTCCATCGAACTGCAGGTCCGCGTGGATCTCGTCGCTGATGATCAACACATCCTGCGCCACGCAAATTTCGGCGATCGTGCGCAGTTCGTCGCGGCTATAGGTCTTGCCGATCGGGTTGTGCGGATTGCTCAGCAGGTACGCCGAGCTCTCGGCCAGCGCCTGCTGCAGCCGCTGCGGGCCACACGCCCACTGACCTTGTGCGTCGGCCCGCAACGGCACCTCGATGCTGCGCATCTTCCAGTGCCCGGCCGCCTGGCGCAGCGGCGGATAGTTGGGGGTATGCACCACCACGCCCTCACCTTCGGCCACCAGACCGTGCAGCGCCATGTTGACCCCAGGCACCACACCCGGCAGGACCACGATGTCCTGCTTCTGCACCTGCCAGTCATAGTGCTCGCGCAGGTAATCGACCAGCACCTGACGCAGTTCGTCCGAGGGCACGCTGTAGCCCAGAACCGGATGGGTCAGACGCGTCTGCAAGCGTTCGATGACCGCAGGCGGTGCGGCGAAATCCATGTCGGCGACCCACATCGGCAATACATCTTCGGGGTAGCGGCTCCATTTGGTACTGCCCGTGCCGGTGCGGTCGAACAGCGTGTCCAGGTCTGTGCTCATCGTGTGCTCATGGCTGCAATGCGTGAAAGATTCAAAGGCTTGTAGGCGCATAGTAACCAGCGAAGGTGACTGCGGCCAGTCACGCCTATCAAGCCGGTCCATACAGCCGAAAAAAGATATTCAATGTTTTTATAAAACTTTTTCACGAAGCCCTTGGTCATTGCTGTAAGCGAGTTCACCTACTCGTTCTGCCACTGACCCAAAGGACTACAATCATGATCCGCGATGACCGTATCGCTCCAGACGGCTACACCACCCCGGTCTACCATGACCACGCCACAACCGCGCCGTTGCTCAAGCGAATTTCGTGGAGTGCGATTCTCGCCGGTGTGGTACTTGCCATGGTGGTTTCGCTGTTGCTCAACCTATTGGGTACCGCCATTGGTACAGCCACCATCGATCCAATGCAAGAAGCCAACCCGCTGTCGGGCATCGGCACCGGTGCCGGTATCTGGGTCGTGGTCAGCGCGGTCATCTCGCTGTTCGTGGGCGGTTGGGCTGCTGGCCGTCTGGCACAGCGCGAAGGCGCTTTCCACGGTCTGCTGGTCTGGGCGAGCGTTTCGCTCATCACTGTCTACCTGGTTTCCAGTGCAGTCACCGGCGTGGTCCGTGGCGGTCTGAACCTGGCTGGCAGCGGCATGTCGGCGCTGGGCAGTGGCATTGCTCAAGTCGCTCCCGCACTGGGCGACAAGATTCAGGACCAACTGCGTCAGCAGGGTATCGAATTCAATCTGGACGACATCCAGGGCGAACTCGAGTTGGCCATGCGTCAGACCGGCAAGCCTGAACTGAACCCCGACAACGTCAAGCAGGAAGCTCAGGCGACTCAACAAGACGCGCAGAACACCGCTCAGCGCAGCGCCGAGAACCCTCAGCAAGCCGACAACCAGTTGTCTGGCCTGATGGATCGCATCAAAGCCAAGGGCGACCAGGCTTGGGATGCTGCTGACCGCGAAGCACTGGTCAATCTGATCAAGGCACGTGGCAACAAGACCGATGCTGAAGCCAACCAGATCGTCGATCAGGCCCAGGCCAGCTACCGTCAGGCTTATGCCAAGTATCAGGAACTGAAAGCTCAGGCCGAACAGAAAGCCCGTGAAGCTGCCGAAGTGGCCGCCAAGCGCGTTTCGCAAGGCGCCTGGATCCTGCTGATCACCCTGGTGATCTCGGGTCTGGTAGCCGCCGGTGCCGGTGTACTGGGTCGTCGTACTCAGCCACCTGCCAAGGTCGTTGCTGCGGTCTAATCGATCCGCACACGTAACACGGTTGTAGAAAAGCCCACGCTGATCAGGTCAGCGTGGGCTTTTTCGTTTCTATATCGTTGCAAGCCTGCAACCAACTGTTCGTCTATCAACACCTGGGCGACAAGTTGCATCACTTTGCAGCGCCAATGCTGCCTGTATGGCCAGTGTTCGGCTTTTTCCGGATTGGCACGATAGCTGCTCAAGCCCCTGCGAGCGCGACTATACGAATAGAGGCTCCTCATCTTTTCGTAGCGTTCAGGAGCTTCATTCATGGGTTCAACATCGGGCCGCAAGCCCAGTGGTTCATATCGCGCTTTCGTATCAAGCAGCGTGGCATTGTTCACCGTCACCAGTTTGGGTCTGGCCCACGCCGAGGATACCCAGCTGTCCACGGTGGTGGTGACGGGCGCGGCGCGCAGCGAAGCGCAAAAGGCCAAGGTCGAACTGGACAAGACCCCCGGTACCACCGCGGTCGTCGACATGAAAGAAGTCGAGAAAGGCCGTGCCTCCAATGCCGAAGACGTACTTGCGCTACAACCGGGGGTGTTCGCGCAGGCCACCAGCGGCACCGGTGCCAACAAGATTTCGATTCGCGGTTCGGGTTTGAATACCTTCTATCAGGGCTATGCCCTGGCCATCAAATTCCTCTACGACGGACTGCCGATCACCGGGCCGGGCGGCACTCAGGAAGACCTGCTGAACATGGCCGCAGTCGATCACACCGAAGTGCTGTACGGCGCCAACGCCTTCAAGCACACGGCGCTGTCGCTGGGGGGCGCGATCAACTTCGTCAGCCGCACAGGACGCACGTCCCCAGGCAACTATGCACGGTTCGAAGTCGGCAGTTTCGGCTATCGCAAACAGCAACTGAGCACCGGTGGCGTGGTCGGCGACAGCGATTACTACGTGAGCGTGCTGCACAACGAACGCGACGGCTATCAGGACAACACGGCCAACAAAGGCCGCGACCTGATCGCCAACTTCGGCCATGTGTTCAGCCCCAAACTGGAAACGCGTTTCTTTCTGCGCTACCGCGAAGAACAGCTCACCAACGGCAACACCTTGACCCGAGCCCAGCTCAAGCACGATCCGCGCAGCAACGAGGTTCCCACTGGTCGCAAGAAGGACGGCACCACCTTGCTGGGCAGCAACACCACCTACAGGTTCGACGACGACTCGACCCTGGAAGTGGGCCTGGGGTACAACGACTACCCGTTGCTCAACGGCTGGCGTTATTCGGTTTCGCCGCAGGACTGGCGCTCCAAGGACACCAGCGTGGTCCTGCGCTATCGCCGCGCCCACGACGAACTGTTCGGCCTGCCCAGCGACAGCAGCATCACCTTCAGCAATACCCTGGCCTACCTGGGCGATGTCAAATCCCACAGCCGCAGCACCGTGCAACTGTTGCAGTACACAAAGTACACTGGCTCGCGCGACAGCGTACTGGCGCTGGGCAACGAGCTGCAGCTCAACGACAGAACCTGGCTGTCCACCGGGCTTTCTTTCATCAATATCAAACGCAAGGCCGAGATCGAATACACCACCGGGGTGAACACCAGCGAGTTTCCCGATGGCGTGAACTACTCCGAATGGGACACCGCGCCGCGGCTGGGCCTGCGGTATGAACTGACGCCGGACATCCAGCTGTTCGGCAACGTCAGCCGCTCCATCGACCCGCCCGTGACCTGGCAGCTGGGCAGCACCGGCTCGCCGTTCATACGCGACGTGAAACCTCAGAAAGCCACCACGGCCGAGCTGGGCGTACGTGCCAGTGCCGGGATTTTCGAAGGCAGCCTGACGTTCTATCGCTCCTGGATCGATGACGAGATTCTGTCCGTGGTGGTGCGTCAGGCCTCGGCCAATCAAGACCAACTGGTGGCTTCGTCCAACGCCAGCCCGACCATTCACCAAGGCGTGGAGGCGGGATTGAATGCGCTGCTGTGGGAAGGGGAGAACGGCGACACGCTGAACCTGCGCCAAGCCTACACCTTCAACGATTTCTACTATCGCCACGACAACACCTTCGGCGGCAACGAACTGCCCAGCCTGCCACGCCACGTGTACCAGGCCGAGCTTCAGTACCAGCAGGCCGGAGGCTTCTACGCCCAACTCAACCTGCGTTCGGCCTCCAGTTACTTCATCGACTACGCCAACAGTTTCAGCGCGCCGTCCTACACCATCCTCGGCGCCCGCATAGGCTTCGAAGCCCCAAGCAAACGCTGGGACGTGTTCCTGGACATGCGCAACCTGACCGACGAACGCTACGCCACCGCAGCCAACACCACCTACGACGCCCGCGGGCAGGATTCGGCCAATTTCTACCCAGGGGATGCGTTCAATGTCACGACTGGCGTTGCGTTTCGGTTTTGATCGGTGCGTTGGCCTGTACGCTCAACCCAGGTATGGTTTCGCATGGGTACCAGTAACGACAAGGATGTGGCACATGTACGAACAAAGCACTTGTGACTCAAGCACGATTCGTCTGCGAGCGGCACAAATGGAGGATGCACAACAACTCGCACATGTTCATCTGGCCGCCTGGCAGGCGGCCTACCAAGACCTTCTTTCACCGTCCTACCTGCTGGCGCTTGAAGACAAGCTGGAGCAGCGGGCAAACGTGCTACGCGAGGCGATCGTTCAGCGGACAATGTCGTTGTGGGTGATCGAGCGAAGCGGGCAAGCCCTGGGTTGGGCCTCTTTCGGGCCCAGCAGGGATGCTGAGGCGGGTTCGGCTACGGCCGAACTGCGCGCTATCAATCTGCTGCCCGAGGTCTGGTCGCAAGGTCTGGGTCGCCAGTTGTGGCAGGTCATCCAGGAAAACCTCACGCGCGACGGCTACACCGACGTGACCGCGTGGGTATTGGCGGGGAACGAGCGGGCCATCGGGTTTTATGAGGCCATTGGGTTCGTCCGCGAACCCGGCAGCGAGCGAACGGTGGTTGAGGATGGGGAATCTCTGTCGCTGGTGCGTTATCGCACCCAGTTGATCCCGCCTCTGGTGCAGACGCCGCTGCTGACGCCTCGTCTTGAAATAGTCGCCCCGAATGTTGCCCTGGCACAGCTCTTGGCGGATGCCTTGAACGCGAGTTACGAAACCCATCGTCTGTTTCTGGTTTGGAGCCGGCCACGCTGGGAACTGACCGATACGCTGGACACCCTGCAGCGAGCGCAGAGCGATTTCGTCCGCCACGATGCGGAGAAAAAGTTCTTCCTGCTGACTCGCGAGCACCCGCAGCAACTGGTGGGGTGTATCGGCTTCACCCCCAAGGCCGATGGCTCCCACGAGATAGGCTACTGGGCGAACCAATTATTCCAGGGCCGGGGTTTGATGCGCGAAGCATTGACGGCACTGATTGCCCAGTTGCCTGGAGCACATTTGTACCTGACGACGTCTTCGGCCAACACCGCCAGCCGCCAGCTCGCGGAGTCGGTCGGGTTTCGTCTGGTTCGTACCTTGGTCGGCGATCGTCGCTCCGATGTCTTCGGGGTGTGTGACACGCTGGTGTTCAAGCTTGGCGACGCTCATTGGCTGGAAGCATCCTCCTGAACCCCGTCGATGGTCAGCAGTTGCTCCAGTATCTGCTTGGCCTGCGCGCCTGAAGTGCGTTTGAGTTCGATGGTGATGCTGTCGGTGTCGTCACGATTGCCTTTTTCGACGATGAATTGTCTGACCTTGCCCGCGCGGTTGCCCATCACTTCGTTGACCTTTTTCAGGGAAAGCGTCTGCGACGGGGCGATCAGTTTGATGACATGGACCTGCACGCGGTTGCGGTAGACCCGCTCCATAGGTTTTATGGCGATCAGGATCACCAGAATGATAAAGGTGGCGGCGGTGCTGACCACGTACAGCCCACCGCCTACCGATAGGCCGATGGCGGCGACCGTCCAGAGGCTGGCCGCCGTGGTGAGTCCGCGAATCACTTCGCCGCGCAGCAGGATCGAGCCGGCGCCCAGGAAACCAATACCTGAAACCACCTGCGCCGCCACCCGCGAGGGGTCGAGTTCGGTGTGCGCCATGGCCAGGGCATCCTGAAAGCCGAACGACGATACGATCATGAGCAGGCACGAGCCCACGCACACCAGCATGTGAGTACGCAGACCTGCGGCCCACAGCAGCCGCTCGCGTTCGAGCCCGATCAGGCTGCCGAGCAGAGCAGCCAACAGCAGGCGGATACACATTTCCCAATCGGTGAGCATGGTTGACCTCCTTGGTAAGGGTGGAACCCGCCGTCGTTGGCGTCGGGTTCCAAATTTACGACAGGCATGCTGACGACTCCAGGCGCTTATTGTTCACGATAACTAGGTGAAGAATTCTTCGCGGATGATGATCACGCCCACCAATGAGTGCGATCGTATTTTTTGTAGGAGCGGTCCGCGGCCGCGAAATGATCGCTGCGGTGTGTCAGGCAAGTGGCGGTGAAGCCTTCGCGGCCGATGACCGCTCCCACGGATGATCGATATCAGGTGTTTGTTGACAGGGCTGTAGTGAAGTTTCAAGTGTTCGAATCAAGGCAGTCGTTCATCACCAAGTGTGTGCTGGCGGCCACTTGGCCGCTCTAATGTACGGTTTCAACGAGTTTCGGCCGCTCAATAGCTGGCACGCTCTCTGCTATCACCCTGTTGCCAATAAATAAGCACCGTCTTTATTCAGGGCGGTGTTATATGAGTCAAGCAGGAGCAGGGAATGAACGGGGAAGTCATTGCAACAACGACGGCACGCAATCGCTTGCCGTCGGCGCTGGGCGCTGGGGCGACATTGCTGTTTATCGGCCAACTTCATGCCGCACCCGTCACCGAATCGGCCGAGCAGAAGCCGACCAGTCAACTCAGTACCGTAGTTGTTCAGGGTGCCAGGCTGGACGAGAACCAACGCGCCGAAACGGCTTTGAAGCAAGTGGCAGGCGGAGTCAACTATGTTGATTCAGCGACCGTAGAAAAGAGGCGCGTGTCGACCAGTACCGATATCTTCGCTCTGCAGCCCGGTGTGATCGCTACGCAGGGCGGCGGCAGCAACGACGGCACACGGATTTCCATTCGTGGGTCGGGTATCAACAAGGGCGTGGGTTATTTCCGCGCCGGCATCTTCTACCTGTTCGACGGCCTGCCGGTGTCCGGGCCCGGCGGTACCCCCTACGAACTGTTCGAGCCGCTGGGCCTGAGTCATACCGAAGTGCTGCGCGGCGGCAATGCTTTCGATATCGGCTCGTTGTATCTGGGCGGTGCGATCAACTACGTGACCAAGACCGGCTACAATTCCGCGCCCTTGCAAGTGCGCTATGAGGCCGGTAGTTACGGCTATCAAAAGCGTCAGATCAGTTCAGGGCAAGTGCTGGGCCCGCTCGACTATTACGTCAGCCTCACCGACTCGGCGTCGGACGGCTTTCAGGATCAAACCAAAGGCAAGAGCGCCGGTTTCGCCGGCAACATCGGCTACCAGTTTTCGCCGCAGTTGAAATCCCGTCTCTACTACCGCTATCGCACCACCGATAACGAGACGCCTGGTTACATCACCCGCGCGCAACTGAAGGACGATCCCGAGCAGGCCAACCCGGCCAGTGTGAACGTACGTGCGCATCGCAAACAGCCAGGTTCGACCTGGGTAGCGAGCAAGACCCAATACACCTTCGATGACGATTCCAACCTGGAAGTGGGATTGGTCTACCACGACTATCCAATCGACGCGCGACAGGGCGTCAACCGCACGACCTGGGGCTTCAGCGATTATTCCGCCAGTTTGAAATACGACCGCCTGGACACGTTGTTCGGCAAGAACAGCATCACCCGATTCAACGCCCTGCGGACCGAGCATTTGAATGCTTACGCCAAGACCAAGGTGCGGATTCCTTCCGGTATCACCGCCAACCTGCCGTCCGGGGCGTTGGTGCGCAAGGCTGAGTACGAAGGCTCCGACACCGTGTTGAGCGCCAGCAATGAAACCGAGTGGATCGACAACACGCTGTGGCTCAGCGCAGGCCTTTCCGCCGTGGAGTTCCAGCGCAAGGCCAAGGTGTCGTATCCGGTGGGTGGCGAGGCCGACAACCCCAACAACCCCATCGAAAAGAACGACTGGGAGTTTGCCCCCAGGGTGGGCGTGCGTTACCAGATCAACCCTAACTGGCAGCTGTTCGGCAACCTCAGTCGCACGGTCGAGGCCCAGCAGTCGTGGGCTTATGTATCCGGTGCGCAGGTGTTCACGTCCGGGCCGGCCACCGGGCTCAACTCCGGTGGACAGAAGCTTGAACCGCAGATTGCCGATACGTTGGAATTCGGTACCCGTGGGCAGTTCGGCAACAACAACTGGGACCTGACGTTCTATCGGTCCCACGTGCAGGATGAGTTGCTCTCGGTGATCATCAGAGAGGCCACTTCCACCGCCGATGCGCTGACCTCCGAATACAACGCCAGCAAGACCATTCACCAGGGGGTGGAACTGGGTCTGGATTCTCTGCTGTACCAGAACGATGGTGATTCGTTGCACTTGCGTCAGTCCTATACCTATAGCGACTTTTTCTACCGCGACGACGAACAGTTCGGCAGCAATCGGTTGCCCGGCATTCCCAAACACAATTACCAGGCTGAACTGCGTTATGACTTCAGCAATGGCGTTTATGTGGGCGTGAACACTTACTACGCCTCCAAGACACCGGTGGATTTTGCCAACACCAAGGACGCCGGTTCTTACAACCTGTGGGGCGCGATACTGGGCTGGGATTCGCCGAAGAAGGATTGGAATGTCTATCTGGACCTGCGCAATTTGACCGACGAGAAGTACGCCGCCTCCATCAGCCCGACGTTCAATGCCAACGGCAACGATGTCAGGGCGATCATTCCGGGGGATGGTATAGGTGCGTATGCGGGGGTGCAGTACAGCTTCCGGTAATTCAATGCCTACCGTAGGAGCGGTCATCGGCCGCGAAGAGGGCACCGCGGTGTATCAGGCATACCGAATCGCGCCCTTCGCGGCCACGGACCGCTCCTACGGGATCATTGGCCTGGCGTAGGAGCGGTCATCGGCCGCGAAAAGGGCGCTGTGGTGTATCAGGCATACCGAATCGCGCCCTTCGCGGCCACGGACCGCTCCTACGGGAGGCTATCTCTCACAAGTGTTGCTGGGGCAGCAGTCACTAAGCAGTTGCGGCTATTTCAAACATCCAGCCGCTACCTGATATCAAAAAAGTTCCTTGTTTAGGGCACTTGGTGATTGGCACGAACACTGCAATCTCCAACTTTATCGATGAGGTCGCAGACGTCATCACCCGAGTCCGACTATACCAATAGAAGCTCGCCTTATATTCATTGGGTGGGAGCAACACCGTTGAAGTTACATGCCTTTACGCCGTCATTGAACAATCGGCGCAGCAGCGCTTTTCGTTATACCGAACTTGCCTCAGGCCTGAGCGCCTGCCTGTTGTTCAACGTCACGCCGGCGCTGGCCGATACGGCCGAGCAACGCTTGCAAACGGTCACCGTGCAGGCGGCCAAGGCGACACCGGTCGAGCAGGCGCGGGCCAGGCTTGCGGAAGTACCCGGTAGCACCAGCCTGGTCGACCAGGCCGAGGTCAATAAGGGCCGTTCGGCCAGCCTCGAAGACACCCTGGCCTACCAGCCTGGCGTGTACGCGCAGTCGGCGGGGGGCAATGACGCGATCAAGATTTCCATCCGTGGTTCCGGCGCGAATGCTTCGCCCGGCTACTTTCGCGAAGGCACCAAGTTTCTCTTCGACGGCTTGGCCCTGACCGGCGCCGGGGGCACGCCGTACGAACTGCTGGACGGGCAAGGCCTGCAGTACACCGAGATCCTGCGCGGCGCCAATGCGTTCGAGTACGGCGCCTTGTCGTTGGGCGGTGGCATCAACTTCATCACCCACACCGGCTACAGCGCGCCGGGCAGCCAGATCAAGCTCGAGGGGGGCAGTTTCGGCTGGCAGAAACAGACCCTGCGCACCGGTGGTGTGGTGGGCGATGCGGATTACTTCGTCAGCGTCGACAACGCTCGACGCGATGGTTATCAGGATTACACCTTCAGCAAGTCCCAAGGCGTGGTGGGCAATTTCGGCTACCGCTTCAGCCCGAAGCTGCAGACCCGCCTGATCGTGCGTTATCGCGAGGAATTCCACGAGAATGCCGGGGCCTTGACCCGTGCCCAGCTCAAACACGACAGCACCCAGACCAATGCGGCCACGCGCACCAGCCGCGGCGACTCCACCAAACGCGGGTCGACCTGGGTGGCGAGCAAGACCACCTACACCTTCGACGACGACGCGACCCTGGAATTCGGCATCGGCTACCACGACTACCCGCAGATCCTCAATCGGCGCAGCCCGGTCAACCCGAATTACTGGGACTGGAGCGACCTCAACGCCTCGCTCAAATACACCCGCAACGATCAACTGTTCGGGCTCGACAGCACCACCACCCTGGGCTTCACCAGCACCGAGCACCTGAATGCCGGCGCCAAGACCTACCGCGGTGACAAGGACCTTGGCATCCTGCAGAAGAACGTCAAGTACGACGGCTCGTCCGACCGTGTCTTCACCGTGGGCAACGACCTGGGGCTGACCGACCGGTTGTACCTGAGCACCGGCGTTTCGGCGATCCAGATCGAGCGCGACATCGACGTGACGTTCAGCGACCGAGCCAACACCAGCGGCTTCCCCACGCGTTACGACTATGACGATTGGTCCCTGGCACCCCGGGCCGGGCTGCGTTACGAGCTGACGCCGAACCTGCAGGTGTTCGGTAACGTCAGCCGCTCCATCGACCCGCCCAGCTCGTGGTCGATCTCCAACTCCGGGGTGACCAACAACTACATCAAGCCATTGGTGCCGCAGACCGCCAACACCGTGGAGTTCGGTATCCGCGGCCAGTCCGAGCGCTTCGATGGCAGCCTGGTGCTGTACCGCTCCTGGATCAAGAACGAACTGCTGACGACCCAGATTGCCGCCGCCACCGACACCAGCGCGGCGATCGTCACGACCGCCAACGCCACCCCGACCATTCACCAGGGCATCGAAGCGGGGCTGACCACGCGGCTCTGGCAGGGCAGCAATGGCGACGTCCTGAGCTGGCGCCAGGCTTACACTTTGAACGACTTCTACTATCGCCACGACCCCTCGTTCAGCAGGAACGAACTCCCCGGTTTGCCCAAGCACATCTACCAGGCCGAGCTGCAATACCAGTACGCCAACGGCTTCTACGCAGGCGTCAACGTCCGGTCCGTGTCCAGCTCGGCGGTGGACTACGCCAACACATTCAATGCGCCGTCCTACACGATTTTCGGTGCACGCCTGGGCTACGACGCACCGAGCAAGCAGTGGCAGGCCTACGTGGACCTGAAGAACCTGGGTGACAAGGACTACGTGACGGCCATCGTGCCCGGCTACAACGCGCAGGGGCAGGACACGGCCGCGCTCTATCCGGGGGATGGCTTCGGCGCGTTCACCGGTGTGACCTGCAACTTCTGATGGCTGCCCGCTCATGACACTCGTGTTTCTCAGGACCGCGCTCGTCTGCACGTTGCTAGCGCTGTCGGCCTGTTCGCCCAGTACCGATGTACCCCGCACAGATGCCACCAGTACGCCGGTCACGCGCGCGCCGAGCACCGATGGCATCGTCGACGGCGACCTGATCAGCTATCCCGCCAGCGACTACCACGAAGCCGGGCCGGGCAAGCGCGGCGGCACCCTGCGGGTGACCACCGCGGCCGACACCGGCACCTTCGATGTGCATTCCATTTCCCATGGCAACGTGCAGTGGCTGGGGCGGTTGCTCTACGACTGCCTGGTCTATCAGGACGAGCAGGGCAACGTCTCGCCCTGGCTGGCCAAATCGTGGGAGGTGTCGGACGACGGCCTTACCTACACCTTCCACCTGCGCGAGGGCGTGACCTTCAGCGATGGCGAGCCCTTCAACGCCCAGGCAGTGAAGATCAACCTCGAGCACATGCGCGATCCGGCCACCAAATCACCGCTGGCTGCGGCTTACATCGCGCCCTATGTGCAGGGGCGTGTGCTCGACGAATACACCTTCGAGGCCACCTTGCGCGAACCCTACTCGCCGTTTCTCGACGTGCTCGCGCAGTCCTGGTTGGGGATGATTTCGCCGAAGCAGATTCTCGAAGCGCCGAAATCGATCGCCGAGCATCCAGTCGGCTCCGGACCGTTCGTGCTGCACAGCTACACCCGCGACCAGGGCGCGGTGTTCGTGCGCCGCAAAGGCTATGACTGGTCCCCGCCAGTCACACGCCACCAGGGCGAAGCCTACCTCGACCGCATCGAGCTGAGTTTCGTGCCCGAGGCGATGATCCGCTTCACCTCACTGGAGGCCGGACAGTCCGACCTGACCCTGGATGCGCCGCCGCAGAATGCCAAGGGCATTCGCGAGTCGACGGCGCTGACCCTGCGCAGCCGCATTCGCAAGGGCAATCCGTTTCGCAGCCTGACCTTCAACGTGGAAAAGGCGCCGTTCGACGATGTGCGCGTGCGTCGTGCGGTGGCCAAGGGCATCGACCGCGAGGGCCTGGCCTGGATCATCGGTTTTGGCGAGTTCCGGCCCAAGGCTGATTTCCTCGCCGCCAATACGCGCTATTACGACCCGACCTACAAGGACGTGCTGGCCTACGATCCCAAGGCGGCCAACGCTGCCCTCGACGAGGCGGGCTGGATCGCGCGCGACCCCGCGGGGTATCGCCCCCGCGACGGGCAGCGGCTGGGAGCGACGCTGTTGGCCGCCGAGAGCCCGAGCTTCTCCAGCGCTGTGGCGGTGGCGATTCAGGCGGACCTGAAAAAGCTCGGTTTCCAGCTGCGCATCGAACTGCTGCCGGTGGCGCAGGCGACCGACCGCCGCTATGCCGGCGATTTCCAGATGATTGGCGGCGGGTACTGGCACACCAATACACCGGACGGCCTGTACATCCTCTACCACAGCGACTCCATTACCTCGGAAAAACGCATCGGCCAGAACGCCGGTCGCTTTCGCGATGCCGAGCTGGATCGACTGTTGGCCGCGGCACGGCGCAGTCACGATCCGGCGCAGTTGCAACCGCTGTACAGCAAGGCACAGCAGCGTTTGGCCGAGTTGGTGCCGGTAGTGCCGTCGTTCGAGAGCCATGTACTGGTGGCGTATTCCAAACGCCTTGCCGGGGTGATCTTCGACACCTCCCACAACACCGTTTTCCTGCCCAGCCTGTGGCTGCAACCGGAGGCTGAATGAACAGTATCGCAATCAGGATTTTCTGGCGGCTGCTGGCCGGTGTCGGGGTGCTGTGGGGCGCGGCCAGCCTGACCTTTCTGGCCATCAACCTCAGCGGTGGCGACCCCGCACTGGCCATTCTCGGCGGCCCGGAATCCATGCCGACCCCGGAGATGATCGTGCGGGTGCGCGCCGAGTACGGCCTCGATCAGCCGCTGATCGTGCAGTACGGCCACTACATCGCTCGCCTGGTCCAGGGCGATCTGGGCGAGTCCTATCGCCTGCGCATTCCGGTCACGCGGGCCATTGGCGCACAGATCGGCGCCACGGTGCAGCTGTCGATCTGCGCGGCGCTGGTGGCCGTGCTGCTGTCGGTCATCAGCGCGATCACTACGGCCAAGCGCAGCCCGTGGGTGCGCTCGCTGGTGTCGGGGACCGAGCTGGTGCTGTCGTCGGCGCCTTCGTTCGTCATCGGCATCCTGTTGCTGCTGGTGTTCGCCTTTCACTGGCATGTACTGCCGCCTTCCGGATCGGGCAGTTGGCAGTCGCTGATCCTGCCGACCCTGGCCCTGGCCCTGCCACTCGCCGCCGTACTGACCCAGGTGCTGCGTCAGGAACTGGAAGACATCCTCGACCAACCCTTCATCGCCATGGCGCGCGCCCGGGGCATGTCCGAAACCGGCGTGCGCCTGCGCCACGCCCTGCGCCATGCGCTGGTGCCACTGGTGACCCTGGCCGGCTTCGTGTTCGCCAGCCTGCTGGGCGGGGCGGTGATCGTGGAGTTGCTGTTTTCCCGCCAAGGCATCGGCCGGCTGATGCTCGATGCCGCCAATGCCAAGGACGTGCCCATGGTCTTGGGCATCACCCTGTTGGCGGCGGCGATCTATGTGGCGGTGAACCTGGTGGTGGACCTGATCAACCACTGGGCCGACCCGCGAGTGAAGTCCGCATGCCCCGAATTTTCATGGCTGCTCGGCAGCCCGATGACGCAAGGAATGATCATGAGTGTTGAACAGCGTACCGGCGGTTTTCCGCTGGGTTCCCCCACGCCCGCCCGCGGGCCCCCCTTGCCGAGATCTTCGCGCGCATCGAGGACACTGCGCTGGCCCGCGAGCAGCAGCGCGAGCTGGCCTTCGATGCGGTGAACTGGCTGCGTGAGGCCGGCTTCGGGGCGCTGCGCGTGCCTCGCGAGCAGGGCGGCGGTGGCGCCAGCCTGCCGCAATTGTTCGAGCTGCTGATCGAGCTGGCCGAGGCCGACTCGAACCTGCCGCACATCCTGCGCGCGCATTTCGGCTTCGTCGAAGGCCGTCTGTCCCGCGACGAAGCCGAGTCCCAGGCGTACTGGCTGGGCAAGGTGGTTGCCGGTGATCTGTGGGGCGCGGCCATGGCCGAGCGTACCGACACCAGCAAGCAGAGCGTGACGCTGACGGCTGAAGGTGAGCAGCGCTGGCGTCTGGACGGCAAGAAGTTCTACTGCACCGGCACCCTGTACGCCGACTGGATCGCCGTGTCGGCGCTGACCGGTGAGGACTTCGTCAGCGTCTCGGTGCCGACCAACGCGCCCGGCGTGACCCGCGATGACGACTGGGACGGCTTCGGCCAGCGTCTGTCTGGCAGCGGCACCACGCGTTTCGACAATGTCCCGGTGCCGTCCGAGTACGTGTTGCGCCGCTATGCAGCCGGCGAGCAGCGTCCCGAGTCCTACATTTCGGCGTTCTATCAACTGTTTCACCTGGCGACCCTGGCCGGGATCGCCCGGGCGGTGCTGCGCGATGCCAGCGAGTTCGTTCAGGGCCGGACCCGCGCCTTTGGCGTCCCGGGCCAGTCCAGCCCCAAGGAAGATCCACTCGTACAGCGCGTCGTCGGTCGCCTGTCGAGCCTGGCCTATGCCGCGCAGACCCAGGTGCTGGCGGTCGCCCAGGGGGTGCAGAACGTCTACGAGGCCGAACGTGCCGGGCAGGCCAGTGAAGCCCATTACACCGAGGCCGAAGTGCGCGCCTTTCAGGCTCAGCAGATCGTGCTGGAGCAGGTGCTGGAGGCCACCACGCTGTTGTTCGAAGTCGGCGGTGCCTCGGCCACCAGCCAGTCGCGGCGCCTGGACCGGCACTGGCGCAACGCGCGCACGCTGGCCTCGCACAACCCGGCGATCTACCGCGAGCGGGCGCTGGGTAACTACTACCTCAACGGCATCAGCCCGAATGCCGCCTGGCGCGCCTCGCAGGCTGCGCACGACGCCGCCCAGTCCGAACCCGCCACTGCGCTGCACGACGAAGCCAGCGCCGTCTGAACCGTTTCCAAGGAACCGTCATGAGCCCCAAACCGCAAATGAGCATCGGCATGAACATCCTCGGCTTCGGCGCCCACGCAGCCGCCTGGCGGGCGGAGGAGGTGCCGGCCAATGCCTATCTGGACGCCGAGTATTACTGCAACATCGCGCGCATCTCCGAACGCGGCACGCTGGATGCGATCTTCCTCGCCGACGGTCCGGCGCTGGGCGGCGACGTGGCGCAGCACCCGGCCGGTCGCCTGGAGCCCACGGTACTGCTGACCGCCGTGGCGCTGGCCACGCAACGCATCGGGGTGATCGCCACTGCGTCCAGCACCTACAACGATCCGTTCAACCTAGCGCGGCGCTTTTCTTCGCTGGACCACATCAGCGGCGGCCGGGCGGCCTGGAACGTGGTGACCAACGCCGGCGATGCCGCTGCGCAGAACTTCGGCCTGGCCGGCGCGCCGCTGCACGTGGACCGCTACGCCCGCGCCGACGAATTCATCGACATCACCCTCAAGCTGTGGGACAGCTGGGAAGACGACGCGATCATCGGTGATGCCGTCAGCGGCCGTTTCGCCGACCCGGCCAAGGTGCACACCCCCAACTTCGTCGGCGAGCACTTTTCAGTGAAGGGCCCGCTCAACCTGCCGCGCTCGCCCCAGGGCCGACCGGTGCTGGTGCAGGCCGGCTCCTCCGAAGGCGGCAAGGCGCTGGGCTCGCGCTACGCCGATGCGATCTTCACCACCCAGACCACCCTGGAAGACGGCCAGGGCTTCTATCAGGAAATGAAACACCGCGCCCGGCAGTGGGGGCGCAATCCGGCGCACCTGAAGATCATGCCGGGCCTGTCGACGGTGATCGGCAGTACCGAGGCTGAAGCCCACGCGCGCTTCGATCGGCTCAACGATTTCCACGGCGAAGAAGGCTTGCTGTATCAGGTGGCGGCGCGCGTCGGCCTGAGCGTGGCCGAGCTGGACCCCGACGCACCATTGCCTTGGGACAAGATCGGCCCGGTGGCCTCGTTCGAACGCGGCTCGCACGGGTTTCTCGAAGCCCAGCTGAACCTGGCGCGTCGGGAAAACCTCAGCATCCGCCAACTGTCGCGGCGCATTCTGGTCGGCCATCGCCTGCTGGTCGGCACCCCGGAGCAGGTCGCCGACACCCTGGAGCACTGGTTTCTGGCTGGTGCCGCCGACGGCTTCAACATCATGCCGGACATGTTTCCCTCCGGCGTCGAGATCTTCGTCGATGAAGTGGTGCCGCTGCTGCGCCAGCGCGGCGTGTTCCGCCACGAATACAGCGGCCACACCCTGCGCGATCACCTGGGCCTGCCGTATCCGGCCAGCCAGTACGCACACAGCGCCTGAACCTCTCCCGCCTGCAACGGACCGATTCGAACCATGAAATATCGCACCCTTGGCAACACCGACCTCAACGTCAGCCTGCTCGGCCTGGGCACCATGACCTGGGGCCATCAGAACAGTGAACAGGACGCCCATCGGCAACTGGACCTGGCCCTGGCGCACGGCGTCAATCTGATCGACACCGCAGAGATGTATCCCACGCCGACCCATGCCGATACCTGGGGCAGCACCGAGCGCTTCATCGGCACCTGGCTGCAACGCAGCGGGCGTCGTGCCGACATCGTGCTGGCCAGCAAGATCATCGGCCCCCCCCCCCCGCCGGGCCCCGGCGGCCACCCCCGCGGCGGCTTGCCCCGCCACGACCGTGCCAACATCACCGCCGCGCTGGAAGGCAGCCTCAAGCGCCTGCAGACCGATTACCTGGACCTCTACCAGCTGCATTGGCCCGATCGCACCACCAATATCTTCGGTCAACGTGAATACCCCTATGTCGACGACAGCGGCAGTGTTGCCATCGAAGAAACCCTGGAGGTGCTCGGCGAACTGGTCAAGGCCGGCAAGATCCGTCACATCGGTGTCTCCAACGAGACGCCCTGGGGCGTGGCGCGCTTTCTCCAACAGGCCGAGCAACGCGGGCTGCCGCGCATTGCCAGTGTGCAGAACCCCTACAGCCTGTTGAACCGGTTGTACGAAGGCGGGCTGTCGGAGTTCAGCCATCGCGAAGGGGTAGGGTTGCTGGCCTATTCGCCACTGGCGTTCGGCACCCTCACCGGCAAATACCTGAACGGCGCGCGACCGCAGGGTTCGCGTTTGACCTCGGTGTACCGCACCTTTAACCGCTACGACAGCGAATCGGCCAGCCGCGCCATCGCCGCCTACGTGCAGTTGGCCAAAGACTACGGCTATACGCCTGCGCAACTGGCCCTGGGCTTCGTCGCCCGGCAGCCATTCGTCAGCAGCGTGCTGACCGGGCAAACGAGCGAGGCGCAGTTACAGGACAACTTCAGTGCACTGGACATCGAATTCACCCCGACCCTGCTGGACAAGATCGCCGAGATCCATCGCGCGACCCCCAACCCGGCGCCTTGATCGGCGCTTGCCGTACGGAGAATCGTCCATGGCAATCAGTTCATCGCCCACGATGCTGGGCCCGGTCCCGGCGGGCACACTGGACGCCGGCATCGGCCGTCGGCGCGCCCGCACCCGGTTGCGCCCAGGCCTGGTGCTGGCCGGCGCCTTCGTGCTGCTGCTGGTGGTGGCGGCCATCGCCCCAAGCCTGTTGACGTCGATCGACCCGCTCGATGCCGTGGCGCGCCAGGCGTATCGCGCGCCCGATGCGTTGCACTGGCTGGGCACCGACGAGAATGGCCGCGATGTACTCAGCCGCCTGATCCACGGCGTGCGGCCTTCGCTGCTGCTGGGCCTGGCGGCCACGGCCATGGGGCTGGCACTGGGCACCTTGCTGGGCGTGGTCGCAGGCTTGGGTCCACGCTGGCTGGACGCGGCGGTCATGCGCAGCGTGGACGTGCTGCTGGCGTTCCCCGATCTGCTGCTGGCGCTGGTGATCATCACCTTCTTCGGCCAGGGCACCTTGAACCTGATCATCGCCGTCGGCATCGCCAGCGTGCCGCGCTACGCCCGCTTGGTGCGCGCGCAAACTCAGGTGGTGCGTGGCGCAGGTTACGTGGAAGCGGCGACCACCCTGGGCCTGGGGCGCGCCGCGGTGATCGGGCGACACGTGCTGCCCAATGCGATCAAGCCGGTGTTGATCCTGGCCACCATCGGCATTGGCGGCAACATCACCGCAGGCGCTGCGTTGAGCTTCCTCGGTTTTGGTGCGCCGCCGCCTGCGCCGGAGTGGGGGACCATGCTCGCCATCGGCCGCAACTTCCTAGCCAACGCCTGGTGGCTGGTCGCCTGGCCGGCGCTGGCGATCACCTTCACCGTCATTTCGATCACCGCCATCGGCCGTGAACTGCTGCGTCGCAGCGAAGGAAAACGCTTATGAATGCCATTGTTCAGCCAGCGCTGCCGGTGCTTGATGTACAGGATCTGCACGTCGCTTTCGCCGGCCAGGCGCAGCCGGTGATCCGCGGCATCAGCTTTCAGTTGCGCGCCGGTGAATGCCTGGCGCTGGTGGGCGAATCCGGTTCGGGCAAGAGCGTGACCTCGCGTACCCTGGCCGGGCTGACAGGGGCGCACGCTCAGGTCCGCGCCGAGCGCTTGTCATTCGCCGGGCGGGATCTGCGCACGCTGCGCGAGAAGGACTGGCTGCAACTGCGCGGCGCCCAGTTGGGCTTCGTCATGCAGGATGCGTTGGGTTCCCTGGACCCGTTGCGACGGGTCGGCCAGGAGATCGCCGAGCCGCTGCGCCTGCACACCGACCTGAAGCGCCAGCAGCGCGATGCGCGGGTCATCGAGCTGTTGCGCTCGGTCGGAGTTCCCGAGCCGGAATTGCGTGCGCGCCAGCACCCGGGCCAGTTGTCGGGTGGCTTGCGCCAGCGTGCCTTGATCGCCTCGGCCATCGCCTGCAACCCGCGCCTGCTGATCGCCGACGAGCCCACCACGGCGCTGGACGCCACCGTTCAGGCGCAAGTCATGAGCCTGCTCGAATCGCTGCGCGGGGCAGACACGGCCATGCTCATTGTCAGCCATGACCTGGCAGTGGTCGCACGCCTGGCCACACGCATTGCGGTGATGCAGCACGGGGTGATCGTGGAGCAGGGCAGTGTCGACCAGATCCTGCGCGATCCTCGCCATCCCTATACCCAGAGCCTGCTGGCAGCCGGTACCGCGGTGCACTTTCGCCGCGCTTACGGTGACGCGGCGGCCATTGCCGAGGTGCCCCAAACCGGCGAAGTTCTGCTTCGCGCCGAACACCTGAGCAAGTCGTTCCCAGGTCCGGACGGGCGGGTGCGCAGGGTGGTCGCGGATGTATCCCTGCGCCTGGAGCGTGGTCGGACCTTGGGCATCGTCGGCGAATCCGGGTCGGGCAAGACCACCCTTACGCGCATGATCCTGGGACTGGAACGTCCCGACAGCGGTCAGGTGTGGATCAACGGCCAGCGCTGGTCCGATCTCGACAAGGCCCAGCAGGCGAAGGCTCGGCACAGCATTCAGGTGGTGTTCCAGGATCCGCTGAGCTCGTTCGATCCGCGCTACACGGTGCAAAAGGTGCTGTTCGAAGCGTTGCAGGTGGCGGGTCATCCCCGTGCAACGTGGGAGAGCCGGGCCCAGCACTTGCTGGCGCTGGTGAAGATGGACGCTGCGGTAATCGATCGGCGACCTATCGAGTTGTCCGGCGGCCAACGCCAGCGCATCGCCATCGCCCGCGCGCTGGCGGCCGAACCGCAGATTCTGGTGTGCGACGAGCCGGTGTCGGCGCTGGACGTATCCGTGCAGGCGCAGATTCTGGAATTGCTCGACGACCTCAAGAATCGGCTGGGGCTGGCGTGCCTGTTCATTTCCCACGACCTGGGGGTGATCAACCACGTCAGTGACCATGTACTGGTGATGAAGGATGGCGAGGTGGTGGAGGCGGGCGCGGTGCGACAAGTCCTCGACCGCCCGCAACACCCTTACACCCAAGCCTTGCTCAGCGCCGTACCGACCCTGCAGACCGGCGCCCTGCGTGCGCTCACCTATCTACCCCTGGCGATCTGACCCGAGCCGCTACACGATCCGCTCGCCACACCGGACGCGGCTTGCGCCGCTGCTACACGATCCGCTCGCCACACCGGACGCGGCTTGCGCCGCTGCTACACGATCCGCTCGGCACACCGGACGCGGCCCGCGCCGCTGCTACACGGTCCGCCTGAAACACCGGACGCGGCTTGCGCCGCTGCGCCACGGTCCGCTCGGCACACCGGACGCGGCTTGCGCCGCTGCTACAGGGTCCGCTTGAAACAACGGGCGCGGCTCGCGCCGCTGCTCCACGGTCCGCGCGCCACACCGGACGCGGCTTGCGCCGCTGCTACACGATCCGCTCGGCACACCGGACGCGGCTCGCGCCGCTGCTACACGGTCCGCTTGAAACAACGGACGCGGCTCGCGCCGCTGCTACACGGTCCGCTCGGCACACCGGACGCGGCTTGCGCCGCTGCTGCACGGTCCGCTCGGCACACCGGACGCGGCTCGCACCGCTGCTACACGGTCCGCTCGCCAAACCGGACGCACGGTCCACGCGTTCCTCTGTAGCAGCGGCGCGAGCCGCGTCGGCGGTATACGCGGTGCATCAGTAGAAACGCAACACCCCAACCGCGGCCCGCGCCGCTGACACTCGGAGACTACCGTTTGAAACCCTCGTACAAGGAACGTCAACACGCCCTGCGCAGCTGGAACATTCAGTCGCTGCCGGAGACGCCTTTCGCCTTCGCCCGTTTCTTCGTCGGCCATTTCCGGGGTTGGTACCTGGCGATCCTGCTGTTGCAGGTAGTGGCAGTGACCTGCACGGTGCTGGTGCCCTGGGTGCTGGGGCAGATCACCCGCGTGGTCAGCACCGCCAGCGCGGCCAATCTGGACTGGCAAAGTCTGGGCCGGCCGCTGCTGCTGTTCGCCGGCCTGCTGGTGCTCGAAGTGCTGTGTACCCGCGGCGCCACCGGCGCGCATATCCGCGTCTTGCCACTGCAACGGCGCACCGTGACCCACGCGGTCTACGCCTACCTGCAGCGCCACTCCCATCGCTTCGTCAGCAGCGAATTCGCCGGTGCCCTGGCGCACAAGATCTCCGAAGTCTCCATGGGCGTGGGCCAGGCGCTGGCGCTGTTGCTGTTCGACCTGATTCCGCTGCTGGTCACCCTGACCCTGGCCGTGGCGGTATTGGCCACAGCGTCGGTCTGGCTGGCGCTGTTCATGCTCGGCTGGTCGGTGGCGTTCATCACCGTCTGCTATTTCCTGGCCAAGCGCAGTCACCCGCTGTCCCAGCAATACTCGGCGGCGCGCAGCACCAGCAACGGCAAGGTGGTGGATGCGGTGTCCAACCTGACCAACATCCGCCTGTTCGCCCGGCATTCGTTTGAACATCGCTACCTGGGCGATTACCTGGACCGCGAGCTGAAGGCCGCCGGCCGCTCGTTCGGTTACATGGAGAAAATCCGCTGGTTCCAGTCGATCTGCGGAATGTC
This sequence comes from Pseudomonas sp. RIT-PI-a, assembly GCF_001187875.1. Lineage (NCBI taxonomy): Bacteria > Pseudomonadati > Pseudomonadota > Gammaproteobacteria > Pseudomonadales > Pseudomonadaceae > Pseudomonas > Pseudomonas sp. RIT-PI-a. Next base: position 261,352 of record NZ_LGIR01000012.1, read on the forward strand.
ACTCAAGGTCGGCATGCTGCTGATCGCCCTGTACCTCTGGCGCCTGGGCAGCATCGACATCGCGACCTTCGTGATGGCCACCAGCCTGTCGCTATTGATCATCACCGACGTCGCCAACCTGTCGCGGCGCTTCCTGGATTTCTTCGAGGCCACCGGCAACATCGCCAACGGCGTGCGCACCTTGATCCGCCCCCATGAAGTGGTGGACGAGCCCGACGCGCAGCCGCTCGCCGCGGTGCGCGGGGCCATCGAGTTTCGCGATGTAAGCTTTGGTTATTCGCCGCAGAAGCCGGTGTTCGAGCATCTGCAGTTGTCCATCCCGGCGGGACAGCGGGTTGGCCTGGTCGGCACTTCCGGCTCGGGCAAGTCGTCGCTGCTCAACCTACTGTTGCGTCTGTACGACGTCAATCAAGGGCAGGTGTTGATCGATGGCCAGGATGTGCGCAGGGTGACCCAGCATTCACTTCATCAGCAGATCGGCCTGATCCCTCAGGAACCGGGCCTGTTTCACCGCAGCATCGCCGAAAACATCAACTACGGTCGCCTGGATGCCAGCCCCCAGGAACTGGCCCAGGCCATCCATCGCGCCGGTGCGAGCGCGTTCATCGACGGCATGGATCAGGGCGCCGAGTCGCTGGTGGGTGAACGTGGCGTGAAGCTTTCCGGTGGCCAACGCCAACGCATCGCCATCGCCCGGGTGTTGCTCAAGAACGCGCCCATTCTGGTGATGGACGAGGCGACTTCGGCGCTGGACTCGATCACCGAACGGTTCATCCAGGAGAAGCTCGACGAAATCATGCAGGACAAGACCGTGATCGTCGTCGCCCACCGGCTGTCGACGGTTGCCCACCTAGACCGCATCCTGGTGTTCGAAGACGGGCGCATCATCGAAGACGGCTCCCACGACGACCTGCTGGCCCAGCAGGGCCAGTACTTCCGCCTCTGGAGCCGCCAGGCCCAGAACCCGTACGATGAGGAGCTGGCGTTGGCGTAGTCCGGTGGAAATGCGCTAAGCAGGCCAGGCCCCTTCGCGGGCAGAGACCCGCTCCCACAGGGATGAAACTCCCCCGCACCCATGTGGGAGCGGGTCTCTGCCCGCGAAAGCGCCCTCGGCCACAACACATGCAGTAGTCATTACCCTGCATCCCACAGCCAAACCCCATGCATCGCCCAGCCCATGTGGGAGCGGGTCTCTGCCCGCGAAAGCGCCCTCGGCCACAACACATGCAGTAGTCATTACCCTGCCTCCCACAGCCATACCGCCCGGATCGCCCCTGGCCCATGTGGGAGCGGGTCTCTGCCCGCGAAAGCGTCCTCGGCCACGACACATCCAGTGATCATCAACCCGTTCCCGAGCATCACTGACCCTATACATTGCTGCTTTTCATCAAAGAGCCCGGCATGCCGAACTACACCTCGAAAAGCCTGCGTCTTGGCCGATATTCCGAGCCTGGACGTCCGTATCCTCTCACCACCGTCGTGCTCGCACGCCAGCCTGTTTTCCTCGACTGGTCATTGGGTCGGCACGTCGTCACCGAACTACGGCGGGCACAGGCCAGTGGGCGTGTAACTTCGCTGGCATGGGTACTGATGCCCGACCACTTGCACTGGCTGATCGAGTTGCACTCCAGCTCGCTGGCGAACGTGATCCGCGAGGTGAAATCTCGTTCTGCGAGGTCTTTCAACCGGCACACTGGCCGCGCCGGACCACTCTGGCAGGCGAGTTTCCATGACCGCGCATTGCGGCGCGAAGAGAACGTCGTGGCCGCTGCGCGGTATGTGGTGGCCAATCCGCTGCGGGTTGGGCTGGTCGAGCGTTTGGGCGACTATCCGCTCTGGGATGCTGTGTGGGTCTGAGTGAACGTGGCAGGCAGGCCAGACCCCTTCGCGGGCAGAGACCCGCTCCCACATTGGTGTGAGTGCGCCCTGCCCAAGTGGAAAACGCCGGGCCGTTTCGCCGGCAGAGACCCGCTCCCACATTGGTGTGAGTACGCCCTGCCCAGGTGGAAAGGCCGGGCCCTTCGCGGGCAGAGGGCTCGTCGCCCGCCCTGATCTCACAGGACGAAACTCATCCGCATCACTGTGGGAGCGGGTCTCTGCCCGCGAAGACGGTTTTCGATTCACCGATGAAACCGGATCTGCAACACAGAGACAGCTTCTCCCCGACAACTGTCCGCCAGCCAACACCCCTTCAACAAACTGCCCCGTCAGTCCATCCAGCAAAACCCGCAAAGCCCCGCAACTGCGGGGTGGGGCAGTCGGCATGGCTTGTGCAATCACCCCTTGTGAGCTTCAGCATCGACACAAGGCGCAGCCCGACCCATGCCAGACATTCATCCGCGTTCTTCTGCAACACCCCATGGCGGTATCGCTTGGGCCAGTTTGTTAGCCGTCAGCTTCCTGTTGAGCGGTTGTGACAACCATCCCACCGCTGCGGCACGCACCGATACCCCGGTCAGCGGCGGCACGCTCATCTATGCCACCGACCGCGAACCGACCTGCCTGGACCCACACGTCGCCGGCGACATGCCGCAAGTGTTTCTCGCCCAGCAAGTCCTCGACTCGCTGGTGTCGATGGACGCCGAGGGGCGTATCGGACCTTGGCTGGCCAAAACCTGGGACATTTCGCCCGATGGCCTGACCTACACCTTCCACCTGCGCGATGACGTGCGCTTCACCGACGGCACGCCGTTCAACGCCGCAGCGGTCAAGGCCAACCTCGACCACATGGCCAACCCCAAGACCCAGTCGAGCACCGCGGGCGGCTACATCCGTCAGTACCAACGCACCGATGTGCTCGACACCTACACCGCTCAGGTGCACCTGGCCACACCCTACGCGGCGTTTCTGGAAGTGCTGGCCCAGGGCTTCCTCGGTATCGAATCGCCCCAGGCCCTGCTGCGTCCGCGCGACGTCAACTGCGAAAGCCCGGTCGGCACCGGCCCGTTCAAGGTGGCGCGCTGGGACCGGCAAAGCCAGGTGGTGCTCGAACGCAATCCGCACTACAACTCGGCGCCGCCCACGGCCCAGCATCAGGGGCCTGCGTACCTGGATCGCATCGTCTGGAAGTTCATCCAGGAGCCTTCCGTGCGGTTCGCGTCACTGCAGGCCGGTGAAGTGGACGTGATCGAAGTCCTGCCGCCCGAGTCCCACGAAGCGGCCCGCCGCAACCCGGACCTGCAACTGATCATTGCCCAGCGTCCCGGCAACCCTACCAACGGCACGCTGAATATCCGCCGCGCGCCGTTCAACGATATCAAGGTGCGTGAAGCCTTCGTGCGCAGCGCCGACATCGACGGTGCCTTGAAAAGCGTCTACTTCGGCGAGTTTCCTCGCGCCGGTGGTCCGTTGAGCAAAGCCACCCGCTTCTACAGTCCCGACTTCGAACATGCCCAGGATTACGACCCGGCGCGCGCCGCGCAACTGCTCGACGAGGCCGGCTGGACCGGCCTTGACGAGGAGGGCTATCGCCTCAAGGACGGCAAGCGCCTGCAGGTGACGGTGGTGCTGGGCAATCGCACGCCGCCGTCGGAATTCACCCTGTGGGAGCAGGTGCAGGCCACCACGCGGCAAGCCGGCATCGAGCTGATCATGGAGCAGATGAGCGATGTGCAGGCGACCAAGCGCCAGGCCGATTGGGATTACGACATCCGCGTTGGCTACTGGAACACCAACACCGCCGACGTGCTGCGGATCATCTTCAGCAGCGCGTTCATCCAGCCTGCTGGGGTGGGCGGCTATCACCAGAACACCGCAGGCTTCAGCGATCCGCAGTTCGACGAGCTGGTGCAACAGGCTCTGGCCACCCAAGACCCCAGCCAACGCCAGGCGTTGTACCACCAGGCGCAGGCCGTCGCCTCCAGCCAGTACCTGCAACTGACCACCTACCCGCAAAGCACCCGGCTGGGCATCTACAAGACGACCCAGGGGGTTCGTCTGGAAACCTCGCTGGCGGTGACCTACCTCTATGACGCCTGGGTGAACAAATGACCACGACATCTTTAACCGTTTCTTCCCCGGACCCCCGCCGCCAGCGCTTGATTCGTCTGGGCCGCCGCGCCGCCGTGCGCCTGGGCGGCGGGCTGCTGGTGTTGTGGGCCGTCGCCACGCTGACCTTCTTCGCCCTGCGCCTGCTGCCGGGCGATCCGGTACAGGCCATCCTGGGTGGACCCAGCGGCAACCCGACCCCGGAGACCGTCGCCGAGGTCACCCGCGAGTACGGCCTGGATCGGCCCTTGGCGGTCCAGTACGGGCTGTATCTGGTGCGCCTGGTGCAGGGCGACCTGGGGGTGTCCTATTCCCAGCATATGCCGGTGGCGCGGGTACTGGCCGAGCAGGCCGGGCCGACCCTGGAGCTGACCTTGAGCGCACTGGTGCTGGCCTGGCTGCTGGTGCTGGCCCTGACCGTGTTCACCGCCGGTCGCCGTAGCTGGGTCGGGCGCCTGGCGTCCCTGGCTGAAACCCTGTGCGCGGCCCTTCCGCATTTCTGGCTGGGCATCGTGCTGCTGGCGGTGTTCGCCTTCGGCTTGCGCCTGTTCCCACCGGCGGGCAGCGACGGCTGGCGGACCCTGGTGCTGCCGACGATCGCGCTGGCGGTGCCGCTGGCCGGCTTCATTGGCCAGGTGACCCGCGAATCCCTGGAACTGACCCTGGACCAGCCCTTCGTGCTGACCGCACGCACCCGTGGCCTGAGCGACGCGGCGGTGCGCTTCAGGCACGCACTGCGGCATGCCGTGCTGCCCGGCGTGTCGTTGTCCGGCTGGGCGATCGGCGCGCTGATCAGCGGCGCCGTGGTGATCGAAGTGATCTTTTCCCGCAGGGGCCTGGGCCGTCAGTTGTATCAAGCGGTGCAACTGCAGGACTTGCCACTGACCATCGGCATCAGCCTGGTGGTCGCGGCCGGTTATGTGCTGGCCAACATTCTGGTCGACCTGGTGTACCAGTGGATCGACCCACGGCAGAAGGAAACCCTGGCATGAGCGATCTGATTCTGGAAAGCCCGGCGCTGCCGCTGCGCACTCAACGTCGACCCCGTCGGATCCGTCTGGGTGCGAGCCTGGCCATCGGTTTCCTGACGCTGGTGATCGTGGCCGCGCTGGCACCGCAGCTGTTCGCGCACGGCGACCCGCTGGCCATCGTTCCGCGCGACGCCTTTCATCCGCCCGGCTGGGCGCATTTGTTCGGCACTGACCAGTCCGGTCGCGACATCTACTCACGGGTGATCCACGGCGCGCGCCTGTCGCTGTTCGTCGGTTTGGCGGCGACGGCGCTGGCGATGAGCATTGCCATTGTTCTCGGCCTGCTCGGCGGCCTGGGCGGGCTGCGCACCGACCGCGGTGTGGGCTGGTTGCTGGAAATCCTGTTCGCCTTTCCCAGCCTGGTTCTGGCGTTGCTGTTCGTGGCCATCTTCGGCAGCGGCATCGGTCCGCTGATCATTGCCACCGGCCTGGGCGCCGCGCCGGGGTATGCGCGGATGGTCCGTGGGCAGGTGCTGGCGGTGCGCAACGCTGGTTACATCGAAGCGGCGCGCGCCCTGGGCCACCCGACTCGGCGCATCATCTGGCGACAGCTGCTGCCCAACGCCATGCGCCCGCTGATCGTCACCCTGACCATGGGTGTGGGGCAGGCCATCGTCTGGGCCTCGGCGCTGAGCTTCCTCGGCCTGGGCGCGCGGCCGCCCACGCCGGAGTGGGGCACCATGCTGTCCATGGGCCGCGACTTCATTGCTAACGCCTGGTGGCTGACGTTTTTCCCTGGACTGTTCATCGTACTCACCACCTTGTCGACCACGGTTGCCGGTCGCTATCTGCAACAACGCCTGGAGGGCCGCCTGACATGAGCCACAAGACGCTGATCGTCGAAGGCCTGAGCGTGGACTTCGCCGGGCAAAATGTGGTGCGCAACCTGTCGTTTACTCTGGAACCGGGCAAGACCCTGGCCCTGGTCGGGGAATCCGGCTCGGGCAAGAGCGTCACCGCGCGCAGCCTGATCGGCTTGGCTGGAGAGGGCGCACAGGTGCGGGCACGGCGCCTGCAATACGGTAATCTCGACCTGCTCGCCCTGAGCGACCGCCAGTGGCGTCGAGTGCGCGGCAAGGACATCGGTTTCGTGTTGCAGGATGCCTTGGTTTCGCTTGATCCGCTGCGGCCGGTCGGCAAGGAAATCCTCGAAGTGCTGCAGACCCATGGTTGGGGCGATCGTGCTTCCCGTGCCGCGCGGGTGCTGCAACTGCTGGAACGGGTCGGGGTGCCGGAACCGGCCCTGCGCGCCAGACAACGCTCGGGAGAATTGTCCGGCGGACTGCGTCAGCGCGCGTTGATCGCCAGCGCCCTGGCGCTTGATCCCGGCCTGGTGATCGCCGACGAGCCGACCACCGCATTGGACGCCACCGTGCAAGCGCAGATTCTCGGTGTATTGCAGGCGATCAAGGCCCAGGGCAGTTCGTTGTTGATCATCAGTCACGATCTGGCGGTGGTCGCGCAACTGGCCGACGAGGTGCTGGTGTTGCAGCACGGTGAAGTGGTGGAGCAGGGCAGCATGCACCAGGTGCTGACCGCGCCGCGCCATCCCTACACCCGCAGCCTGCTTGATGCGGTTCCGGCGGAGCATGAGCGCGGTACCCGACTCAGCCCTGGTCAACCTGCCGCCACGCTTGCCCGCGCGCCACGGCTCGATCAGCCCGTGCTGTTGCACGCCCGTGGCCTGGGCAAGCGCTATGTCGGGCCTGACCAGCAGGTGCGCCAGGTGGTCGACGGCGTCGACTTCGAGCTGCGCGCCGGCCAGACCCTGGGCATCGTCGGTGAGTCCGGTTCGGGCAAGACCACCGTGGCGCGCATGGCCTTGGGACTGCTCGAAACGGACGACGGCCAGGTGCGCTTCCTCGATCAACCCTGGAACGGCAGCGCCGACGCACGGGTCGCCGAAAGCCAGCGCCGGGCGCTGCGGCGCGACATCAGCGTGATCTATCAGGACCCGCTCAGTTCGTTCGACCCGCGCTGGAGCGTCGGGCAGATTCTCGCCGATGCGTTGGACGTGGCCGGCGTCGCAGCGCCTGACCAGGCGGCTCGTATTCGTCACTTGCTGCAGCAGGTGCGCTTGCCTGCCGAGCTGGCAACGCGACGGCCCCTGCAACTCTCCGGTGGCCAGCGCCAGCGAGTGGCGATTGCCCGAGCCATTGCCAGCAACCCCAAGGTGATTGTCTGCGACGAGCCGGTATCGGCGTTGGACGTCTCGGTCCAGGCCCAGGTGCTGGACCTGCTCGCCGACCTGCAAGCCGAACTGGGCCTGGCTTACCTGTTCATTTCCCATGACCTGGGCGTCATCCGTCATGTCAGCGACGAGGTGTTGGTGATGCGCCATGGTCAGGTGGTCGAGCATGCGCCGGTCGAGCAGTTGTTCGAGTCGCCGCAGCACCCGTACACCCAACGCCTGCTCGGCGCCGTGCCACGCCTGCCCAGTGCTGGCGTGTCGTTGCGGGCCCCGCCACTGGAGCCGGAAAACGCCGTGCTGCTGTTCGATGAATCCCGCTTGTGGAAGATCGCCATTTGAAGGCGTCGCGCTGCTCCTTCCCTCCATTTCCAGACAGGAACCCGTCATGACTCACGCTGCCACCGTCACGCCTTCCCCTCCACCCGTAGCGCCGCTGAGCGTGGCGCAATTGCTGGCACGTGCCGAGCAGTTGCTGCCGGCCATCGCGGCCGGCGCCGCTGCGCGCGAGCGCGACCGGCAACTGCCGTACGAGGCCGTCGCACAGATCGCCCAAGCGTTGCTCTATACCCTGCGCATCCCCACCCGCTATGGCGGCCCTGGCGGCTCGGTGAAGGACGTCATCGGCCTGCTGGTGCGCATCGCCTCGGTGGACTCCAATGTCGCCCAGGCCTTGCGTCCGGGCTTCGCGTTCATCGAAGGGCTGCTGGTGTCTCGGGCCGAAGGCGCCGAGCAGGAGCGTCAGCTCTGGTTCGCCCGTTACCTGCAAGGAGCGGTGCTGGGCAACGCCGGTTGGGAAGTCGGCGGTGCCAACGGTGCCATCAGCGCCCGCATCGTGCGCGAAGGTGATCACTACCGGGCCAACGGCAGCAAGTTCTACAGCACCGGCTCGCTGTACGCCGACTGGATCAGCGCGGTGGCGCTGGACGAGCACGACCAGCCACTGTCGTTCATCCTGCCCCGCGACCGCGAAGGGCTGGTGCTGCTGGACGATTTCGACGCCATGGGCCAGCGCCTGACCGCCAGTGGCACGACGCGGCTGGACAACGTGCAGGTCTATGCCCACGAGGTGCGCACGCGCACGGTGGAAGAGGGCAAGCGCACACTGGTGACGCCATTCCTGCAGGTGTTCCTGGCGTCGGTGCAGGCCGGAATCGCCCGCAATGCGTTGAACGATGCGGTGGCGTTCGCACGCCATCATGCGCGTCCGATCAAGCACAGCAGCGCCGAGCAGTCGGTGGATGATCCTTATGTGGCGTTGAGCGTGGGCGAGATTTCGGCGCGTGCCTACACCGCGGAGGCGGTGGTGCTCAAGGCTGCCGAAGCGATCGATCGCGCCTGGGCGGCGGGGCTCGATCCGGCAGCGGTGGACGAGGCCGCGATCGAGGTGGCGCAGGCGCAATACATCGCCGCCGAATGCGCGCTCAAGGCGGCGGAACGGGTGTTCGATGTGGGCGGCGCCTCCACGACCGGGCGCGGCCATAACCTGGACCGGCACTGGCGCAACGCCCGCACCGTAGCCAATCACAACCCCCGCGACTGGAAAGCCGCAGCAGTAGGCACCTGGCAGCTCAAAGGCACACCGCCCCCGACCTCCGGGCTTTTTTGAGCGCCTTCACAACCCCCCTGTGGGAGCGAGTCTCTGCCCGCGAAGAATCCACCGCGGTGTTCCTGAACCACTGCAGCGATTTCTTCGCGGGCAGAGACCCGCTCCCACAGGTTCGCGTCTGCCCAGTCATCCACTTATCACACGGTCCCTACAAAACCCTCAGATCGACAAACGGAGAGCCCGCACCTCTGGTTGATCCGTCACCGACCGCCTTTTGTTCACCGCCAGCTCGCCCATCTTGATCAGCCGCGTGCGGGTGACGTTGCGGCTCAGGCCGAGCAGGTTGGCGGTGTGCACCTGGTTGCAATGGCTGAACCGATAGGCCGAACGCAGCAGGGCATCCTCGACCTTCTCGTGCAGGTCGCCGACCTGCTCGTCGAACAGCCGCTGGAACAGCCGATCCAGTGACGCCTCCACCGAATCGTCCACCGCCGGACTGTCATCGGCGCGCTCGATGCGCATGTTCGACAGGCGCAGGTCATCGCGCTCGATCACGCCGTTGCGGCAGATCAGCAAGGTGTGATGAATGACGTTTTCCAGTTCGCGAATGTTGCCCGGCCAGCTGTAGTGGCGCAGCTTGTGCTCGGCGTCGGCCGACAATGTGGCGCGTTCGTAACCCAGGCGTTTGCAGTAAACCTCGAGGAAATGCCGGGTCAGCGGAATGATATCGCCAGGCCGTTCGCGCAGCGGCACCAGTTCCAGACTGACCACATCCAGGCGGTAATAGAGGTCTTCGCGGAAGTGGCCGGCATTGATCGCCTTTTCCAGCAGCACGTTGGTTGCCGCCAGTACCCGCACATTGATCGGAATGCTCTTGCGCGAACCCAGGCGCACCACTTCACGCTCTTGCAGCACGCGCAGCAGCTTGACCTGAATGGGCATCGGCAGGTCGCCGATCTCATCGAGAAACAAGGTCCCGCCGTTGGCCTCCTCGAACCACCCGGCCTTTGCCGCCAGGGCACCGGTAAATGCGCCTTTTTCGTGGCCGAACAACTCGGCTTCCACCAGCGACTCGGAAAACGCACCGCAGTTGACGGCCACGAACGGCTTGTTGCGTCTTGCGCTGAGGTTGTGGATATGGCGCGCGACCAACTCCTTGCCGGTGCCGGTTTCGCCGATGATCAACACACTGGCTTCGCTGGGCGCGACCTGTTCGAGATGGGCCAGCAACGCCTTGGATTTCGGGTCTTCGAACACCTGGGCAGTGGCACGGATGGAGGTGGCGAGGGCGGGCGATGGGGGAAGTGTCAAAAGCTGCATGGCGGCGCCTTCAAGGTGCGGATAAAAAGAAAGGGATCGAGCGGTAAAACACGGAATGAAGGCGATACTAATGGATATAAAAAACGATCGTTAAATACCTTATGAGCATTAGCTTATGTCGTGTCGCGCAATGAGCATGCGCTGCGCATCGCCATTGATCCACCGTCCGCTGCATGATGTGAAAACTGCAACCCGATCATTTGATTGAAGAAAATCGCGATGCTTAGGCCCGTTCAGTGTTGCCTGAGCAACAGTCAAGTTGGCCAAGTGTTCATAGGCCAACAGCAATTACAAACCAGCCGATCCGTCAGTGTGCCTTATGCCGGATTGAAAGCTTGGAATAACAAACAATTACTTTTCGAACTAGCGGAGTTTGAACATCATTCGCCCGCCGAAGAGGCCGATTGGACTCGCTTCTTCACGATCACCCGTCAACAGGAGCAACTGATGAACAACCTCAAGGCCGCCCTGGAGGTGCGGTGGCATCCGGTACCCGGCGAATTGCTCGACCTGGGCCGGGTGTTCCGCGAACCCTTGGGCGAGCTGCGCCTGCAACGTGCGCCCAAGCGCATCCTCGGCCGCCGCGAGGCGGCATTGCTGGGCGTGTTCGCGCTGGTACTGCATGGTGCGGTGATCTACTGGATCAGTCAGACGCCAACACCGGTACTGCCCACAGTGCCGCCAGAAATTCCACCCATGACGATCGAATTTTCCCAGCCTGCGCCACCGCCGGTGGTAGAGACGCCACCGCCGCCGCCCGAGCCGGTCGCGCCGGTTGTCGAACCGCCACCGCCTGTCGAGGATGAACTGGCGGCCAAGCCAGCACCACCACCACCGCCCAAGCCAAAGCCTCAGCCTGTGGTCAAGAAGCCGGTACCCAAGCCGGTGGCCAAACCGGTTGTGCAACCGCCTGCACCGCAGCAACCCGTGGCCGCACCGACGCCGCCTGCACCTGCGGCACCACCTGCGCCGCAACCGCTGACACCGGCTTCGGCCAATGCCGGCTACCTGCACAATCCGGCGCCCGAATATCCCGCCCTGGCCATGCGTCGCAACTGGGAAGGGACCGTGCTGTTGCGGGTTCACGTGCTGGCCAGCGGCAAGCCCAGCGAAATCCAGGTGCAGACCAGCAGCGGTCGCAGTCAGCTCGATGACGCGGCACTGGCAGCGGTGAAGCGCTGGAGCTTCGTTCCGGCCAAACGGGGTGCCGACCCGGTCGATGGCTGGGTCAGCGTACCGATCGATTTCAAATTGCGCTGATCGACTTTTTTGCTGCATGAAGCGGGCTACCTGACAAAAGGCGCATCGCACCACCCAACGCCTTGCTACAGAGAGCCTCACCATGAATCTTCTGACAGAATCTCCCTTCACCTCCGTCGAGCACTCGGTCATCTGGCTGCTCATCCTGTTTTCCGTCGCCACCTGGGGGCTGGCATTGCTCAAGAGCCTGCAGTTCGCTCGGCTCAAGGGCCAGGATCGCAAGTTTCACAAGCAGTTCTGGGCGGCATCGAGCCTGGATTCGGCGGCCCATCTGGCTCAGGAACAACCCGGTGCAGCGGCTCGGGTCGCGCAGTCGGGCTACGCGGCCATCCAGGTCAACGAGCAGGCGCAAACCGACCTGAGCCAGTCGATCAATCATCAGGATCGCCTCGAGCGCGCCCTGCGCCAGCAGATCGTACGTGAGCGGCGCTCGTTGGAAACGGGCCTGGCGGTGCTGGCCAGTATCGGCAGTACCTCGCCGTTCATCGGCCTGTTCGGGACGGTCTGGGGGATCATGTCGGCGCTCAAGGGCATCAGCGCGGCCGGCTCGGCGAGCCTGGAGACAGTGGCGGGCCCCATAGGCGCGGCGCTGGTGGCCACTGGCGTGGGGATCGCCGTCGCGGTGCCAGCGGTGCTGGTCTACAACTATTTCCTGCGTCGCCTGAAACTGACCGCCGCCGACCTCGACGATTTCGCCCATGACTTCTACAGCCTGGCGCAGAAGCATTCCTTCCGCGTGCTGCAACATCCGGCCCTGACTCGCAGCGGTGCTGCGGCTTCGGGCCACAAAGTGAAGGAGGCGTCCTGACATGGCCTTTTCCACTCAAGACACGGACGAGGTGCTCAGCGAGATCAACGTGACGCCTTTGGTAGACGTCATGCTGGTGCTGTTGGTGGTGTTCATCGTCACCGCGCCGTTGCTGACCAATTCGATCCCGATCAACCTGCCCAAGACCGAAGCGGTGGCGCCTGCCGAACAGAAGGACCCGCTGGTGGTGAGCATCGACGGGCAGGGCAAACTGTTCATCAACAAGGACGAAATCCAGCCGGACCTGCTCCAGACCAACCTGCAGACCGCCAGGCAGAAAGACCCCGATGTGCGCGTACAACTGCAGGCCGACGACGGCGTCAACTATGGCGAAGTGGCCAGGGCCATGGCCTCCATCGAAAAGGCAGGCATCACCAAACTGGCGGTGATCACCGCCAAGTAGGGCTATCGCCGTGCGCCTGATGCACGGCAGCATCTATTCGCGCCCACTGACCGCTCCTACAGAGGTACTGGATTCCCTGTAGGAGCGGTCATTGGCCGCGAAGGGCTCACCGCGCATTCGGCAGCGTCGCTATGAGGGTTGTGCCGCCAACGAAGGGGCTTCGTTGGAACCTGCGCGGGTGGCCTGCAGTCCAGATCTGCACGACGCACACAGGGAACCACGCCGTGAAAGTAGGCATCATTTCCGACACCCATGGCCTGCTGCGGCCCGAGGCCGTGGCAGCGCTGCAGGGTTGTGAACGGCTCATTCATGCTGGCGACATCGGCAAGGGTGACATCGTCCAGCACCTGGCTGCCATCGCTCCGGTCCAGGTCGTTTCGGGCAATAACGATGTCGGCATGCCATGGGCCGATTCGGTGGCGGATGTGCTGCATTTCGACCTCGAGGGCTGGCCCACCTTGCTTATTCACGACATGGCCGACGTACCCGCCGCATTGCGCGGCGACCCCCGCCTGGTCATTACTGGCCATTCGCACAAGCCGCTGATCCAATGGCGGGGCGAGGGCCTGTACCACAACCCCCGCAGCGCCGGCCGCCGCCCCTTCAAGCTGCCGGTCACCCTGGTCGTGCTCGACGTGCAACCCCACGCCCTGCAACCGCAGCTGATCGACCTGCTGCCCTGAACCGAATGCTCAACGCCCCAGCGAATCCGAGCCGATCTCGGCAATGGATTTGGCCCCGGTCAACACCATGGCCACGCGCATTTCCTTTTCGATCAGATTCAGCAGATTGCTCACGCCCGCACCGCCAGCCACCGCCAGGGCATAGATGAAGGCGCGGCCCAGCAAAACCGTATCGGCGCCCAGCGCAATCATGCGCACCACATCCAGCCCGCTGCGGATACCCGAGTCGGCCAGTATCGCCAGATCGCCCTTCACCGCATCGGCGATTGCAGGCAGGGCTCGGGCGCTGGACAGCACGCCGTCGAGCTGGCGTCCGCCGTGGTTGGACACGACGATGCCATCGGCACCGAAACTCACGGCATCGCGGGCGTCCTCGGGGTCGAGAATGCCCTTGATGATCATCGGTCCATCCCAGAATTCGCGGATCCACTCCAGGTCCTTCCAGGAAATCGACGGATCGAAATTGCTGCCCAGCCAGCCAATGTAGTCGGCAAGCCCGGTGGGGTTGCCACGGTAGGTAGAGATATTGCCCAAATCGTGCGGCCGGCCGTGCAGACCCACATCCCAGGCCCAGGCCGGGTGCGTCACCGCTTGCCACATGCGCCGCATCGGCCCGTTGGCGCCGCTCATGCCCGAGTGCGCATCCCGGTAGCGTGCCCCGGGCACCGGCATGTCGACGGTGAAGACCAGCGTCTTCACCCCGGCGGCGCGAGCACGCTCCAGGGCGCTCTTCATGAAACCGCGATCCTTGAGCACGTACAGCTGAAACCACATCGGCCGGGAAATGGCTGGGGCGACTTCCTCGATCGGGCAGACCGACACCGTTGACAGCGTGAACGGAATACCCTTGGCATCCGCTGCCTTGGCCGCCTGCACTTCGCCACGACGGGCAAACATGCCACACAGACCGATCGGCGCGAGCGCCACCGGCATGGCCAGGGTTTCACCGAACAACTGCGTTTCCAGACTCAACTCGGACATGTTGCGCAGCACCCGCTGACGCAGGGCGATATCGGCCAAGTCGCTGACGTTGCGCTTGAGCGTGTGTTCAGCGTAAGCGCCACCGTCGATGTAATGGAACAGAAAGGGCGGCAGGCGACGTTGCGCGGCGGCGCGGTAGTCGGTGGAAGCGGAAATGATCATGGGCGCGTCATCCCCCGCACAGGGAGGGCAGGCTGGGCCACAGGTGTCATTGGCATGGTTCGGGTTCCCCGATTGTTGTTGGAGGTCTGCCAGCAGCGAATCTAAATTGGTATGACCAATTTACAATCTGTTGGCTACAGATTAAGAGCGGCGCAGGGCGTCTGTCAATTTGCCCGCCTGCGGGGATGTTCGGCGAGAGGAATAGACACCGCAGTGGTCTATCGGCTACCTACCTGAACACCAGGCCTTCACACCCATGAACACCCCTCGCATCGGCTTCGCCTGCCAATACCGACATTCGATTCGCGCCCTGACCCTGGCCGAACTGAAGCTCATCGAAGGCGCCTACAACCCGCGAACCACCACCCTGCGCTGGATGAACAGCGTCGCCACCCAAGTGGCCCACGAGAAACTTCAGGAAGTGATCACCCACAACCTGCAAGCACAGCTGCAATTGCTCGATTACGTGGCGCAGCTGCCCGAAGCCCTACGCATGCTGCGCCTGAGCAGCGACCTGCTGCCGTTCTACAGCCATCCGCAGGTGGCAGCGTTCTACCAGCAGCCCGAACGTCAGGCCTGGCTGGCCGAGCGTTTCGCGCAGATGGGCGATCGCGCGCGCAGTGCCGGTATTCGCCTGTCTTTCCACCCCGGTCAGTTCTGCGTGCTGGGCTCGGACAAACCCCCGGTGGTGGAAAACAGCCTGGCGGAATTCGAGTACCACGCCGACATGATCCGCATGATGGGCTACGGCGTGCAGTTCCAGGATTTCAAGTGCAACGTGCACATCGCCGGTCGCCTCGGTGCAGAAGGCATCCGCGCCATCTGGCCGCGTTTGTCGGAGGTGGCGCGCCGCTGCATCACCTTCGAGAACGAAGAGAAAACCTACGGCGTCGACGACTGCCTGCAACTGGCCGACCTGGCACCGGTGGTGCTGGATATCCACCACTGCTGGATCAACGAGAACGACTACATCGCCGTGGACGATCCCCGCGTGGATCGCATCATTGACAGTTGGCGGGGCGTGCGGCCGGTCATGCATTACTCGCAGCCTCAGGAGCGCCTTCAGGAACTGGGCTTCACCGCCGAGCAGAAGCTGGAGATGGAGACGTTGCTGCAGGTCGTCTCCAAGCGTGACCTCTATGGCCACAGCGAACTGATGTGGAACCACTGGACCAACCGCTACGCCCTGCAGTTTCTCGAGCGCTTCGACATCATGTTCGAAGCCAAGCACAAGAATCAGGCGACCCTGGCGTTCTACCAGAGTTACATGCTGTAACCACTGCGCACCCCCCAAGAGGCCGAACCCAGAGCGGTGGCATGGGTCTGCATTGATGACTATCGACGCCTGCACACTCGAGGAATCCTTGCATGACGCCCACGCCGGTTACCGCTGTTTCCCTGTTGCACGCCCGTGGACCACGCCGATGACGGATCGAGCGACCCACTCACTGGCCTTCGACCATTTCGAACTCGACGACGAGCAGCGCCGCGAAGCGCTGTTCACCTTGGCCAACGGAGTGATCTCGTGGCGCGCATGTTCGCCCGAAGCCTGCGCCGTGCCGCGTCCAGAGGGGCATTACCCCGGCCTCTACCGTGCAGGCTGGTACGACGATGCCGCGCGCCAGGTCAACGGCACCACGACCCATATTGCGGCCTTGGTCAATCTGCCCGACCCCTTTGGCCTGACCTTTTCGCTGAACGAGCAGCCATGGTTCGAGCTTGCCGAAGACACCCTGCGCAGCTATCACCAGCACGTCGACATGCAGCGCGGTGTACTGACCCGTCGGTTGTCGTTGCTGCTGGGCGGGACACCGGTCGAGCTGGTAGAGACCCGCTTCGTCAGCCTGGCCAATGCGCAACTGGCGGTGCTGCGCTGGGAGCTGCACGCGCAGACACCGCTGACTGGCCTTCGCGTGCGTGCGACGCTGGACAACAGCCGCGGCAACTACCTGATCGAGCGCGACCGCGACTACGAAGGCCGACGCCTGCGCAGCCATCGCTGGGAGCACCTGCCCGACGGCCGGGCAGGGGTGGTGGCGACCCTGGAGGACCCATCGCGCAAGGTGGCGGTGGCGGTGCAGACCGTAGCGCCGTGCCAGTGGCAGGGTCAGGTGGTGGACGATCGCCTGGTGCAGGAGGGTACGGTGGAGTGGCCCGAGCAAGGCCCGCTGGTGCTGGAAAAGCGCGTCATCGTGCAGGTCGATGACGAATTCCATGGGTTGTCCAGCAGCATGGCGGCATTGCCCGACGCCCCCTATGCAGCGTTACTGACCGCCCACCAACAGGCGTGGCAAGACACCTGGGAATACGGACGCATCCGCGTGGCCGATCCGGCAGTGGATCATCCGCTGCAGTTCGCCGGATGGCATATCCAGCAAACGGTTTCGCCGTTGAGCATCGGCCGTGACCTGGGCTTTCCGGCGCGCGGCTGGCAGGAAGGCTATTTCGGCCAAGTGTTCTGGGACGAATTATTCGCCTTTCCACTGTTCGCCACACACCGTCCGGAACTGGCCAGTTCACTGCTCGACTACCGCCACACACGCCTGCCGGCCGCGCGGCGTCGAGCGGCCCGATTGGGCTACGGCGGTGCCATGTTTCCCTGGCGCAGCGCCCACGACGGCGAAGAGCAGACCCAGCCGTTCCAGTACTACCCGCTTTCCGGTCACTGGGTGCCCGACCCTACACACTTGCAGCGCCACATCGGCTCGGCCGTGGCCTACGACGCCTGGACGCTCTACCTGGCGACCGGCGACGAGCAGCAACTGGCCGGCAAGATCGGTGATCTGATCATCGAAGTCGCGCGTTACTGGGCCAGCGTGGCCCGCTATGACGAGTCTCGGCAACGCTATGTCATCGAAGGTGTGATCGGCCCCGACGAGTACCACAACGCTTACCCCCATGCCGAGCAACCGGGCCTGGACAACAACGCCTACACCAACCTGATGGCCGTCTGGACCCTGTGCCGCGCGCTGGACGTGCTACAGCGGTTGCCCACCGTCCTGCGCGAGGACCTCGTCGAGCGCCTGGCGCTGCGCCCCGACGAGGCATCGCACTGGGAGCATGTCAGCCGCAACATGTTCCTGCCGTTCACCGCCGATGGCGTGCTCGACCAGTTCGAAGGCTTCGACAGGCTGCAGCCCGCGCCGGACGAGTGGAAGCGCGAAGACAATCCGCGCCTGGACTGGATGCTCGAAGCCCAGGGCGATCACTGCGACCACTATCAGGTGAGCAAGCAGGCCGACACCCTGATGCTGTTCTACCTGCTGTCACAGGATCAGTTGCAGGCGCTGTTCGACCGCTTACGCTACCCATTCGACAGCGACATCGCCCGGCGGACCATGGACTATCACCTGGGCCACGTCTTCCACGAATCCAGCCTGTCGAAAACGGTCTGCGCCGGTGCGCTGGCCCACACCGACAGCGACGCTTCGTGGACGTACTACCAGCATTGCCTGCGCACGGATCTGGACGCCAAGTCCGACAGCGGAGTCCGCGAGGGCGTGCACCTGGCGGCGATGTCCGGCGCGCTGGACGTGATGCAGCGGCATTACCTGGGCGTGTGTCCGGCGGTGGAAGGGTTGCGGGTGTTCCCGGCACCACCGCCCGGCTTGGGCGACGTCAGTCTCGCTGTGCAGTTTCACGGGCAGTGGGTGGACGTGACGCGGGTCGATGAAGTGATCACCGTGCACCTGCGGGCGCTGTCGACCCAGGCGATTACTTTGATTCACGCGCTGGGCACGGAACAACTCGAACCCGGTTCGTCGGTCAACCTTATCGGCTGAGTTCAGCGGGCGGCGAATACGGCTTCAGGACGCCTCATCGATCGGCGCAATCAGCTCGGCACCCTGATTGCGCACATTGCCAACCGCCTTGCCCACCGCATGCCATCGAAAGTCGGCCACCGGCCGGCCTTCGTGCTGGGCGATCTCGATACTGCGCTCGGCACTCAGGTCGGCTTCCAGCCACTCCTGTGCCTGCTCCGGCGCCAGCACTACCGGGCGGCGGTCGTGGATGTCGACCATGCCTTCATTGCTGGCATCGGTGATGATCACGAAACCATCGCCTTCACCGGGCTCAAGCCCCGGCGTGACCTGGGCGAGGGCGGCGAAGAACATCGGCTTGTCGTCCGCAAGATGAATGAACCAGGGTTGTTTCTTCTTCGGATCATCGGCGTCCTTGACCCACTCATACCAGCCGTTGGCGGGTATCAGCACGCGGCCGTTGGGCCACAGCTGCTTGAAGAACTTTCCGGTCGCGACCGTCTCGACCCGCGCGTTGATCGGGGCAGGGCGTTTGCCCTGGGCCCAGAACGGCGCCCAGCCCCACTTCACCGAATCGATCGACAAGCCCTGCTCGGTGCCCTGCAACACCATGGCCCGCTGCGTCGGCGCGATGTTGTAGCGCGCCTGCGGCTGCGGGTCGACATAACTGATGACCTGCTGACGCGGGGCCAATTCACGCAGATAGACGTTCATCGCTTCGTACATCGAGTAGCGACCACACATGGTGTTCTCCGTCAGATTGTCGCGGTCTGTTGTTGACCTCCAAGGTCGTACAAAGTTAACTGTATATTCGTACAGTATCAATACCAGGCAATCCCATGATCACTATTCTTGGCCCGCTCGCTCCGGGCAGCACCGCGCATCCGCTGTATTCATTCAAGGTCCCGGCCGGTTTTCCTTCGCCCGCCGCCGACCATATGGAACAGCGCATTTCGCTGGATGAACTGCTGGAGATCCGCGCACCGCATATCTACCTGGTGCGCATCCAGGGCGACAGCATGCAGGGCGCGGGGATCTTCTGCGGCGACCTGGTGATCGTGGACCGCTCCATCGAGGCCGAACATGGCCATGTCGTCATTGCTGCGGTGAACAGCGAACCCATGTGCAAGCGCCTGCACAAGCGCGGTCGCGAGGTCATCCTCAAGTCGGCCAACCGCGAGTACCCGCCGCGCTACATCATGGAAGGCGACGAGATGTTGATCTGGGGCGTGGTGACCTTCAGCGTACGTGCCCATGAAAAGGAATGAACCGGTCTTCGCGCTGATCGACTGCAACAGCTTCTATGCCAGTTGCGAACGGGTGTTTCGCCCGGATCTGGCCAGGACGCCGATCGTGGTGCTGTCCAACAACGATGGCTGCGTGATTGCCCGATCGGCCGAGGCCAAGGCGCTGGTGAAGATGGCGTCGCCGTATTTCCAGATCAAGGACCTGCTGCGCCAGCACGGCATCGTGGCTTTTTCCTCCAACTACGCGCTGTACGGTGACATCAGCGAACGGGTGATGTGCATCATCGAGTCCATGGTGCCCGCCCTGGAGGTCTACAGCATCGACGAAGCGTTCGCCGACCTCACCGGCATGCACCAGGACCTGGACGCACTGGGCCGCGACATTCGCGAACAGGTCTACCGGCGCACCGGCATACCGGTGGGGGTAGGGATTGCCGGCACCAAGACCTTGGCCAAACTGGCCAACCATGCCGCGAAGAAGTGGCACAAACAGCTGGGCGGGGTGCTGGACCTGCGCGAAGCCGGCCGCCGCGATCGCCTGTTGAAGGTCACCCCGGTGAGCGACGTCTGGGGCATTGGCCGCAAGATGAGCGCACACCTGCAGGGCATGAACATCGCCACCGCCTGGGACTTGAGCTGCGCCGATCCGGCCTTGTTGCGCAGCCGCTTCAGCGTGGTGATCGAAAAGACCGCCCGCGAACTGGGCGGCACACCGTGCCTGGAACTTGAAGACCCCGATCCGCCCAAGCAGGAAATCTGCTGCAGCCGAATGTTCGGCAAGCGCCTGACCGAAATCGCCCCGATCCGCGAGGCGGTGGCCAGCTATGTGATGCGGGCCTCGGAGAAGCTGCGTGCGCAACGTTCGCTGTGTCGGCAGCTGCGTGTGAGCATCCGCACCGGCATGCTCAACCCTCTGGAAGCCAAGTACGCCAACGGCGTGGTGGTACAACTGCCGTACCCCACCGACGATGTGCGCCTGTTGACCAAGGCAGCGGTGCAGGGCCTGGAATTCATCTTTCGCAGCGGCTTCACCTACAGCAAGGCCGAAATACTCCTGCTGGGCCTGTGCCAGCGCGGCGAGTTCACCGACGACTTGTTCGCCAGCGCCCAACCGGCCACCGCCGAACGCCTGATGCAGGTGCTCGACGCGGTCAACGGTCGCTGGGGCAGGGGGACTTTGCGTCCGGCGGCTGTGCCGACCAACCCGGACTGGGGCATGCGTCGGGAGATGATGAGCCAGAGTTATACGACGCAGATCGAGCAGTTGTGGACGGTCAGGGGGTGAGCGTTCCGCTGTCGGGGTTGAGCATGGGCACATCCTCATCGGCACGATGAACAGCCAACCCATGTGCAGGCAACAACACAAACGTTGACCCACAACCAGGGACGAAAAGCGACGCGTCATGTCGGGATTAGACAACGCCTGGTTGTGGCTATCTATTCCTGCGATCCACACAGCTCCAGATCAAGTGCTCTCGATGTGGAGCGCTGAATCATGTGAGGGCCTTGAACTCCGAGCTATCGCCTCTGCGCGACATGCAAGCGAAATCATATCTGACGGTGGATGGCAATTTGACGGGTATTGCACGTTGAAGCCAGATGCATATGATGCAGACCATAGCAACCGAACGTACATGCAGGAAAAGCTCACCGATTTCCTTAGGTTTTGGGGCGATAGATTTGGGTGCAACAACTACCTGATCGTCATAGAAGGTAGTCAGGAAATCAGTTTCAGTGGTCGAAAATAAGGAGCCCTATGCGCCAAGGTATCTTCATCGGTGCTGCATTGCTAGCAGCATTAGCTGGCTGTGATGATAGCGGCGATATGTTTTGCCCTGACAAAGGTCAAGATTTTTTTGATCAGTCCGTCAAGGCTTACTTCACAAAACACCCACCTGTAGAAGGCATTGAGAACGTCAAAGTTCTGTCAGGTGCCACTTACGACACTGCGACCAATTGGTGGGTGGTCCCTGTAGACGTAGGCGAGGATAAGTGGAACGCGCTATTGAGCTGTGACGGGCATTTGGAGCTGTCTGGTCGATAGTCATTCTAAACCATGGTGTTTGATGGTACCCGCCTGAGAGCGCCTGTACTTGGATTTTAGTGCGGTATCTGCTGTGGCCAGCTTCTAGCCTTTATGGGTGGAGGCTTCTTGAAACCCATGCAGGCCGCACTATATTCACGATCAACGCACTGGCAAGAATGAGGGCAAAGCCAATGATTGTGCTGGCTGAAGGTTTTTCACCAAAATAGGTCATGGCCAACACAACAGAAATGACAGGTGAAAATAAAGTCGCGTAGCTTGCGTATTCGGCGCTCTGAAGTTTGATCAGGTAGAACCAGATATAAAAAACGATCGCGCCCCCAACGATGCCCATAAACAGAATCGCCGCAGCAGCAGATAACGACAAGCTTCCAGGAAACGCCACGATTTCGGTGGGCCAATCTAGAAATAGCGGGGACACTAGGAAGGTGCAAAAGCAACCGAAGGTGACCTGCCAGAATACTTTGACCCGAAAATCTATATCAGTCTTCAATCGCTGGGCGATGAGGGAGCCGATCGACCAGGAGACGGCGCTTGACAGGATGATCAAGTGGCTTGAAGAAAATTCAAGTTTTCCGATAATCAACCAGATGCCTATTGAGCAGAACGTCAGTGAAGCAATGGAAAAACCATCGAGTTTACGATTGAGTATCATCGCAAAAAAAGAGGTAAAGCAAGGCATTGTATAGATTAGGGAAGTGGAGTCGGAAATGCTTAGGTGCTCCAGTGCTATATTGTTTAAAACCGGAACGAGAAAAACATTTGGAATTGCGATAATGAAAAGCTTTAGATAAAGCATGGCGTCTAAGGTGGTGCTGAGGGCATTCACAGGTTTCCAAAATACGGCGTAGAGGAAAAGAACACTGATAAAAGCGCATGCCAATCGGAATGGCCAAGCGCCCAAGGCCTGAACACCAATCTTTGAAACCGGCAAGCCAGCGCCCCAGATCAGCGCCATGACAGCTATAAGGAACACACTTTTTTGAAAGGGCGACATTATCTGATTAACCATAACGAGCAATGAGGGCGATCCGGTTTTGAGCCAGGGGCGCCGTTACCATTGAAGAAAGTTGCTGATTTTTTGCTGCGTTGGTGTTTATAGGGTACTAGCGGGCGATTCGTTTTTTTTGTTTTGCATCGAGTTGTTTCTTCAGGCTCCAGGATCGGTTCTCGTTTTTTACTAAATCTTTGATTTGACGAGGAAGTCCTGTCAAGTTCAGTCATTGCACAGCAGTAGCATGAGTTCGCGATAGCTCGCTCGATGCTCAGCAATGAGCACGGATTGAAGCTTGTGCCTACACACGCTGAACCCTGACACCAAGCCGTGCCGCAAGCCTTGCCAGATTGGCTCGGTCCAGGCCAAGGCTCCTGGCGGCGGCAGTGACATTGCCTCGATGCTGGATCAATGCGCCTTCCAGAAGCTCTCTCTTGTAATCATCCACGGCGGCCTTGTAGTCGACAGGCGCAGACCGAGTGGGGTCGGGCGACTCAGGGAGTTCTGCTTTGAGTGTTGTCGTCGCAGCCGGCAGGTCGAAGTCGTCTGCCATCAGGACGAGCATGTCTTTACGGGCTGAACCTGAAACCCGCTTTTTCGCCTTCAGCACGGCCCTGGCGATCTGGTGTTCCAACTCGCGAACATTGCCAGGCCACGCGTAGTGACCGAGCGCCTGTTTGGCGGGGGCGGCGAACCTGACCGGGGGCAGTGCCATGCGGTACCGGTTTTCTTCGGCGAACGCGCCGGCCAATAGAAGAATATCCTCCTTGCGCTCTCGCAGCGGCGGCACGCGCAGCGGATACACGGTCAGGCGATGATAGAGGTCGGCGCGAAAGCGGCCGGTCCGAACTTCTTCAGCCAGGTCTCGGTTGCTCGCGGCCAGCAGCCGGATATCGACCACATGGGAACGGTCGGACCCTACGCGCTGTACATCACCGCCTTGCAGCACCCGGAGCAGCTTGGCCTGCACCGACAGCGGCAGCTCGCCGATCTCGTCGAGGAACAGCGTACCCCCACTGGCCATCTCGAATTTGCCCAGGCGATTCTCGACGGCGCCTGAGAACGCGCCTTTGACGTGCCCGAACAGTTCGCTTTCAACAAGGTGTTCCGGCAAGGCGGCGCAGTTGACGCTGATCATCGGCTTGTCGGCGCGGTGAGAGTGGCTGTGGAGCCGACGCGCCACCAGCTCTTTGCCAACCCCCGTTTCACCGGTAATGAGAACGGTCAGTTCACTGGGCGCCACCAGGTCGATTTCCCCCAGCAACTGTTTGAATGCCTCGCTGGTGCCGATCATGCGCTGAGGCCCGCCCTGGTGGGCCAGTCGGTAGGCATCGGCGCGCTTGCGTTCACCCTCGAGGGCGCGCATCAATTGGTCGAAATGCCCGGCGGCCACCACGGTGGCGGCAGCCAGGCGCGCGAACGTTTCCACTGTCTGCAGATCGTCTGCGGAGAATTGACCCACCTTCAACGCGTCCAGGGTCAGAACACCCCAGATCTTTTCGTTGATGCGCAGGGCGCAGCCCATGCAGTCGTGCACCGGCAACGCGCTGGCGCCGATAAGGCCATCGTAGGGGTCCGGATAAGGGCAGTCGGGCGGAAAAAGTATCGCGCCCGGTGCCTCGATGAGGGCTTTCAAGCGTGGGTGGCTGTCCACCGGGTACCGTCGGGCCAGGGCATCGACCGCCAGTCCACGGGCGGCTTCGGGGATCAGCACGTGATCGTCAAGACGCAGAATGGCCACGGCATCGGTCGGCACCAGCTCCCGTAGCGCATCGAGCACACGCTGGTAACGATGTTCTGCGCTGATCTCGGCCGTGAGGTCACCCAGCAGGGGCAGAAGCGCCTGAAGCGCCCGTGATGACTGAGTCGAAATGACCTTATCTTTCATGTCTGAGTCTTTTTAACCGAGTCGAAACGACTCTTGAAAACCAATGGTAGCCTGATTTCATTGGGGTTTTTTGATGGCATGACGGTTGCTATGACGATATCACTAATCTGCATCCGGAGTTCACATGCTCACTCACGCTCAGCGCGATATCATCAAGGCAACCATCCCGCTCCTGGAAACGGGGGGTGAGGCATTGGCGACCCATTTCTACACCATCATGCTGGACGGCCATCCAGAGGTTAGACCGTTGTTCAACCAGGCGCATCAGGCGAGCGGGTCTCAGCCTCGGGCGCTGGCCAACGGCGTGCTGATGTATGCCCGCAATATCGACCGCCTGGAAAACCTGGGACCGCTGGCAAGCCAGATCGTCAACAAGCACGTCGCGCTGCAAATCCTTCCGGAGCACTACCCGATCGTGGGTGCCTGCCTGTTGCGCGCGATTCGTGAAGTCCTGGGTGAAAACATCGCCACCGATGAAGTGATAGCCGCTTGGGGGGCAGCCTATCAACAGCTCGCCGACCTGCTGATCGGTGCCGAAGAACAGGTGTACGAAAGCGTTGCCGCAGCACCGGGCGGGTGGCGCGGTGGGCGCTTGTTCCGGGTCGCCTGCAAAGTGCCTGAAAGCAGTGAGATCACGTCGTTCTACCTGGAGCCGGTCGATGGCAAACCGGTCATCGCGCACAAACCGGGGCAATACATCAGCCTGCGTCTGAACATCGAGGGGACCGAGTACCGTCGCAGTTACTCGCTGTCGGCGCCATCCTCAGGGGTGGGACTGCGCATCAGTGTGAAGCGCGAGCCCACTGGTGTGGTCTCCAGTTATCTGCACGACCAGGTCATCGCCGGATCGGTGCTCGAGCTGTTTCCACCCTCGGGCAACTTCACGCTGGCTGAAGGTACCAAGCCATTGGTGCTGATCAGCGGCGGGGTGGGCATCACGCCGACGATCGCCATGGCCGAGACCGCGCTGCAGGCAGGTGAGCGTCCAGTCGTCTTCATCCACTACGCAAGAAATGCCCAGGCTCAAGCGTTCAAGGACTTGCTTTGCGAGTGGTCGCAACGCTTTCCGCAATTCAAGGCCTACATCGTATATAACCAAGCCAGTGCCGACTCAGCAGCACAGCCCGATGCTGTCGGCATGCCTTCGATAGAGCAGCTGCAACAATGGATGCCCGCAGGCCGAGACGTCGAAGCCTATTTTCTGGGCCCCAAGCCGTTCATGGCGTTCATGAAGCGCAGCCTGCATGAAATGGGCGTGCCGGACGGCCAGGCGCATTATGAGTTTTTCGGACCAGCAGAAGAGCTGGCCTAGTACGGGTCAGGTCAGGTTGGATCGCGAACCCGCACGACCAATCGAGAGGAGGGATAAGAAATGCCAAAACCCGACAGGCTGTCCGAGTGGGGGATAACGCACCCTATCATTCAAGCGCCCATGGTAGGTGTCTCGACGCCGCAATTGGCAGCGGCTGTTTCCAACGCTGGCGCATTGGGCTCCATCGGTCTGGGCGCCAGTACGCCAGAACAGGGGCGTGAGCTGATTTGGCAGACCAGGGCGCTGACGGGCAACCCCTTCAACGTCAATATGTTCTGCCATCGCCCTGCGGTGTTCGATCACGCCAGAAACGAAGCGTGGCTGAAGTATCTTGCGAGTTTGTTTGCCGAGTTCGAGGGTGTACCGCCAACGGTCCTGAAGGAAATCTACAAAAGCTTTGTCGACGACCGCGCCATGCTTGACATGCTCGTCGAAGAGAAGCCCGCTGTCGTCAGCTTTCATTTCGGCGCGCCGCCTGCGCAGTGGATCGAAGAACTCAAGTCGGCGGGCATCTACACCATGGGTTGTGCAACCACGTTGTCCGAAGCCCGGCAGCTTGAGCAGGCAGGGGTTCAGGCGATCGTTGCGCAGGGCTATGAAGCCGGCGGGCATCGCGGCGTGTTCGATGATGCGTTCGGTAAAGACCAGCAGATGGGGCTGTTTGCGCTGTTGCGCATTATCATTGCGGCGGTGGATCTTCCAGTCATTGCTGCAGGCGGGATCATGGAGGGGGCTGGAATCAATGCAGCGATGATGCTTGGCGCCAGCGCCTGTCAGTTGGGAACGGCGTTCATCCTGTGCCCGGAGTCCTGTGCAACGCCAGCGCATCGAGAAGCGTTGAAAGGTCCTAAGGCCCATCAGACCCGGGTGACCAGCTACCTATCCGGCCGCCCGGCCCGGGGCATTCCGAATCGCCTGTACCTGGAGTCCGGGGCCGACAGGGTTCCTCTGCCAGCCGAGTATCCGCTGGCCTACGACGCTGCCAAAGCCTTGCATGGGGCGGCCAGCGCCAAGGGCTGCCACGACTTTGCTGCACAATGGGCGGGGCAGGGTGCGCCGCTGGCCAGGGAGCTACCTGCACAGAGGCTTGTGCAGGTGCTTGTCGAAGAAATGCAGGCCGCCTCTCGCTTCAGTCACTCATGAAAAAACCGGGCAAGTGCCCGGTTCTTTCATTGACGCTTCAAGGCTATCGAAACGCCGGCACCACCTCATTGATGAACAGCTCCAGCGATTTCTTCTTTTCGGCATGGGGCAGGCTGTTGTCGCACCAGAAGCTGAACTCGTCGACGCCCAACTCCTGGTAATGCTTGATGCGCGCGATGATCTGCTCGGGTGTGCCGATCATGGTGTTCTTGCGGATGTTCTCCAGTTCGAACTCCGGGCGCTCGGCGAACTTGGATTCCGGGCTGGGTTCCAGGAAGCCGTTGACCGGGGTGGTCCTGTTGCCGAACCAGGCATCGAAGGTGCGGTAGAACCGCGAGATCGCCGTGGCGCCAACCTTCCAGCCTTCGGGGTCGTCGTTACCGTGAACATGGGTGTGACGCAGCACCATCAATTGCGGGCGCGGTACGGTTGGGTTGTTGGCCAGGGCCGCTTCGAACTTGTTCTTCAGATCGACCACTTCCTCGTCGCCCTTCATCAGCGGCGTGACCATGACGTTGCAACCATTGGCGACCGCGAAGTTGTGCGAGTCGGGGTCGCGCGCAGCGATCCACATCGGTGGCGTCCTGACCGGCTTCGGCACGCTGGTGGAGGTGGGAAATTTCCAGATATCGCCGTCATGGGCGTAGTCGCCTTCCCACAACTTGCGCACCACCGGCACCATCTCGCGCAGTGCGTTGCCGCCGCTGCTGGCGGGCATGCCACCGGCCATGCGATCGAACTCTACCTGGTAGGCGCCGCGAGCCAGGCCGACTTCCATGCGTCCGTTGCTGATCACGTCCAGCAGGGCGCATTCACCGGCAACTCGCAGCGGGTGCCAGAACGGCGCGATGATGGTGCCGGCGCCCAGGTGAATGGTCGTGGTCTTGCCGGCCAGGTAGGCCAGCAGCGGCATGGGGCTGGGGGAAATGGTGTACTCCATGGCGTGGTGTTCGCCGATCCACACCGTGCTGAACCCGCCTTCTTCGGCCATCAGGGTCAGCTCGGTCAGGTCTTCGAAAAGCTGGCGGTGGCTGGTCTTCTCGTCCCAGCGCTCCATGTGCACGAACAGCGAAAATTTCATCTTGCCTACCTCGGATCTGTTGGCGGTGGTTCGTCCCGGCCAGGGGCGTGCCGTGGCCCGGACAGTCAATGGCGTGGGATATGTCAGGCGAACGTGGGCAGGGCACCCATTTTTCCGCGGCAATAGACCAACGGGGTTTGCGGGGCGCTGGGCACCAGCAGATTCTTGACCGCGCCGACCATGATCGCGTGATCGCCGCCTTCGTATTCCCGCCACAGTTCGCACTCGATGACCGCGATGGCGTTGTCGAGGACCGGATTGCCCAGCGCGCTCAGGCTCCATGCGATGCCATCGGCCTTGTTCTTGCCCTTGCTGGCGAAGGCGTAGGCTTCGGCTTGCTGGTCGCTGGAGAGCAGATGGATGGCGAAGCGCTTGCTGCGAATCAGGTGAGGATAGGAGTCGGCCTTGTAGTTGGGGCAGAACAACACGAGGGCCGGATCGATGGACAGCGAACTGAAGGCGCTGGCGGTCATGCCCACGAGCTGGCCTTGATCGTCCAGCGTGGTGATCACGGTCACGCCAGAGGGGAACGAGCCCATGACTTGTTTGTAGATTTCGGCATCGATCATCAAAGGTACCTCGGGTTTGTTCGAATATTTATTGGTCTGATGGTATACCAAAGAATCGTTTGTGCAACCCTCAATTTCAGAGCTGCGCTGCGGTCCAGGTGGTCTTTTGAAACAGGTTGGGGTCAGACGCTCACTTGCGTTTTCTTGGTATACCGTAATATGGTTTGTCTATCAGAAACGGGTCGCGCCTGGTGACCCGGATTCCTACAAGAACAACAACAGACTCGAGTGAAACCCTATGTCCGAGCGTTCATCGCAAGACCCATTGATCGAGAGCCATACCGTCGAGCAGGTCCCCCACGCCGAGCGCCATGGGCGGGCTCGGGACCTCTTCACGCTGTGGTTCAGCACCAACATCGCGCCGTTGCCGATCGTCACCGGCGCCATGGTGGTCCAGGTCTTCCACCTCAATCTCGCCTGGGGGTTGCTGGCCATCGTGTTGGGGCATTGCCTGGGGGGTGTGGTCATTGCCCTGTCCTCGGCGCAGGGGCCAAGGCTGGGTATACCGCAGATGGTCCAGAGTCGAGGGCAATTCGGTCGGTTCGGCGCGCTGTTGATCGTGTTCTTCGCTGCGTTGATCTACGTCGGTTTCTTCATCTCCAACATCGTGCTGGCCGGGAAATCGATCCACGCCATGGTCGAGCCGATTTCATTGCCTCTGGGCAGCCTCATCGGCGCCCTGGCCGCGACCGCCATCGGCGTGCTCGGCTACCGCTTCATTCACACCTTGAACCGGATCGGCACCTGGGTCATGGGCGGCGCGCTGCTCGCCGGCTTCGCCTTCGTGTTCAGTCAGCCGCTGCCGGTCGATTTCCTGACCCGAGGCGGGTTCACCCTGGCAGGGTTCATCGCCACGGTGTCGCTGGGGGTGATCTGGCAGGTCAGTTTTTCGCCCTACGTGTCGGACTACTCCCGCTACCTGCCCAGCGATATCGGAATCGCCAAGCCGTTCTGGGCCACCTACGCCGGCGCCACGCTGGGGACCATCCTGTCGTTCAGCTTCGGCGCCGTGGTAGTGCTGGCAACGCCGCCAGGCACCGAAGCGATGACTGCGGTTGAGCAGGCGACCGGCGTGCTGGGCCCCGTGCTGATGTTGCTGTTCCTGCTCAACATCATCAGCCACAACGCGCTGAACCTGTACGGTGCGGTACTGGCCATCGTCACCGCCGTACAGACGTTCATCGCCCACTGGACGCCGAGTGTGAAGGTGCGCATCGTGCTGTCGGCGCTGGTGTTGAGCGGGTGCTGTGTGGTGGCGGTGGGCGCGTCGGGCGACTTCATCCAGGACTTCATCGGCTTGATCCTGGCCCTGCTGCTGGTACTGGTGCCGTGGGCCTGCATCAACCTGATCGACTTCTACCTGATCAAGTACGGCGACTACGACATCGAGTCGATCTTTGCAGCCGATGGCGGCCAGTACGGCCGCTTCAATTGGCACGCGATCATCGCCTACGCCTGTGGCATCGCCGTGCAGTTGCCGTTCGCCAACACCGCGTTGTATGTCGGTCCCTATGCCCATCTGGTCGAAGGCGCGGACCTGTCCTGGCTGGTGGGCATCGTGGTCACCTGTCCGCTGTTCTACTGCCTGGCGACCCGCAAGCAGCAACGTGCCGAACGACTGCGGGCCGGATACGCCAAGTAGCGCTGGCTACCCGGCGATCAGTTGCAAAAAGGCCCCGATCGTTCGGGGCCTTTTGCGTTGCGGCGATTGCTGGGTGTGTCGACAGATCAGTGTGTGCCGGCCGCCTTGTTCAGATCGCCGTCCTCCCAATGCGTGTACACGCAAGCGTCCGCCGCTGCCCAGCGCACCTGGACCTGCTCACCGGCCTGCAGGGGCATACCGGCCGCTGACAAGGCTTTGACCGTCATCGCCGTACCGCCTCGGGTGACAACGCTGCAGGTCTGGCTTTCGCCCAGGAACAGGGTCTCGGTGACGGTGGCCGGAATCTGGTTCCAGCCTGGCAATAGCGGTTGCTCTGCCGCCTGGGCAACGCTCAAGGCCTGGGCCTTCTCCGGACGTACCATCAGCAGCACCTGCTGTCCGGCATTGGCGCCAGGGGTCAGGCGCATGCCCAGGCTGGCGCCTTCGAAGGTGGCGGAACCGTTGCTGGTGGTGGTCAGCTTGAGAAAGTTGGAATTGCCCAGGAACGACGCGACGAAGGCATTGGGCGGGTTCTGGTAGAGGTCGTAGCCGCTGCCCAGTCCGACGATCTTGCCGTGGCTGAAGATGGCGATGCGCTGCGACAGGCGCATGGCTTCTTCCTGGTCATGGGTCACGTAGACGATGGTGATGCCCAGGCGTCGGTGCAACTGCCGCAGTTCGTCCTGCAGGTCTTCGCGCAGCTTCTTGTCCAAGGCGCCCAGCGGCTCATCCATCAGGAGGATGCGCGGCTCGTAGACCAGCGCGCGGGCGATGGCCACCCGTTGCTGCTGGCCACCGGACAGCTGCGCCGGGCGGCGGTGGGCGAAGGCCTCCAGCTGCACCAGCTTGAGCATCGCATCGACCTTGCGGTCGCGTTCGGCGCGGCTCAGTTTGCGGATGTCCAGAGGGAAAGCAATGTTGTCGCGTACCGACAGGTGCGGAAACAGCGAGTAGCGCTGGAACACCATGCCGATCCCGCGCTTGTGCGGGGGCACGTTCACCAGTGACTGGCCGCCGACCAGAATTTCTCCAGAGCTGGGCGTCTCGAACCCGGCCAGCATCGACAGCGTGGTGCTCTTGCCCGAGCCGCTGGAGCCGAGGAAGGTCAGAAACTCACCGTCCTTGATGTCCAGGTCGATGTTGTCAACCGCGGCGAAGTCGCCATAGTGACGGTTCAAGCCGCGCAGGCTGACCAGGGTGTCGCCGGCCTGCACGGCCGGTTGTTGTTTGATCACTGCACTCATGTCCAGCTCCTAGGCGTTGACGGGGTTACGGCGACGAATGATTTCGGCGACCACCATGACCAGCACCGACAGGGCGATCAGCAGCGTCGAGGCGACGGCGATCACCGGCGTCAGGTCCTGGCGCAGGGTGGTCCACATTTTCACGGGCAGGGTCTGCAAGGTCGGGCTGGCCATCATCACGCTGAGCACCACCTCGTCCCACGAGACCAGGAACGCGAACAGGCCGCCGGCCACCATGCCCGGCCGAATCGCCGGGAAGGTGACCTTGAAGATCGCCTGCAGGCGCGACGCGCCGCAGATCACCGCGGCATCCTCGATGGACTGGTCGAACAGTTTCAGCGAGTTGATGATCGAGATGATGGTGAAGGGCAGGGCCACGATCACGTGGCTGACCACGAAGGAGAACAGCGTGCCGGTGTAGCCCAGCTTGAGGAACAGCGCGTACACGGCCACGGCGATGATCACCAGCGGCACGATCATCGGCAGGGTGAACAACGCATACAGCAGCTCGCGCCCCGGAAATTTGCCGCGCACCAGTGCAAAGGCCGTGGGCAGGCCCAGCAGCACGGCGAAGACGGTGGTCAGCGCAGCGACTTTCAGACTCGACCAGGCCGCCGCCATCCACTCCGGGTTGGCGAAGAACTGCAGGTACCATTTGGTAGTCCAGCCCGGAGGTGGAAACACCAGCCATTGGGACGAGCCGAACGACAGCAGCACGATGAAGACGATCGGCAGCAGCAGGAACAGGCCGATCGCAGCTGTGGTGAGGTAGAGGCCGACGCGCAGGCGCCGGCTCATGGCATTGGGGGTAAGAAGCATGATGACTTACCTCGAATTGCTGGCGCCAACCGGGGATTCCGGTTGCAGCTTCAGGTAGAAATAGAACAGCACCAGGGTGATCAGCACCAACAGCGCCGCAGCGGCACTGGCCAGACCCCAATTGAGGAACGATTGCACCTGTTGCACGATGAACTCGGGCAGCATCATGTTCTGTGCGCCACCCAGCAGGGCCGGGGTGACGTAGTAACCCAGCGACATGACGAACACCATCAAGGCGCCGGAGAACAGCCCCGAGCGGCACAGCGGCAGGAACACCCGAAAGAAGTTGGTCCAGGGGCTGGCGCCGCAGATGGCACCGGCCTGCAGCACCATGGGGTCGATCGCCTGCATGGTCGCCTGCAGCGGCAGCACGATGAACGGGATCATGATGTAGCTCATGCCGATCACCACGCCGGTGAGGTTGTGCACCATCTCCAGCGGCTGGTCGATGATGCCCAGCGCCATGAGCAGCTTGTTGACCACCCCCGACGCCTGGAGCAATACCAGCCAGGAATAGGTGCGCGCCAGCAGGCTGGTCCACATCGACAGCAGCACGATGCTGAAGATCCAGCGGCCCCAGCCGCGCGGAACCAGGGTGATCACCCAGGCCAGGGGAAAGCCCAGCAACACGCTGAACAGGGTCACCAGCCCGGCCACCGAGAAGGTGTTGAACAACACCCTGGCGTAGGCCGAGTTGGCGAACAGCTCACGGTAGTTGTCCAGCCCCGGCGTCGGTTCCAGCACGCCGCGCAGCAGCAGGCCGATGAGTGGAGCGAAGAAGAACAGGCCGAGGAACAACAGCGCCGGCAGCAGGTTGCCCGAACCCCGCCAGCGCTGGAACAGGCTCGCTCGTGGCTGGACCGCATGCAGTGCATCGGGGCCGCCGGCGGCGCCCCCGGTGCTGCCCAGAGCGGAGGGCGAGGACAGCTTCACTTGACCAGCCATTCGTTCCACCGTGTCGCGATAGAGGGACCGTTCTTGGCCCAGTAGGCGAAGTCCAGAGTGATCTGGTCGTCGACGTGCGCGGTCGACAGGTTGGGTGCCAGGACGGAGTCGAGGCGCTGCACGCTTTCGGTGTTGACCGGCGCGTAGGCCGTCAGGTTGGAAAAGTCGGCCTGGCCCTTGGCGCCGGTGGCGTTGGCCACGAAGCGCATGGCAGCCTCCTTGTTCTTCGAACCCTTGGGCACGACGAGGAAGTCGGCCATGGCCAGGTTCTGCTTCCAGCTCACACCCACGGGGGCGCCGTCTTGTTGCAGGGCGTAAACGCGACCGTTCCAGAACTGACCCATGGCGACTTCACCGGACGCCAGCAATTGCTGGGACTGCGCGCCGCCGCCCCACCAGACGATGTCCTTCTTGATCGAGTCGAGCTTCTTGAAGGCCCGGTCCAGGTCCAGCGGATAGAGCTTGTCGGCAGCGACGCCGTCGGCCAGCAGGGCGATCTCCAGCACGCCTGGGCTGGGCCACTTGTACAGCGCGCGTTTGCCGGGGTAGGTCTTGGTGTCGAACAGCGCGGTCCAGTCCTGCGGCTTGCCGGCGGCGACCTTGCCTTCGTTGAAGCCCAGCACGAAGGAGAAGTAGAACGAGCCCACGCCGTAGTCCGAGACGAAGCGCGGGTCGAGCTTGCTGCGGTCGATGACCTTGAAGTCCATGGGTTCGAGCAGACCCTCGCTGGCCGCGCGCAGAGCGAAGTCGGCTTCCACGTCGACCACGTCCCACTGCACGTTGCCGCTCTCGACCATGGCCTTGAGTTTGCCGTAGTCGGTCGGGCCGTCCATGACCACCGCCGTGCCGCTGCTCTTGCTGAACGGGTCGGCCCATGACGACTTCTGCGCATCCTGGGTGGTGCCACCCCAGCTGACGAAACTCAGCGTCTCGGCCGCCACGGCAGTGCCTGCCGTGAATGCCAGGGTCGCAGCAGCCAACGCCGCTATCGCACGTTTCTTGAATACCATCGTGTACGCCCTCTTTTGTCATTGTTTGAGCGGGCTGTTTCCACACCCGCGTATCGGGAGCAGTCAGGTCGTGAAGACCTGGTGGATCGATTGCCTCAGGGGCCGTTGCCGTTCAAGGCTCAGGCCTCAGTGGTTGACGCGTGAAACGGGATGCTTTCGACCACTTCCAGGTCGTAGCCGGTCAGGCCTGCGTACTTGAGCGGCGGGCCCAGGTGGCGCAGTTTGCCGACGCCCAGGTCCTGCAGGATCTGCGCGCCGGTGCCGACTTCCGAATAGATGCGGGTCTGGGTGCGTGAATAGGGGCGCACCGGCTGGGTCAGGTGCGGGACGCGCTCCAGCAGGGCTTGGGACGATTCATGATTGGCCAGCACTACCACCACACCCGCGCCATGCTCGGCGACTTTTTCCAGCGCGGCCCACAGCGTCCAGTTGGCCGGGCCGGTGTACTCGGCGCCAACCAGGTCGCGCAGCGGATCGATGACGTGCACGCGCACCAGCGTCGGTTCATCGCGGCGGATGTCGCCCATGACCATGGCCATGTGCACGCCGCCCTGAATGCGGTCTTCGTAGCTGACCAGGCGGAACGTACCGTGCACCGTAGGCAGTTCGCGTTCGCCCATGCGGGTGACCGTGTGTTCGTTGCTAAGGCGGTAGTGGATGAGGTCGGCGATGGTGCCGATCTTGATGCCATGGCGAGCGGCGAACAGTTCCAGGTCCGGACGGCGGGCCATGGTGCCGTCATCTTTCATGACTTCGACGATCACCGAGGCGGGCGTGAAACCGGCCAGGCGGGCCAGGTCGCAGCCGGCCTCGGTATGCCCGGCGCGGGTCAGCACACCGCCTTCACGGGCGCGCAGGGGGAAGATGTGGCCCGGTTGCACCAGGTCGGCGGCGCCGGCCCGTGGCGCTACCGCAGCGGCGACCGTACGGGCGCGATCGGCGGCGGAAATGCCGGTGGTGACTCCGCTGGCCGCTTCGATGGACACCGTGAACGCCGTGCCGAAACCGCTGCCGTTACTGGGGACCATCTGCTCCAGGCCCAGCCGCTGGCAGCGTTCGTCGGTGAGGGTGAGGCAGATCAGGCCACGGGCTTCGCGGGCCATGAAGCTGATCGCTTCGGCCGTGCAGCAGTCGGCGGCAAGCAGCAGGTCGCCTTCGTTTTCGCGGTCCTCGTCGTCCACCAGCAACACCATCTTGCCCTGGCGAAAGTCCTCGATGATTTCTTCGATGCTGTTGAACGCCATGCCTGCACTCTCTTTCACGGGCTCTTTCTTTTACGGGATCTTTGATACGTACTTGGATACGGATCCGGGCTGACCGATCGTGGCTGACCGATTGGGACAATCAGCTGAATCGTGGTATACCATAATACGCAAACAATCCCCCTGTCGAGGTGAAAATGAAGGCTTATTGGATTGCTCATGTGGACGTCACCGATCCGGCGCAATACGGGTTCTACACCCAGCGCGCACCCGCGGTTTTCGCCCAGTACGGCGGCCGCATGCTGGCTAGAGGCGGCCGTTCGCAGGCCATGGAAGGCCGGGCCACGCCGCAGCGCAGTGTGGTCATCGAGTTCGATTCGTACGCCCAGGCGCAGGCCTGCTACCAGTCCAGCGAATACCAGGCCGCAGCCAGCCTGCGCGCAGGTGCGGCCAGGGCCGAGGTGATCATCGTGGAGGGTTGCGAGGCGATCGGCGGCTAGCGCATGAAGTGAATGCGACCGGTGTCGTCATTGCCCATGTAGATGCCGTAGGTACCGGTCGCGCGTTCCTGAATGTAGCGCTCCAGGATCTGCCGGATGGCGGGGTAGTAGATGCTGTCCCAGGGAATGTCCGCCGGCGCGAAGAATTGCCGCGCGGCGGTTTCCGGACCGAAGTCGTCCGTCACTTCCAGGGCCATGGCGCGGAAGATGATGTACACCTCGCTGATGCGCGGCACGCTGAAGATCGAGTACGGGGAGATGATCTCGGCGCGCACGCCGGCTTCTTCCCACAGCTCGCGCAGGGCACCTTCCTCGGTGGTCTCGCCGCTTTCCATGAAGCCGGCGGGCAGGGTCCAGGTGCCGGGTCGCGGCGGAATGGCGCGCTGGCACAGCAGGTACTTGCCATCGGCTTCGACGATGCAGCCGGTGATGACTTTCGGGTTGACGTAATGCACGTGCCCGCAACCGGCGCAGAAGGTCCGCTCGTGGGTATCGCCCGCCGGAATGCCCAGGCTCAGGCCGCCGGCACCGCAGTGTGGGCAGAACCGGGGAGTGGCCATGTCAGCGTCCGATACGGGGTTCGTCGAGGGCGATGGGCGCAGCGATGTCGCGGACCTTGTGGTCGTCGTTGCGTTGCTGGCGCAACGACTCCAAAGCCACCTTGGCCGCAGCGCGCACGTGATCGACCGAGGCCTGGTGCGCCGCCATCGGATCGCCACTCTTGATCGCGGCAACGATGCGCTCCATCTCGTCGCTGCTGACGCCGCGGCGGTTTTCCTGCGACACCGAGGTGGCCCGCAGGTAGCTGATGCGCGCCTGCAACTGGCGCAGCTGGGTCGCGGCGACCTGATTGCCGGAGCCTTCGAGCAGCACGTCGTAGAAGCCCTGGACGGAGTTGAGCACGTCCGATAACGCGCGTTCCTCAAGGGCCTTGCGGTTGACCGCCAGCGCCTTTTCCAGGGCGCGGATGTCCTTGGCCTTGGCATTGAGGGTGAACAGCTGGACGATCAGGCCCTCGAGCACGCAGCGCAGTTCATAGATGTCGCGGGCGTCTTCCAGGGTGATGATCGCCACGCGTGGGCCCTTGGCGTCGGCGAACTCCACCAGGCCTTCGGATTCGAGATGGCGCAGGGCTTCACGCACCGAGGTGCGGCTCACGCCCAGGCGCTCGCACAGGTCGCGTTCCACCAGGCGGTCGCCGGGCAGAAGCTGGAAATTCATGATGGCGCTGCGCAACTTGTCGAGCACGATTTCGCGCAGGGTGACGGGGTTGCGATTGACCTTGAAGCTGTCGTCGAGGGGCAGGCGTTTCATCGGGTCCGCTCTGTTGAAAAGGCAAAAAAACAGCGGCGAGTCTAACACGCCACCCGGTGCTGCCGACCCGCGACCGGTGATTTGCCCAGGTCCGGTCGACAGGAGCGCCCAGCGCAGGGTCGGTCAGCCCAGGCTCGGCATCGCACCCAGTTTGCCGCGATGGTAGAGCATGGGCGCCAACGGCTCGCTGGGCAGGATCAGGTTCTTCACCGCGCCGACGATGATGGCATGGTCGCCACCGTCGTATTCACGCCACAGTTCGCACTCGATGATCGCCGTGGCGTTTTCCAGCAGCGGGTTGCCCAGCTCGCTGAGATGCCAGGCGATGGCGCGGGCCTTTTCCTTGCCCTTGCTGGCGAACGCGTAGGCCTCCGCCTGCTGGTCGGCAGACAGCAGGTGAATGGCGAAGCGCTTGCTGTCGCGCAGGATCGGGTAGGTGTCCGACTGGTAGTTGGGGCAGAACAATACCAGCGCCGGGTCGATCGACAGCGCGCTGAAGGCGCTGGCGGTGATGCCGGCGATGCCACCTTCCGGGTCCAGCGTGGTGACCACCGTCACCCCGGAGGGGAAGGAGGCCATCACTTCTTTGTAGATGCCGGGCTCTATCATTTCAAATTACCTCAACGCATCACGAATGGGTCGGGCATGGGGGCCTGGGACAGGTTGATCCATACCGTTTTGAGTTCTGTGTAGGCCAGCACCGAATCGATCCCGCTTTCACGGCCATAGCCGCTGTTCTTGAAGCCACCGATCGGTGCCATGGCCGATACCGCGCGGTAGGTGTTGACCCAGATGATGCCGGAGCGCACGTCGCGGGCCAGGCGATGGGCACGGCCCAGGTCGCGGGTCCAGATGCCGGCCGCGAGGCCGAATTGCGAGTCGTTGGCCATGGCCAGCGCCTGGGCTTCAGTGGAGAATCGAATCACCGACGCCACCGGACCGAACACTTCTTCCTGCATGATTTTCATCGAATGGCTGTCGCACTCGAACAGCGTCGGTTGGTAGTACCAGCCGTCGCTGTCGGTCTGCGCACGCTGGCCGCCCATGCGCAGGGTAGCGCCTTCTTGCACGGCTTGCGCGACCAGATTTTCCACCACGGCCAATTGCTGGGCGGTGGCCATCGGGCCCATCTCGCTCGCTTCGTCCTGCGGGTTGCCGATTTTGATGCGTCGGGCGCGTTCCACCAGACGCTCGACGAACTCGTCGTAGATCTCGTCCTGCACCAGCAGGCGCGAGCCGGCCACGCAGCTTTGCCCGGAGGCAGCGTAGATGCCGGCCACCACGCCATTGATGGCACTGTCCAGGTCGGCATCGGCGAAAATGATGTTCGGCGACTTGCCGCCCAGTTCCAGCGACAGCTTGGCGAAGTTCTCGGCGCTGCTGCGCACCACATGCCGCGCGGTGGCGGCACCGCCGGTAAAGGCGATTTTGCGCACCAGCGGGTGGCGGGTGAGGGCGGCGCCGGTGCTCGGCCCATAGCCGGTGACGACGTTGACCACGCCCGGCGGAATGCCGGCTTCGAGGGCCAGGCGGGCCAGCTCCAGCAAGGTCGCGCTGGCGTGTTCGGATGGCTTGAGGACGATGGTATTGCCGGCGGCCAGGGCCGGCGCCAGCTTGATCGCCGTCAGGTACAGCGGGCTGTTCCAAGGAATGATCCCGGCGACCACGCCGATGGGTTCGTGCACGGTGTAGGCGAACAGGTCAGGTTTGTCGAGCGGCAGCGTACCGCCTTCCAGCTTGTCGGCCAGGCCTGCGGTGTAGTGGAAGAACTCAGGCAGGTAGCCTACCTGGCCGCGGGTTTCGCGGATCAGCTTGCCGTTGTCACGGCTCTCCAGCTGCGCCAGCGCCTCTTTGTTGTCGGCAATCAGGTCGCCCAGCCGGCGCAGCAGCTTGCCCCGCGCCGTGGCGGTCAGCCCGCGCCAGGCCGGCGATTCGAATGCCCGCTGTGCGGCCTGCACGGCGCGGTCGACATCGGCCTCGTCGGCGTCGGGCAGCAGCGCCCAGGGTTGCGCGAGCGCCGGGTTGTGACTTTCGAAGGTCTTGCCGGACAGCGCATCGACCCACTGGCCGTCGATGCACATCTGAAAGCGTGAAAGGGTCATGCGACGATCCCCTGTGCCTGATTGTCCAGGCGCTGGGCCCGGGTAAGAAATTTCAACAACGTCTGGTTGACCAGCCGAGGTGATTCCACGGGCATCATGTGCCGTTGTTCGGAGAGTATCGCCACTTCGGCGTGGGGGATGCGCTCGGCCATTTCACGGGCCATCTGCGGCGTGGAGCCCGGATCGAGTTCGCCCGTGGCAATCAGCGCCGGCGCCTGGATGCGGCCCAGTTCGTCGGCTCCGTACATGTCCTGGGTGGCGAACAGCTCGTAAGTGGTCAGGTAGCCCTGGGGATCGTTGCCGGCCAGCGTTTCGCGCAGCGCCGCGATCTGCGCCGGGTTGGCCGCCTGATACTCGCGGCTGAACCAGCGCGACAGCGCGGCCTCGGCGTTGGCATCGGGGCCGTGTTCGGCAGCTTGCCCGGTGCGTGCCATCACCCCGGCGCGCTGTTCGGCGCTGCGATTGAACACGCTGTTGAGCACCACCAGGGCCTGTAGCCGCTCGGGATAGTGCAAGGCAAACGCCCGTGCCACCAGCCCACCCATCGAGAACCCGATGACCGTGGCCGCCGGCAACTGCAAGTGATCCAGCACTTCGAGCAACTGGTCGGCATAACCCAGCAGCGCCGTGTCAGGCGCGGGCTGCGCGCTGGCGCCATGCCCCAGCATGTCGTAGGCGATGACCCGATAGTGCGGCATAAGCCCGACGAACTGGCCTCCCCACATTTCCTTGTTCAAGCCCACGCCATGGATGAACACCACGGGCGGGCCGTCACCGGCGGCAAGGTAACTGGTACCGGCCGCAGTGCGTTCAGCGGTAAGCCGAATCATGGAGCGCTCCTGAGTCAGGTGGATCACTGGGCCTTTTCGGCGGCCAGTTCTTCCAGGTCGATGTAGCGGTTGCCGATGCGCGGATGCAGGCGCCCACCGTTGGCGCAGCCCAGGACCACGACGATTTCGTCGGCGCGCGGCGCGTCCTCGATCTGCATTTCCAACGTGACGTAATGGGAACGCAGGCCCTCGTCGTCCTTGTGCATCATCGGGATCTGGATCGAGGTGCCGGGCCCGCCACGCTTGTTGGTGAAGCTCAGGTAGCTCTTGGCTTGCACCGCCTCGCGGTAGTGGTTGCCGAAACGCAGGGTATGGATCACGGCCGAAGCGTGCTCGATCTCGCCATCTGCACCGACCACCGCAGCCTTGCCGTAAGCCTCGATCTTGTCGGCACCACCGATGCTGGCCACCAGACGCTCGACCATCAAAGCCCCGAGGTCCGAGCAGTTGGCCTTGATCTCCGGCTTCAAGTCATCCACGAAGCCGCGGCCCAACCAGGGATTCTTGATGACGACCGCGAGGCCGACCATGGTCACCGGAGTGTCGGTGGCCTTGCCGCCTTCGATGCGGGTCTCTTCGGAGTAGGTGACGATTTTGCGGATCTCGAAGCTCATGCCTGTTTCCTTCTTGGAGGGTGTGTATCTGGTATTATGGTATACCAAGAATAGGCTTCGGCAAGCGTTTTTTCTCTGCGCCGAGAGCGGGCGCTTTGCGCCTGGTGCAGCACGCACCGATGCAATCGTCCTCTAGCTGTTATAACGACATTGTTTAGCGCCTGCAGAGGGAGCGCTCTAGAATGGCCAAGCGCGTCAGATTCGATGGATCTCGCATCGACTCGTGCAGGGTTCGCCGCGCGCCCTTCCGCCAGCCCCGTCATCTTGAAGGTTTCCCGTGCAAGCTCAGATTCCTCTTCCTACCACGCCTGGCATCTTCTGCCTGGGTGCGCTGCAGATTCTGGTATGGGGTGGGTCGTTCTTCCTGCTCGCGGTCATGGGCGAGCCTATCGCGCGCGAAACCGGCTGGGGCAGTCACTGGGTGTATGGCGCGCTGTCTCTGGGCCTGATGACCAGCGCGTTGCTGGCCCCGCTGTCGAGTCGCCTGGTCTCACGTCATGGTGGTCGTGTGCAGCTTGCCGGCAGCGGCATGATCGTTGCCGCCGGCCTGGCGATCATGGCAGCCAGTCAAACATTGCCGGTGTTCATACTGGCCTGGGTCGTGATTGGCGTCGGCATGGCTGCAGGCCTCTACGAGGCACTGTTTGCCACCCTGGGCGCCCTCTATGCCGAGCGTGCCAGCAGGGCCATCACCGGCATTACCCTGATTTCGGGATTTGCCACGACCCTCACCTGGCCGGCCGTCGCGTGGCTCATCGAACACGTTGGCTGGCGCTACACCTGTACCGGCTATGCGGTCTTGCTGGTGCTGGCCACGCCGTTGTACCTCAAGGTGCTGCCTCAGGTACGCCGACTCGAGGTGCGCGCAGCCACGACCCCGGTCGACAGCAATGGCTTGGATCGGCGGTTGTACCTGCGCCTTATCTGGATCTTCGCCCTGGGCGCGATCATCATGACCGCCGTCTCGGTGCAACTGGTGGCGGTCCTGCAGGGGCTGGGTCATTCGCTCGCCAGCGCCATTGCGCTGGCGGCGCTGCTGGGGCCCAGTCAGGTGTCGTCAAGGATCCTGCAGATGCTGGCAGGCAAGCGCCATCCGATCTGGACGGCACTGATTTCCGTCGTGCTGATCGCCGTGGGCTTGTTTCTGGTCGCCTGTGCGCCAGGCGCTACCGCCGTCGGGCTGGTGCTGTTCGGGCTGGGCAACGGGCTGCGCGCGATCGTGCGTGGACTGTTGCCGCTGGCGTTGATGCCACCGGCACAGTACGTGGCCATGATGGGCAAGATGTCGCGGCTTTCGTTGATCGGTCAGGCGATCACCCCCTTGGCCTGTGGCTACCTGCAGCAGCATTTCGGCGCAATGGGCGTGCTGTCGGCGCTGTGTGTACTGGCCTTGATCAGCCTGGTTCTGGTGCTCTCGGTACTACCCTTCGTTCGCCACTCTGCGTCTGTCTAGCAGAGCCCGGCTGGTTTGTTCGATCCAGCCCTGAATCCAGGACGCCTCGACCGGCATGGGTCGAAGGCGCATGTCGTTGGCGGCGTCGATCAGCGCCAGCAGGGCTTCGAACGATCGTGCCTGGTCTTGCGCCACATAACGTCCCGGTCGACGATCCTTCGCCAGAAAGTCGCGTAACGGTTGCTGCAATTGAGCCAGGGCTGTCTCCAGGCACAGGCGTTGCTCGCGGGTAAGGTGGCGTGATTCGTACCGTAACAAGGCCTCTTCGTCTGGATGAGCCGCCTGGCGATCCATTCGAAAACGCAGATAGCCCACCACGTTGCGGGTGTAGGCGCCGTACCTCCAGGCGTCCAGCCGAGTGGTCGCGATGTCCATCAGCACGTCGAGTAGCAGATCCTGCTTGCTGGCGACGTGGTGGTACAGGCTGCCGGGTTGCACGCCGACACGCGCCGCCAACTGGCGCATGCTCGTGGCTGCGTAACCTTCTTCGACGAACAGCGCGCGGGCGGCGAGCAGGACCTTGCTCGCAGCGTCGGGGGCCTGCGCGCTTTCCAGCGTAGGGGGATGCATGCGTGTCATCTCGATGGTCGTGACAGGCCCCCGCCGCGCACGCGCGGTGGGGCCATTGGAGCGGCCGCCCGCGAGGGCATGTGGAACGCTCAGATCGGTTGCAGGCCAAGCGCCGCGCGGAAGCGGTTCTTGATGTAGTGGCCATCACGTGGGGGCAGGACCCTTGGCGGATTTTCCGCCTTGATCTTCACCGTTGCCAGTTTCACGCCTTCGCGTGTGCCCAAGCGCTCGCGCAGGTCGTGTATGCCGGTGATCTCGCGGATCTCCGTGGTCCAGGCGAAGCCGCAGCTTTGGGCTACCTGATCGAGTTTGAGGCCAAATCCGGCATGACTGACCTGCATTCCGGTTTCGCCGAAGTGGCCGTTGTCCAGTACCACAACGGTCAAGTTGGCCGGCCTTTGCAGGGCAACGGTAGCCAACGCCCCCAGGCCCATCAGCAATTCGCCGTCACCCGTAACGACCACCACCGACTTTTCCGGTTGAGCCTTGGCAAGCCCAAGGCCCACGGTGATCGCACTGCCCATGGCGGCCCATAGATAATAGTTGCCGTGGTCGTCACCTGCGGCCATGACATCGTAGGACGCCGAGCCCAGCCCGGTCACCACCAACAAGTCCTGACGATCGGCAAGAAGTGTGCGCACCACCTCACGGCGGCACAGCGTATGAGTGGCGCTTACTTGATCCATTTTTTCTCTCCAATCAGACGCTGGCCCAGCAGCAGCGCAGTGGCGGCATCGCCGTTGAACGCCATGGTGGCAGCACCGTGAAGCAGCGGTGCGACGTCTTCGGCAACATCGGCGCGCCAGGTCATGACGTTCATCAATCGCAGTGAGGCCTCTGTAGCCTGCCCCATGGGGTTCTGCCACGCGTTGAACTCGGCCCAGTCACCGCGCAGGGTCACCACCATCAGCAGTGGGAACCCCGCGCAATTCTGCAGCGCCAAGGTATTGATGCAGTTTCCGACACCGCTGGACTGCATCAACAATGCCCCTCGTTCGCCGCCCAGCCAGGCCCCGGCAAGGTAGCCAATACCTTCCTCTTCGGTCGTCAACACCACCGCATTGATATCGGGATCGGCATAGGACATACGGATCGCCGCCGAGTGACCGGCATCCGGAACGAACACGACGTGCTTGACGTCATGAGCCTTGAGGATGCGAAAGACGTCTTCCTGCCAGCCATTTTCAGCTTCTTTCGATGACATGATTGTCTCCATTGCTGCTTTTGTTTTTATGGATCATGGCGCCACCCACGAGGCATGACGACTACCGTTTTTCTCTTTGAGATATGCCGCGGCGGCATAGCTCGCGATCAAGTCGATGCCTTGGCGGCCTGCGCCTTGCGCGAGTGCCTCCCAGTGTTCTCCTCGATGTTGCCGTCGCCGCTGATGTACCCGTGACGACCTAGATGGGGCATCAGAAGCGAGGCGATGAATGTCACGCAGAGCACGGCCGCAACGTAGAAGAAAAAGTAGGTTTCCGCCCCCTCGGCGCGAAACGACAGCGCCACGTATTCCGCAGTGCCACCAAATGCAGCGTTGCCGATCGCATACGGGAAACCGACGCCGAGGGCGCGTACCGCTGGGGGAAACAGTTCGGCCTTGACGATGCCTGCGATGGGTGTGTAGAGCGAAGCGATGACCAGGCCGGCGAACACCAGAGCGAAGGCCACAATCGGATCGTGAGTCGAACGGATCGCCATGAGCAGTGGAATCACCAGCAGGATCCCGAGACCTGAAAACATCAGCATGTGCGCCTTGATACCGATGCGATCCGCCAGCAGACCGAACAGCGGTTGGCACAGCATGAAACCGATCAGTGCACAGGTCATGATGAAGCTGACTGTGGCTGCATCGAATCCCGCCGAGATGACGAGGAATTTCTGCATGTAGGTGGTGAAGGTGTAGAAATACAGTGATCCACCTATGGTGAACGCAATGACCAGCGCGACCGCGCGCTTGTGCTTGAGGAGACCCCGCAGTGAGCCTGCGCCCTTGCGATGCATGTCCTTGTGCGTAGCGGTTTCGTGCATCGAACGACGCAGGTAGACCACCACC
The DNA here is from genome assembly GCF_001187875.1 of Pseudomonas sp. RIT-PI-a. Taxonomy (NCBI): domain Bacteria; kingdom Pseudomonadati; phylum Pseudomonadota; class Gammaproteobacteria; order Pseudomonadales; family Pseudomonadaceae; genus Pseudomonas; species Pseudomonas sp. RIT-PI-a. Next base: position 306,064 of record NZ_LGIR01000012.1, read on the forward strand.
ACGGCGCTGGCGGCACCGATGAAGAAGGGAATGCGCCAGCCCCAGTCGCGCAGTTGCTCATCACTGAGCGTTTGCTGCAGGATCACCACGGTGAAGAGCGCCAGCAGCTGCCCGGCAATAATGGTGAAATACTGAAATGACCCATAGAAGCAGCGCCGCCCCGGCGTAGCGATTTCGCTGATGTAGGTCGCACCCGTGCCGTACTCGGCTCCCACCGACAACCCCTGGATCAGACGAGCCACCACTAGCATGACCGGTGCTGCAATGCCCGCTGTTTCATAAGTCGGCATCACGGCGATCAGCAAGGAGCCACCACACATCATGAAGACCGAAATGATCATCGAAACCTTGCGCCCTCGCGTATCGGCGACCCAGCCGAAAATTCAGCCGCCCAGTGGGCGCATGAAGAAGCCGACGGCAAAGACACCTGCTGTGGCCAGCAGCTGCGTGGTGGTATCGCCTTTGGGAAAGAACGACGCCGCGAAGTAAATGGCGGTATAGGCGTAGATAAAAAAGTCGTACCACTCCACGAGATTGCCCGAGCAGGCACCTACGATCGCCCTGATGCGATTGGGCGGGCGGGTACTGTCGTCAGCTTGTTCAATATGAAGCAATGGTTTGGGCATGATGCAGACCCTCTGATCTTATTGTTGTCATGGGGCCGCTACGGGGATGGCGACCTGCGGTTCAAACTACTCCAGGGCGGGCGATTCAATAAGGGCAGCAGGCTACTAACTGATATGCCTGAATTGTCTAGCTCGGGCATCGACTGCGGTCTAGACTGCCGCCTGTGTTCCTCTTTGCGTCACGGCCTGTCCATGGATGTCGTTCAGCTCAAAACCCTCATACACGTTGCCGAGCTGGGTAGCTTGAGCAAGGCAGCGGATCGACTGCACATCGCGCAACCGGCGCTCAGCCGACAGATTCGGTTGCTGGAAAAAGAACTGGGCGTTTATCTGTTCGAACGGCATGGGCGCGGCATGATCATCACTGCAGCAGGCAGTGAAGTGCTTCAGCACGCGACTCGGATCATGGCCGAGCTCGCCGCCATACGCACCTCGGTGGCAGGCGAGCACTTGTCATTCCGTGGGTCGGTGGCCATCGGTACCACTCCGACCATTGCCGAAATCGTGACCGTGCGCCTGGTCAAGCGAATACGCGAAGCCAACCCGGATCTATCGATTCGTTTCTCTTCCGCGTTTAGCGGCTATCTGATGGACTGGTTGCAGCGCGGTGAGCTGGAGCTGGCCATCTCCTACGACCTGGCGCCCTTGCATACCCTGCGGATCGTGCCGGTGATGATGGAAAATCTGGTGCTGGTAGGCCCGCCTGCTGCCGGATTGTCGATGCACACGCCGGTACGGTTTTCGACGCTGGCGCCTGAACAGATGATTTTGCCCAGCCCGCGCCACGGCCTGCGCAAGATCATGGATCAGTGTGCCGCAGAGGCCGGCTTCACGATCTGCGCCAGTGTAGAAGCAGATTCGCTAGGGGCAATGATCGAGCTGGTACGACACGGCTTTGGCTTCACCGCCTTGCCTCTGGCGTCGATCTACGGTCATTTGCAGAACGGTACGCTGTGCGCGGCACCTTTGGTGGACCCGACGCCGATGCGCAAGCTGGTGATGGTGTCGCCTGCCGATCGTCAGGTCAGTCCTGCAGCTCGGCACGTGAGCGAAACCTTCGTCGAACTGGCCTCGCAGTTGGTCGCGCAGGGTATCTGGACAGGGCACATGCTTTAGTCATGAGCTGACCGAGCGCGGACAGTGTGGGTCGTCGATGACTTATATCCGGGACGCTGATTTCCACATGCCATGCCACCATGGAATGGTTCGTTGTGCTTATTTATCGCTTTTTCTATTCATGCGCACTGACCATGATTCGGCCATCGAACAACCATAATAAAGGAACACTCATGGTCGAATTAGCCCACTCCGCAGCTGCCGTTCGGTCGGCCAGGTCGAAGTATCGTTGGATAGTTCTGTCCGTCATCGTCGTGGTGTACATGCTGGCAGCCGCGGATCGTGCCAACATCGGCATTGCCTTGCCCTACATCCAGAAAGAGTTCGGCGCCAGTAATGCCCAGGCGGGCATGCTGGTCAGCGCCTTCTTCCTGTTCTATTCACTGGGGCAGATTCCAGCGGGCTTCATTATCAGTCGCCTGGGCGTTCGTCTCGTTGCGCCGGTGTCGATCACATTGACCTCCATCGTGACGCTGCTGATTGGAACCGCGCATAACTTCGGCATGATCAAGATCTATCGATCAGCCTTGGGTATCGCAGAGGCAGCGCTTCCGCTGTCGATGCTCAGCACCATCAACCGCTGGTTTCCGGCGGGTGAGAAAGGCCTGGCCACGGGCGCTTTTCTATCGGCCGCCAAAATGGGCGCCGTGATCGCTCCCCCTATCGGCGCTGCGATAATCATGCTCTACGACTGGCGCACCATGTTCATCGTGTTCGCCATTCCCGGCCTGCTGCTGGCATTGATCTGGTGGTGGACGGTGCCCAATGACCCGCGTGCCTGCAAACGGGTCAACGGCGCTGAAGCCGACCACATCGAAGATCAGACGCCGGCCGAAAGTGGGCCTAAGCGCAGCCAGAGAGACTTCGGTGCGTTGGACAAGGTGCTGCGCTACCAGCGCGTGACACCGTTGGCTTCATCGAAATCGGTGTTCGCCTCATGGAACATCTGGGGTTGCGGCCTGGGCTACCTGCTGATGACCGGCGTGGTCAATGTGCTGCTGGCCTGGTTGCCCAAATACCTGAGCGAAGTGAAGCATTTCGAACTGATGCAGGTTGGCTTCATCGCCGCTTTGCCGTTCGCGGGTGGCGTGTTGGGCAACATCGTCGGCGGCTGGTTCTCCGATCGGATTCTGGACCGTCGTCGCAAACCGACCATGATGATCAGCGCGGTCGCCACGTGCGTGATGATGGTGGCGCTGGTCTACGCCCCCAATGGCCTGTTGGCGGTGAGCTTGCTTTTGTTCGGCACCGGTTTCCTGTTGAACATCGGCTACTCGTCTTTCTCGGTGTACTCCATGGGCCTTACCAGCCGCAGCACTTACCCGGTGGCCGCTTCGCTGGTCAACAGCGCCGGGCAGGCGGGCGGTGCGATAGCGCCCTTGGTGACCGGTTTTCTGCTGGACAGCTACAGCTGGACCGCCGTGTTCATCTTCCTTGGGGTGTGTTCGCTTGCCGCGCTGGCATTCGTGCTGACCATCGCGGAGCCGGCCGATACGGCCGAGCCTGCCGCGGGCTGAAGCGGGTGGGCGGGCTGCGCCGCTGGTTCAGCGCTGCAATTGCCGAGTGAAGTCACACAGCTCCACCGCCAGTGCCGCCACCTCGGTCATGAACGCAGAAGGACGATCATTGCGATACATGGCCATGTACGGCACCGGTGGCAGCTCAGGGTTGGTACGGATGATGGTCAATTTGCCTTCATCCACCAGCGGTCGAAAGCATTCCAGTGGCAGATAGGTCACCCCGAGCCCCGCTGCGGTCAGGCCGAGCATGGCCGTAAGGCTGTCTGACGAAAGTGTCTTGGGCAGATCGATACCCAAGGTGCGAAGCCATTTGTTCACGAACAAGCCCGATCCTGATTTCTTGCCTTGGACCAGCATGGGGTATTTGGCCAGTTCGGCCAGGTCAAGCACCCCCTCGTGGGCAATCAGGCCCGGCGCGGCCATCCATGCATTCTCGACATTACCCAGCGCGATGGAGCTTACCTCCGGCGCCGTGAAGGTGTCGGGGATGATGATCAAATCGATCATGTCGTCCATGAGTCTTTCATGGAGGTTGCGGCTCATGTCGACTTCCGGTTCGATGGTGAGGCCGGGGAAATCCTCCACCAATCGGGTGATCAGTCGCGGCAGCCAGGTCCACGCCGTCAGTTCTGTGACACCCAGCCTCAGCCGTCGATTGACCACTTGCGTGCCATCCTTGAGCGAGTCGATACGTTCGGCGAGGTTGAGCATTTCTCGCGCTATCACCAGCAGTTCCTCGCCAGCGCTGGTCAACCTGGCGCCGCGTTGCGAGCGGTCGAACAGCTGCATACCGGTCGAAGCCTCAAGCTCCTGAACACGTTTGGAGATGGCCGATTGAGTGGTGCTCAGATGGTCAGCAGCGCGCTCGAACGTACCCAGACGCTCGATCCAGTGCAAGGCAAGCAGTTGACGCAATGTGATCATGATCATTCCCAAATAGAATGTTTGTGCATTGCATAATATCGCTTTTTCTATTTGCCGACAGGTTTATGCTCATTACATCTGCCATCGGAGAAAGGTCTATGACCGCAGTGCTTGCTACATCCGAACGTGACGAACTGGTCACCTTGTTTGCTCGAACCTCGACCTCGATCATCAGTGACTGTCTGGATCGCCTGCCCGGCGCAGCGTTGAGGCCCTTCCACAGGATCGAAGGCACCATGGCCGGCATTGCGCTGACCGTGAAAGTCGCTCAAGGCGATAACCGTGCGATTCATCAGGCACTGGAGTTGCTCGAACCGGGCCACGTGCTGGTGGTCGATGGCGGTGGCGACATCAGCCGCGCCTTGATGGGCGACATCATGGCTGCGATTGCTGAAAAACGAGGTGCTGCCGGGGTGGTGGTCGACGGTGCGATCCGTGACCTGGCAACCTTGGGCAAAGGTTCATTTCCCATGTTCGCGCGAGCCGGTATCCACTTGGGCCCGTACAAGAACGGACCGGGTGACATAAACGTTCCGGTCAGCATCGACGGGATGATCGTATCGCCAGGTGACTTCGTGGTGGGTGACCACGACGGTATCGTCGCTTTCGCCCCTTCACGCGCTGCAGCGCTGTTGCGCGACTGCCATGCGACTGAACAGAAAGAGGCTGAAATGCTGGCGCAGATCGCTGCAGGAACCTACAAAGGCGCCTACGCCGCTCACTGAATCGGGATGATGAAGACATGAGAATTGGAATAATCGGTGCGGGCGAAGTCGGGCTGACCTATGCGCGTCCCTGGGCTGCGGCCGGACATGAAGTGGTCCTGTGCGACTTGAAGCCATCGACTGCCGCAACAGCGTTTGCAGAACAGTCAGGCCAGGACATCCGCGCATCGGTGGCGGAGCTCGCGCCGGACTGCGATGTCGTGGTGTCGTGTGTGTTCGGCACCGTTTCGCTGGTCGTGGCCGAGCAGGCCCTTGAGCACATGGCCAGGGAGGCGCTCTACGTGGACATGACCACCGCCGATCCAGCCCTGATCAGAACCGCGGCCCACTCTGCAGCTCAGCGTGGAATCGGCTACGTTGACGTGGCGATCCTTGGGGCCATCGCCCTGACTCATGCAAAGACCAATCTGCTGGGTGCGGGTACGGGTATCGATCGGGCGCTGACGTTGTTCTCCGCCATCGACGCACCGCTCAAACCAGTCGAGGAGGGCGCGGCCGGCGATGCTGCGGCGCTGAAGATCCTCCGAAGCGTGTTCACCAAGGGTCTGGAAGCCTTGACCATCGAATGCTTCATGGCAGCGGAGAAACAGCGTGTCAGCGAGAAGTTGCACGATGCATTGAGCGATATCGACCAGGCAAGCCTGCGTGATTTCCTCGGCGCCTTGATCCGCACCCACGTACTGCATGCACCGCGGCGCTTGAAGGAGGTTGAGGAAGCGGAGCGGCAACTGCTGGCCGCAGGCATGCCAGTCGCTGTGTTGCCGGGCGTGAAGACGCTGTTCAAACGTACCGCTGACCAGATCGCCGTGCAGCCGATCGACAGCGCTTCCCCTACCTTGCCGCAGGCCTTCGAGTGGCTGTTCAAGGTCAACGACGTATCCAGGTAGCAACAACGGGGTCGCACGCGGCTTGTACAGCCGGTACAGGTGTTTGCACAGATCCATGGGTATCATGCCCCCTCACTGACGAGGGTATCCATGTTCGATTGGGAAGATCTGAGGCACTTTGCGGCCTTCGTGCGTGCCGGCTCGCTGGCGTCGGCGGCCAAGGCGCTGGCGGTGGACCATGCCACCGTGGCCCGGCGTATTGCTTCACTGGAAACTGCGCTCAACCTCAAGCTGGTCGACCGCCGCTCTCGCGCCTACGTACTGACGCACCAGGGGCTGCGGATTGCCGAGTTCGCCGAGCAGATGAGCGCTTCTTCGTTCGCCCTGGAGCATTACGCCGGTGCCGACCAGCCGGACGTGCAGGGCGAAGTGGTGCTGTCGGCGCCGCCGGTGTTGCTGGGTAGCCTGATCGCACCCCATGCCGGTGCCTTGCTGGCGCAGCCCCCGGCGCTGTCGCTGCGCCTGGTGGGCCCCAAGTCGCGGACCTCGCTGGCGCGCCGGGAGGCGGACGTGGCGGTCAGCCTGGCGCGGCCGCTGGAGTCGACTTTGGTGGCCAGTCTGCTCGGGCACCTGGACTATGCGCTGTACGCCAGCCCTGCTTACCTGGCGCAGGCAGCGAAGCCGCGCTTCATCGGCTACGACGCTTCGCAAGCCAAATCCCTCCAGCATCGCTGGCTGGTGGAGCAGGCCAAGGGGGGCGAGTTCGTGCTGTGCAGCAATGATCTGCGCGTGCAGGCACTGGCGGCCGCCGGCGCGGCGGGTATCGTCTGCCTGCCGGCGTTCATCGCTGCCGAACATGCCCTGCAACGGGTCGATCCGGAAGCGGACACCCTGAACATCGAAGTCTGGATGGCGTTCCATGAAGACGTGCGCGCTACGCCACGCATCCAGGCGGTCAGCGAATTCGTGCGCACCTGCATGGCCATGCTGCCGCGCTTGTGAATTTCTGCATAGCTCAGGTGCGACGCCTGGGGGTTATGTTGGTGGGCAGTGGGCGCTAAGGTAACGGGCATCGGATCGGCATGTCGCGCGGTCCACCGCAGGAGCCTCTCCATGAAATACGTCAAGCTGGGCAACACCGGCCTGGATATCTCCCGCCTGTGCCTGGGCTGCATGACCTTCGGCGAACCCGATGCCGGTACCCACCCCTGGACCCTGGGCGAAGACGCCAGCCGCCCGATCATCAAGCATGCGGTGGAGCAGGGCATCAACTTCTTCGACACGGCCAACAGCTATTCGGCCGGCACGTCCGAAGTCATCGTCGGCAAGCTGCTCAAGGAATTCACCCGTCGCGAAGAAACCGTGATCGCCACCAAGGTGTTCTTCCCGGCCAACATGTGGGAGGGCTCGAACAAGCCCAACGAGCAGGGCCTGTCGCGCAAGGCGATCATGGCCAGCATCGATGCCAGCCTGCAACGGCTGGGCACCGACTACGTCGACCTGTACCAGATCCACCGCTGGGACTACCACACGCCGATCGAAGAGACGATGGAAGCGCTGCATGACGTGGTCAAGGCCGGCAAGGCGCGCTATATAGGCGCTTCGTCGATGTACGCCTGGCAGTTCGCCAAGGCCCAGCAGGTCGCGGCCAGTCATGGCTGGAGCCGCTTCGTCTCGATGCAGAACTACCTCAACCTGATCTACCGCGAAGAAGAACGCGAGATGATTCCGCTGTGCCTGGACCAAGGCGTGGGCCTGATGCCCTGGAGCCCGATGGCCCGTGGCAGGCTGACCCGCCCACACGGCGTGCAGACCGAACGCACCCGTACCGATATTTCCGGGCAGTCGTTCTATGCCGCCACCGAGGCCGAGGATGGCAAGGTCATCGATGTGGTCGAGCAGATCGCCCAGGAACGTGGCGTGCCCATGGCCCAGGTAGCGCTGGCCTGGGTGTTGAACAAGCCCGGCGTGTCGGCGCCGATCGTCGGTGCCTCCAAGGCCGCGCAGTTGGATGACGCCCTGGCTGCACTGCAGCTGTCGTTGACCGAAGAAGAAACGGCGCGCCTGGAAAAGCCCTATGTACCGCACGCGGTGACCGGTTTTTCCTGAGCCGCAGAGGCACAGGTGGGTCGCCGCAGACCCGTGCGGATGCTATGGTTGCTGCGCGATCCACTGCCTGAGTTGAACATGACCGAGCCATTTCCCTTTTCCCGAGAGGGCATGAGCGAGCAAGTACGCTGCCACGACTGGGCAGCGACCCCACTGGGACCGATCCACAGTTGGGCTGCAGCGCTGCGCATCGCCGTCGATATGTTGCTGGCGTCGCGCTTTCCCGGCTGTCTGGCCTGGGGTCCCGAACGCATCATGCTGTACAACGATGCGTTCGCGCCCTTGCTGACGGGCAAGCCGCCAGCGCTCGGGGTACCGATACACATCGTCTGGAGCGAGGTGTGGGACGAGATCAAGCCGATCATGGACCGCGCCTTTGAAGGCGAAGCGACCTTCATCGAAAACTTTCCCCTGATCATCCATCGCAACGGCAGGGCCGAGCAGGCGTACTTCACGTTCTGCTACAGCCCGGTGCGCGACGAGCACGGCACTATCGTCGGTATGCTCGATACGGTCATCGAAACCACGGCGACCCTGCAGGCCAGGGAAAAGGCCGAGCAGGCCGCCGAGGATTTCGAACGCGAAGCCATGGCACGTACGGCCGAGCGCAACCGATTCTGGGACCTGTCGTCCGACATCATGCTGGTGACCAGCCGCAAGCTGGAGGTTAGGGCCATCAACCCTGCCTGGTCGCGGGTACTGGGCTGGGATGCCGAAGAGCTGCTGGGCCGGCATGCGGTCGACCTGATTCACCCCGACGATCACGATGCCGTGGCCGTTGCGATGGTGCCGCTGTACCGCGGTGAACGCCTGCATGATATGACCTGCCGAGTGCGGCACCGCGATGGCAGCTATCGCTGGATCGCCTGGGCCGCCGTGCCCACGGACAACGCGTTCCACTCCGTGGGCCGCGATGTGACCGAGGAGCGCGAGCGCGCCGTGATGCTGCAGCAGGTCGAAGAGCAACTGCGCCACAGCCTCAAGATGGAAGCGGTCGGGCAGTTGACCGGCGGCCTGGCCCACGACTTCAACAACCTGCTGACGGGCATCAGTGCCAGCCTGGAGCTGCTTCGCCAGCGTGTCGAACAGGGCCGCACCACTGAGCTCAAGCGGTACATCGACGCTGCATTGGGTGCATCGGCTCGGGCCGCGACGCTGACCCACCGACTGCTGGCCTTCTCCCGGCGTCAGACCCTGGCACCCCGTGCCGTCGAGCCACCGGTGCTGATCGCCGACCTCGAAGACCTGATTCGCCAGACCCTGGGCCCGAGCATCGAATTCAGCGCCCAGAGCGATGACGATGTGTGGTGGGTGCGCGTGGACGCCAACCAGTTGGAAAGCGCACTGCTCAACCTGTGCATCAACGCGCGCGATGCGATGCCCGAAGGCGGCAGCCTGTGGTTGCGCGCACGCAATCACCACCAGTTCGCTCGGGCTCGCACTGAGAACGATCTGCAGCCGGGTCAGTACGTGTGCCTGAGCGTGACCGACAGTGGCACTGGCATGGACCCGCAGACCGTGGCGCGGGTCTTCGATCCGTTCTTCACCACCAAGCCGCTGGGGCAGGGCACAGGGCTGGGCCTGTCGATGGTCTACGGCTTCGTGCGCCAGTCCGGCGGGCAGATCCGCATCGATTCCACGCCCGGGCAGGGCACGGCGATGCACCTGTTCCTGCCGCGGCACGAAGGCGAAGTGGTCGCGCCATTGCCGCTGCCCAGCGGTTCACCGATGGACACCGATGCCACGGGTGAAACCATCGTGCTGATCGACGACGAAGGTACGCTGCGGCAGATGGTTGGCGAAGCGTTGCGGGAAAAAGGTTATCGCGTGCTGGAAGCGGCGAATGGCGTTGAAGGTCTATCTCTGGTGCAGGGCGGAGTGAAGGCGGACCTGCTGATCACCGACATCGGCCTGCCCGGTGGGCTCGACGGCCGCCAGGTGGCGGACGCCGCCTGGTCGCTCGAACCCTATCTGAAAGTGCTGTTCATCACCGGTTACGCGGATCAGAAGGTAGACGCCGAGAGCTTGTCCACCGCCGCTTCCCAGGTGCTGACCAAGCCCTTCACCCTGGATCACCTGACCTCCACCGTGCGCTCGATGTTGGCCAGGCGCATCTAGACCGGACTAGCTGGCGCCGGTGCCTGCATCCGCTTCACGGTGCTTCTCGATGGTGCGCGTGCGTTTTTCCAGCACCAGGTATACCACGCAGGCAATCGCCAGCGGCAACAGGAAATACAGCGCACGGTAGGCGATCAACGCCGCCAGCAGCGCACCCTTGGAGTACTGGCCCTGCAACAAGGTGATGAAGATGGTTTCCAGCACACCCAAGCCCGCTGGAATGTGCGTGATGACCCCGGCGATGCTGCTGATCAGCAGGATCGCCAGAATGGTCGGGTAGCCCACTTTATCCGGCAGCAGCGACCACACCAGCAGACCCATCAAGCTCCAGTTCAACGCACCCAGGCAGGCCTGGGTCAGCGCCATTTTGAACGAGGGCAGAAGGATCTCCTGCTTGCGAATGGTCCAGGTGCGCTTCTTCGAGAAGCGGCAGGCCGCCAGATACGCTAGCCCCAGCAGGATGATCACCACACCGATGATCTGCAGCCCGGTGCTGCCGATCTTGAAGCCCTCGGGAAGCGCCGGTAGGCCCATGGCGAACAGCGTCCCGGCGACGAACAGGTAGCCCAGCCAGTTGGTGATCAGGCACAGGCTCACGATCTTGGTGATGGCCGTGGCATCCAGGCCCAGCTTGGAGTACAGCCGGTAACGCAAGGCGATCCCACCCACCCACGAGCCCAGGTTGAGATTGAACGCGTAGCAGACGAATGCCAGTGGCAGCACCTGCCGGTTGGGCACCTCGTGGCCGATGTAACGCTTGGCCAGCACGTCATAGCTGGCGAACGTCAGGTAGCTTGCCGCGACGATACCGGCGCCGATCAGCAAGGTGCTCAGCTTGTAGGAGCTCAGCGCATGCTTGACCTCCTGCCAGTCGAGGTTCTTCACCAGCATGAACACCAGTACCGGGACCAGGATGAAACACAACACGGTCATGCCGCGCTTGGCCCACACCCACTTGCTGGATTTCGGCGAAGCCTTCGGCGCGCTCGGCGATGAGGTCGTCATACCGTCTCCTTGCGATCCAGCACTGGGGCCTGGCAATGCTGCGGTTCGACATCGATCAACGGCACCAGCTTGGGCGAATGCGCTGGAATGAACCCGACCATCGCCGGGAAATGCCGCAGGAAGTGGAAGGTGAGGAAGATGATCGGCGCCCGCCACCAGTAGCCGCGCAGCACGCGTTGCAGGCTGATCGACTTGCAGGTGCTGCGCGCCAGTTCCTCCAGGTGATCGTGCAGGCGCTCGTTGAAGCGGCGGTCCTTGATGATCAGGTTACCCTCGAGGTTCAGCGACAGACTCAACGGATCGAGGTTGCTGGAACCCACGGTCGACCATTCCCGGTCGATCACCGCGACCTTGCCATGCAACGGCCGCTGGCAGTATTCACGGATGACCACGCCGTCCCGCAGCAGGTAGTTGTAGAGCAGTCGCGAGCACAGGCGCACCAGCGGCATGTCCGGCATGCCCTGCAGGATCAGCGTCACGTCCACGCCGCGGCGGGCCGCGTTGCGCAGTTCGCGCAGGAAGCGGTAGCCGGGGAAAAAATAGGCGTTGGCAATGATGATCCGTTCGCGTGCGCCCCGAATGGCCTTGAGGTACTGCTCTTCGATATCGGTGGTGTGCTGATCGTTGTCGCGGATACTCAGCATCAGCCGGGCACTGGCACTGTCGGCGTCCGGCGACGGACTGCGCGAGCGCCATGGTGCGCGGCTGCGTACGACCTTGCTGGTGCGATCGAGCAGGGCCAGAGTGGCACGGTGCAGATCCGCCACGATGGGGCCACGCACGCGCACCGCGTAATCCTGCTTGGCCATCGGCTCGCCCGAGTCGGCCAGGTGGTCGGAGCTGTAGTTGATGCCGCCGACGAAGCCGATTTCGCCGTCGATCACGGCGATCTTGCGGTGCAGGCGACGGAACAGGTTGGTCCGCACGCCCATCACCCGCGGCTGCGGATCGAAGGCCAGCAGCTGCACACCGGCGTCGGCCAGTTCGCGCAGGAACTGAGTACTCAGTTCAGCCGTGCCATAGCCGTCCACCAGTACTTCCACGCGCACGCCACGTTGCGCCGCTTCGATCAGCACCCGTTGCAGATTCTTGCCCACTTCGTCCTCGTAGAGGATGAAAGTCTCGATCAACACTTCTTCACGAGCCTGGCCAATGGCCTCGAAGACCGCCGGAAAGAACTCCTCGCCATTGATCAGCAGCTGGATTTCGTTGTTGTCACGCCATTGCTCGCTCATAGGCGAACCTCCACTGCGAGGGGCACATGATCGGAAAGATGGGACCAGGGTTTGCGCGACAGCACCTTGGGCATGTGGGCCGTCGCATTGCGAATGTAGATACGGTCGAGCCTGAGCAGCGGCAGTCGCGCCGGGAACGTCTTGGCCGCGCTGCCGAAGGCTTCGACGAACACTTCGGTCATGTGGCAGCCGGCCAGGGCTTCGTCGGCGCGCACGCGCCAGTCGTTGAAATCGCCGGCAACGATGACGGCCGCAGCGGGGTCGAGGCTGTCGAGCAACCGGCACAACAATGTCAGCTGCTGCTGGCGCTGGCTCTCACGCAGCCCCAGGTGCACGCAGATGGTGTGCACTTCGCCGTGCCCGGGCACGTCGAGAACCGAATGCAGCAGACCACGTTCCTCGGTTCCGGTGACGCTGACGTCGAGGTTCTCGTGGCGCACGATGGGGAATTTCGACAGCAGCGCATTGCCGTGATCGCCATCGGGGTACACCGCATTGCGGCCGTAGGCGTACACCGGCCACATGCTGTCGGCCAGGAACTCGTATTGGGGAACGTCCGACCAGTTGTCGTAGCGCTGGCCATGGGAGCGATGCATCCCGAGCACTTCCTGCAGGAACACGACATCGGCGCCCAGCGTCCGCACGGCCTCGCGCAACTCGGGCAGCACGAAGCGCCGGTTCAGCGGGCTGAAGCCCTTGTGGGTATTCACCGTCAGAATATGCAGGGAGGTTACCGCCACAGCGTCCTGGGGTAACGGCTGAGGATTGGGGGTGGTCATTCTGAAGCTCCTGAGGGGACGACAGGGGCACTTTGGCCCATATGGTCCGACTCGGAAGCGATTGTGAAGGTTCAACGGTGCCCTTATCGTCGCTGGCGATAAAGGCACACCAGATGTTTCCCGCTGCCGCGGCTATCTGAGCAGATTGCCCTTGGACGTTTCCCGCAAGGTCAGGATGGCCAGCAGCGCGCCCCCCGCCGCACCCGCCATGAAGTAACCCGGTACCAGCAGATTGCCGGTTCGGGTGAGGATCGAGGTGACCACATAGGGTGTGATCCCGCCTCCCAGGATCGCACCCAGGTTGATGCTGATCGCCATTGCCGTGTAGCGCACGCGAGTCGGAAATTGCTCGGCGTAGGTGGGGTAGCCCACCGATTGCACGATCGGCATGGGCAGGGTGGCGACAAACATCGCCAGCGCCGCGATCCACAGGCTGCCACTATCCATCAGCATCATCATCGGCACCACCAGCACGGCATAGCCGACGAAGCCGATGGCCAAGGCCTTGCGCCGACCGATGCGATCCGACAGGCCGCCCCAGAACGGCATCATCGCCGCCATGCACAGGCTGATCACTGCAATTACCCAGTAGACCTTGGACTTGTCGAAATGCAGGTAGGTGGTCAGGTAGATGTTCATGAACACCATGCCGATGAAATAGCCGGCATTCTGCGCAGACGCGAACACGATGACCCGCAACAGCGCCGGCAGATTCTTGCCGAACACTTCCTTGACCGGCGCAACCGGGGGCTTGTCCTTGGCCAGGAAAGCCTTGAATTCCGGCGTTTCTTCGACGTTATGGCGCATATGGAACGAGAAGATCACCAGCGGGATGGACAGAAAGAACGGAATGCGCCAGCCCCAAGCCTGCAACTGCTCGGCGCTGAGCAGCCCGGTGGTGATACCGCAGACAATCGCCCCCAGCGCCCCACCGACGGCGACCCCCAGCGGCGTGAACGCGCCGAAGAAACCACGCCGGCCGTTGGGCGAAGACTCCGCCACGAACGCCGCAGCGCCCACCACTTCGCCGCCGGCGAAGAAACCTTGGGACAGGCGCAACAGCACCAGCAACACAGGCGCGGCGAGGCCGATCTGCGCGGTGGTGGGCAGCACCCCAATCAGCGCCGTAGCGGTGCCCATGCCGATCACGGTGCTGAGCAGCACCCGACGTCGTCCAATACGATCGGCCAGACGACCCAGCAGTACGCCACCGATCGGGCGTATGACGAAGGCGATGCCGAACACCGCCAGGGTGGCGAGCAGGGCCGCCGCCGGATTGTCACCGGGAAAGAACAGGGGCGCGATGATGGTTGCCATGTAGCCGTAGATGCTGAACTCGTAATATTCCACCGCTGTGCCAGTTGCTGAAGCCACGGCGGCACGCCTGGCAACCACGGCTGAGTGCGCTGAGCCCTGAGTGACGCTCGCCTCGACGTCAGTGCGCCGCATTGGGGTACTTTCAGAAAGAACACCGGACATGAATACCTCCCGCTTTGGCTCGAGGCCATGAAATTGGATGGCAGAAAGTGCTGCCTGAAAAGGCGTAACAAAAAACCGGCAGTGCACCGTCCATCCGCGCACTGCATGCGGATGCCCTGATGCCTTTGTTCGAAGCGCAACGTCCGTACTGCGAAGCCACTGCGGCGGCTGCAAGGGGAGGTTGGCAATTGAATCGGGGAAGAGGAGGAGGCCTGGGTGCGCCGTCGCTCTGCTGGCGACGGTCGCTGCGTAACGGATTACTTGGCGAACAGCTGACTCATGTCCTTGAACGCCTTGAACTCCAGTGCGTTGCCGCACGGGTCGAAGAGGAACATGGTGGCCTGTTCACCCACCTGGCCCTGGAAGCGAATATAGGGTTCTATCACGAACTGGGTACCGCGTGCCTTCAGGCGTTCGGCCAATGCCTCCCACTGCGCCCACTCCAGAATGATTCCGAAGTGCGGGACCGGTACATCGTGACCGTCCACGGGGTTGCTGTGCACGCTTTCCTGGGAAGCCGTCTTGGGGTGCTCGTGAATAACCAGTTGATGGCCGTAGAAATCGAAGTCGACCCACTGCGCACTGGAGCGGCCTTCGGAGAGCCCGAACACTTCACCGTAGAAATGACGTGTGGCCGCCAGGTCGTAGACAGGTATTGCGAGATGAAAAGGAGAAAGGCTCACGGTAATTTCCTATGGCTTTGTTTTGATCTGAAGCCATTCTTGTCCGCGAATGCGTGAGATAAAAGCGTAAATCCTGTGTTCTGAGCACGGAAAATTTCGATTGATTCTGCATTCGATCAGGATTTTGCACCATGATTGTTCATACTGCCCCACAGCGGTTCAATCTTCGGCTGTAAACGCTGCATCGTTATCCCACATCACCGGCCTCCAGAACGCAGCTTCTGAAGATGTTGAAAAGTGCCGAGTGCTTTTGCCGGTATTTCGACACCAATACGATCTCCCGGAAAAACGTCAGCTCGTGCAGCTCCAGCACCCTCACGTCCGCCGAATGCTCCAGCCACAGACCCGCCTTGGGGACCAACGCGACGCCGAGGCCACTGCCGACCATTTTGACAATGGCGTCCAGCTCGTCCAGCTCCAGTGCCTGCTGCACGTGGAGCTTCTGTTCCTTGAGAAACTGGGTGACCAGGCGGCCTCCGAACGAGCCGCGGTCATACCGGACAAAAGGCTGTTGCGCCAGGATCGCCAGCGGGTCGTCGCCTGCAACCTCTTTCGCCGCGATCAGTACGAAGGCCTCGCGCGCGATGACTTCGGCATGCAGGTCCTTGGGCAGCGCAAACGGCGGCTTGATCATGATGGCCAGGTCCAACTCGCCCGCGTCCACCTGGCTGAGCAGGTTCAACGACACACCCGGCACCAGGTGGGTTTCTATGAAAGGCGCCTGCTTTCTCAACGCCACCAACGCCTGCGGCAGGATCCCGGTCTGCACCGTGCCGATGGCGCCAATGCGCAGCGAACCGTGAAAATCATTGCCACTGTCCGCCGCGCCCATACGCTCGAAAAGCCGCAGAATTTCTTCAGCCAGCGGAATGGCCCGCTGCCCGGCAGCATTGATGGTCGCCGCACGCCCGGTCCGATCGAACAGCCTGACACCCAGAGTCTGCTCAAGACTCTTGATCTGCGCGCTGACCGCCGACTGCGTCAGCCCCACCTGCTGCCCGGCTGCCGCGAAGGTGCCCCGTTGCGCAACGCAGATGAATGTCTTGAGTTCTCGGATCATGGGGTGCCTTGGAGAGTTGTGGGTAGTGCAAAGCTTCTGTCACAGACTGAACAACCGAAGCATCATTCTCAAAACTCAAGCCTCATCAAATCTGTTATGTTGTGTCTTAATGGTCGATATAGAAAATAGGCCACAAAGTATTGGATTTAGCGATGGCCAGTCCAGATTGTTAACGTAGCGATCGCGTCTGTACAGCACAGGCTAGGTACAAACCATGTTGGAATTGAGCTTCAGCAAACCCGATGAGATCGTCAAGCGTCTTTGCGATCGATTGCGCACTGAGCGCTTGGCGTTGAACATGACCCAAGCCGAGTTGGCGGGGCGTGCCGGTATCGGCGCCAATACCGTGTCCAACCTTGAAGCAGGGCGCAATGTCGGCTTCGAGAACGTGGTAAGGGTAGCGATGGCCCTTGGCAGAACCCGAGAGCTCGAGGGCCTATTCCTGCCCAAGCTGGACAGCATCGAAGACATTCGCCGCTATGAAAACAGCGCCAAACGTGTTCGTTCAACGAGGAAAGCCGGCAATGCCTGAGCAGGTAGATGTGTTCTACGAAGGCTGGGGCGAGCGCTGGAAGTGGGGCACACTGGTGTCCACGACTGCCCTGACGGGGCGTCCGCTGATCGCATTCGAGTACAGCAACGAAGCCAGACAAAGAGGTTTGGAGCTGTCGTCCTACACACTGCCGTTACAGGGCGCTCTGTTGCGCCAGGACTTTCCGGAGCACCAGTTGCACCTGCCAGGTCCCGTCTATGACGCGTTGCCGGACGGGTGGGGCATGTTGCTGATGGACCGCATGTTCAGGCTTCGAGGACTCAGCACGGCGCGTATTGGCCCGTTGCAGCGGCTTGCCTACATCGGCAATAACGCCATGGGCGCGATGACGTTCGAACCGAGGGTCCCGGAAGGACAAGCGTCTGACGTTCACATTCCATTGGAACAGCTCGCTGCAGGCGTCCAGGAAGTGCTTCAAGGAGAAGGTGGCGAATTCCTGCAGACGTTGCTGCTGGTTGGTGGCTCGCCGCAAGGCGCCAGGCCAAAGGCGCTGGTGTATCGCAACCCCGCAACAGGCGGATTTACTACAGCGGCCACACCGGGTTTCGAAGCCTGGTTGGTCAAGTTCCCTGCCAAGGAAGAGCATGCTGAAGTCTGCGCGGTCGAAATGATCTACGCCGAATGCTTGCGCATGTGTGGCATCCAGACCCCAGATACACAGTACTTCAGTTTGCCCAATGGCCTCGCGGCCTTCGCCAGCAAGCGATTTGACCGCCGTAAGGGCTTGCGTATACCCATGCAGAGCCTTGCGGCTTTCACCGGGGCCGATTATCGATCGCCGGGAGTGTTGGACTATGTCAATTTCTTGCGGGCCACCCGGATGTGTACCAACGACGTGCGAGCAATGGCAACGGCCTTCGAGCGTGCGGTCTTCAATGTCGCGCTCAACAACCGGGACGATCATCCCAAGAACTTTGCCTACATCATGACGCAAGAGGGTCAGTGGGAACTGTCGCCAGCCTATGACGTAACATTCTGCGAAGGACCAGGCGGTTATCACCAGATGGATGTGATGGGTGAAGCGCTGTCGATCTCTCGCGCGCAAATGCTGCGGCTCGCTCAAGAGGCTGAAATATCCCCCGACGATGCAGGCAGAATGATCGACCGTATCTGTGGTGTGGCCAGTAGGTTTGCAACCCTTGCCGAGGATTTGTATCCAGGCGTTATCACTCGAGACACTTTGCGGATGATTCAGCATCGCATCGATGAGAACGTTGGTCGGTTACAGGATGGTCCTACGCATCCCTGAAAGCGTGATGTCGCGGGGGCGCTCGCCTGCGTGATCGCCAGCGGTACTTTCATTATCGGCTGATACAGCCAACGGCTCAGGAGCTAAGTTCAATGGTCAACGTCTCGCAGGCACCGTTGATTCTCATCACAGGAGGCAGTCGTGGGGTCGGTGCGGCAACCGCCCGGCTGGCCGCGGCCAGAGGTTATGACGTGGCTATCAGCTATGTGGCCAACGAGTCCGCAGCGCTGGCCGTGGCGGCGGATGTGGAAGCATTGGGGCGCAAGGCCCTGGCAATGCGGGCCGACAGTGCGGACCCCCAAGAGGTGGCCGAGTTGTTCGCCGCCATCGATCGCACATTCGGACGCATCGACGTACTGGTCAATAACGCCGGCGTGCTGGCGCCTCAGTCACGCTTGGAGGACCTGGGTTACGAGCGGATGCAGCGCATCTTTGCCGTCAATGCCATTGGGCCAATACTCTGTGCCCAGCAGGCAGTGAAGCGCATGTCCACCCGTCACAACGGTCCGGGCGGCGTGGTGATCAACGTCTCTTCGGCCTCGGCCCGCCTTGGCAGCCCGAACGAGTACGTCGATTACGCGGCATCGAAGGGTGCCCTGGAGACCTTCACCACCGGCTTTGCAAAAGAGGTGGCCCGCGAAGGCATACGCGTCAACTGCATTCGCCCCGGACATATCTACACCGAAATGCACGCCAGTGGCGGTGAGCCGGGACGGGTCGATCGTGTCAAGGACTCGATCCCCATGGGGCGCGGCGGTCAGCCGGAGGAAGTGGCACGCGCGATTCTGTGGCTGGCCAGCGAGGAGGCATCGTTCGTTACCGGTACATTCCTCGACGTCACGGGCGGCAAGTGAGTCAGGGGTATGGATTCTAAGGAACGGCAGGCTGCCTCGCCTTGCGGCTCAAACCCGGTGTCTTGCCCGTGATGCGCTTGAATGCACGGCTGAAGGCGGCCTGTGAGGTATAGCCCAGACGCTGCGCCACTTCTTCGATCGGCAGCCGTTCCAGTGTCAGCCACTGGGTCGCGAGCCGCATTCGCAGTTCGGTGACATAGCGCAGCGGGGACATGCCGATCGTCACTTGAAAGCGGTCTGCGAACACTGAACGTGAGATATGGCAGTGCTCTGCCAGTTGCGCAACCGTCCAGTCGCGGCCCGGTTGTTGATGCAGCGCAAGCAGTGCGCCAGCCAGGCGTGGATCGCGCAAGGCGGCGACGAGGCCAGAAGCGTTCCCGCAGGCGCACTCCACCCAGCCGCGAACGATCATCGCAGCCACCACATCGGCCAGCCGCGCAAGAATACCGGCGAAGCCGACGCGTGCAGCGCTGACCTCGCGCTCCATGGTCGTCAGGATAGGCACCAGCCCGGGATAGCGCTGGCCACCGGCATCGATCAGCATCAGACCCGGCATCAGCTGGCCGAGACCATGGATACTGCCTAGCTCGAACTCCATACACCCACTGAACAGAAGGGTACTGGGCATGGGGCTGGCATCGGTCCCGATATCCACGGCGCTGACGGTATCCCCGAGGGCGGCTCCATTTAAACGGTCAATGTCCTGAACCGGCTCGCCAAGGTGGGAAAGCAGCTCATGACCCGCACCATGACAGATGAACACAGCGTTGCCGGCAGACAGCTCATAGGTGGTGCCATCCTCCATATGCAGCACTGCAGTCCCGACGGCCACGAAGTGAAACCAGGCGTGCCCCGGTTTTGCCGCGAAACCCAGACCGAAGCGTGGACCTGCGTTGATACGCCGGTAGTCGACCCCACGCAGACGCATGCCCTGCAACAACTCGTTGATGAGATCCGAGGACAGAGCGAACTGTTCTACCGACATGGTTCAGGTGCTTTGGTCAAAAATGAAGGTTTTTGGATCATAGATCATCCAGTCTTCGGCGCCTAGACTGCGGCTCGCAATGAAAATTGGGAGATCCGAGTAATGACCGACTGTGTATGCAATGCCCCACCCGAACCTCATGCTGGCGACAGCGCGAACGAGGCGCCCGCGACCCCCGCGTGGATGGCCGTCTTCTCACTGGCAATGGGCGTCTTCGGTTTATTGACTGCGGAGTACCTGCCGGCCAGTCTGCTCACGCTGATGGCGACTGACCTGGGCGTTTCCGAAGCGCTGGCCGGCCAAGCGGTAACCGTGACCGCCGTGGTGGCGCTGTTCGCCGGTTTACTGGTGCCAGGCCTGACCCGCAGCATCGACCGACGTTGGGTGTTGCTGGGTTTCTCCACGCTGATGGTCGCCTCTAATCTGCTGGTTGCCGTGTCCTCCAGCTTCGCCGTGCTGCTGTTGATGCGCATCCTGCTGGGTATCGCCCTTGGCGGATTCTGGAGCATGGCGGCGGCGGTCGCGATGCGCCTGGTGCCGAGCGCGTTGTTGCCCCGGGCGCTGTCGATCATTTTCAGCGGCATTGCCATCGGTACGGTGGTGGCCGTGCCGATGGGCAGCTATCTGGGCGGCTTGTATGGCTGGCGCAGCGCGTTCTTTGCCGCGGCGGCGGTCGGCATGGTGACCCTGGCGTTCCAGTCGTTCACTTTGCCGCGGCTTGCGCCACGTCGACCGGCACGTCTGCGTACCGTACTCGAGGTGCTGCTGCGTCCGGGCATCGCCATGGGAATGTTCGGTTGCGTGCTGGTGCACAGCGGCCACTTTGCCATGTTCACCTATGTCCGGCCCTTCCTTGAAGGGACCACCGGCATCGGTGCGCAAGGGCTGTCGCTGATGCTGCTGGGGTTTGGTGTGGCGAACTTCGCCGGCACACTGTTGGCCGGGAAGCTGCTGGAGCGCCATCCGCTGGCCACGCTCGTATTGATGCCCGCGCTGGTCGGCGTTGCAGCACTGGGATTGGTGCTGTTGCCGGCCTCGGTGCCGGGGCAGGCACTATTGGTGGCGATCTGGGGCCTGGCCTTCGGCGGCGTACCGGTGGCGTGGTCGAACTGGGTGGCCAGCGCGGTGCCCGACCAGGCGGAAAGTGCGGGAGGCATGGTGGTGGCATCGGTGCAGTCCGCCATCGCCACCGGTGCCGCTGCCGGGGGAGCGATGTTCAGCCTTGGTGGCAGCGCGGGTGTGTTCGTTGCGGCGGGTGTGCTGATGCTGCTGGCGGCGCTGTTGATTGCGGTGAGGGTGCAGGTTTCTTCTGGTCGTGGGGTTGGACAGCCTAAGCCGGCGGTGCATCTCTGATTTGGTGCCGTCAAACCGAGTTGATGCAGCAAGTCACCGGTGTGAATGGATCTTTGTGGGCTATTGGAAGCCAGTGAGGTCAGCTCGAAGGTTTGCTTTACGATGCTTATAGGCTATCCGGATCCCCAAAAAACATCTGAATCCGCGACCTCAACCACCGCTCCCCCGGATCATTATCCTGCGACCCCCGCCATGCCAGATGCAGCTCGAACGAAGGCGTGTCCAGCGGCAGCGGCTCTGCGCGCACGCCGCCGGCGGCGGTAAGAGAATCGGCGGTGTAGTCAGGCACGGTGGCGACGATGTCGGTGCCGGCGAGCAGGGTGCTCAGGCCGTTGAATTGCGGGACGGCGAGCACCACGTGGCGGGTGCGGCCGTGTTTCTTCAGTTCTTCGTCGATGAAGCCGCTCAGGTCGCCGGCGAACGACACCAGCGCGTGGGGGCGGGCGCAGAACTCGTCGAGGGTCAGGTTGCCCGGCTTGGTGTCGGCGCGCAGCAGCATGGGGCGGTTGCGTCGCAGCACCTTGCGTTTGGCGTTGGCCGGCAGGTCGTCGGTGTAGCTGACGCCGATGGAGATTTCCCCGGAGGCGAGCAGGGCCGGCATGAGGATGTAGTTGGCGCGGCGGATCACCAGCACGATGCCCGGTGCTTCGGCGCGGATGCGCTTGAGCAGCATGGGCAGCAGGGCGAACTCGACGTCGTCGGACAGGCCGATGCGGAACACCGCCGTGCTGGTGGCCGGGTCGAACTCGGCGGCGCGGCTGACGGCCGTGGAGATGGAGTCCAGCGCCGGCGAAAGCAGGGCGAAGATCTCCATGGCCCGCGCCGAGGGTTCCATGCTGCGTCCGGTGCGCACGAACAGGGGGTCGTCGAACAATCCGCGCAGGCGTGACAGCGCGGCGCTGATGGCCGGCTGGCCGAGAAAGAGCTTTTCGGCAGCGCGGGTGACACTGCGTTCATGCATCAGGGTTTCGAACACGATCAACAGGTTCAGGTCGACGCGACGCAGGTCGTTACGGTTCATCTATAGGCCCGCTGGAACATGAAGAAGAGGTGCAGGCGTGAATATTAAGGGCAAAGGCTGCTACCCTGCACCGGAAAATTTCGGTTTGGGCCATCCTCATGTCCGCGCCGCAGAGCGGCTGCCGGGTCGAATCGATGGCGAGCATGTCGACTATTAACAGGCGCTGATAGCTTATGCGCGAATGCCCAGATAAAGTTCAGGGCATTAAAGGTTTACAAGGCGAGGTTTGCGATGTCCCGCACGATCCGTTTTCATAAATTTGGCCCGGCGCAAGTCTTGACGTGCGAAGAGCACGCAGTGGCATCGCCCGCTCCGGGCGAAGTTCAGGTCCGTGTCGAGGCGATCGGTATCAGCTGGTATGACGTGCTCTGGCGGCAGAATTTGGCGCCGTCGCAAGCACGCCTGCCGGCGGGCCTCGGTCAGGAAATGGCGGGCGTGGTGACCGCGGTGGGCGAGGGTGTCGAAGGTTTCGCGGTCGGCGACAAGGTTGCCAGCTTTCCGGCGCAGAGCCCCAACGAATACCCGGTCTATGGCGAGGCGATCCTGCTGCCGGCCACGGCCCTGACGCGCTACCCCGAGATTCTTTCGCCGATCCAGGCGGCCGTGCATTACACGCCGTTGCTGATCGCCTACTTCGCCTACGTCGAACTGGCACGTGCCAAACCTGGGCAGACCGCCCTGGTGACCGATGCCAGCCACTGTGCCGGACCTTCGTTCGTGCAGTTGGGCAAGGCGCTGGGCTTGAAGGTGGTGGCGGCCACGCGCAATCCCGCCGAGCGCGACTATCTGCTGTCGCTGGGCGCCGAGAAAGTGGTGGTGACCGAGGAACAGGATCTGCTCATGCAGATCGACAAGTTCACCGGTAATCGCGGAGTGGACATGGTGCTGGATGGCCTGGGCGGGCCGCAGATGTCGGTCCTGGGTGACGTATTGGCGCCCCGTGGCAGCCTGATCCTGTATGGCCTGCAGGGCGGCAACCAGACGCCGTTCCCGGCCTGTGCCGCGTTCCAGAAGAACATCCAGTTCCATGTGCATTGCTTGGGTAACTTCCTCGGCAAGCCGGAACTGGGCATCATCCAGGATGCCGAGGCGTTGCAGCGCGCGTTGCGTGATATCAACCAGATGACGGCTGATCGGGTACTGGTACCGCAGGTTGCCAAGGTGTATCCGTTCGATGAGTTCGTCGAGGCGCACAAGGCCATGGACGAATGCCCTTGCGGCGGGCGCATCGCGTTGCAGCTGTAACCTGTCGAAGCGGCGTCCTGCCTGGGGCGCCGTGTTTTCCTGGTGTTTTTCCTCTGATTCACGCTGGTTTGTAAGACCTTTCGCTTCCTTTTTTCAGATCCATCCGATTGCGCTCGACGCCGGTACAAGCGCCTCATGAGGCTTGTGCGGCCTTGCCGTGCCCTGCTGATCTGCACTGCCTTTTGCCGACTTTCTGTATCTTTTAATCGAAGGACGGCTCTTCATAATGCGCGCTCTATGCCCGTCTCCGGGGCTTGGCAAGCGCGGTTCGAAGCGTGGCAGTCTTCCGGCGGGTTCCTGGCCAGAACTCGGAAACCACCCATGAGCGCAATGCACCAGCAAGCCATGAATCATGTTTACCAGCAGGTGCTGTCACGTTTGCTGGGGTCCTTTTCGCCCGCCCGGCGCATGGCGGTTCAGCCATTGATCCAGCGGCTGATGACGGCCGCCGGAGGGGCGCAGCGTCTGGGCAGCTATCGAATCGTCTACCGGCTCTGCGGCAGTACCGCTGGCAACTGCAACCTGGCGTTGTTGCGAGCCGCGCAACTGACCTTGGCTGCGCGAAACCAACCGACCTTTTTCATCCGCGCCGCGGTCGGCAGTCAGGCCTTGCTCGACGATGCTCGCAACAGCAATGTACAGAGGGTCTGCAACGCGTTGTTTCTGCACGATGATCCACGAGTCGAACTGTTGGCCTTCGATAACGAAACGCTGCAGCCCTATGAATACCGTCATGCCAGCGTCAACCAACGGCGCCTGAACCTGCGCACGGAAATGCTGGGCGTTGCCCATGAACTCGACACCTTGGTGCCAGCAGCATTTCAGCAGCATGGGTATCGCGCGATGGCTAGGATCTACCAGCGCTTGCTGGGCTATCGGGCGTCGGCCGACGCCATCGTGCTCGATCAACCCCTGTTGCAACGCCAGCGCTTCGTCGCGTGGGCTCTGCGCGAAAGGCGCCGCGCGGGTGGGGCGCGCGTCTCGCGTCATCATTTGCAAGCGAGCGATTGCCTGCAGCTCGTCGATGCTGGCGTTGAGGCCATGCCCCGCGGACAACGGATAGATCTGCCCGCCGGTGTGCATTTGCTGGGTGCACATGACCTGCTCGGCGAGCTGGTGGCTGGAGACGAAGCGCTGTGCCACTTTCTGGGCTGCCAGCCAGTGCAGGCGCTGTTCGATCAACGGGAAACCCGCTACCCGCTAATCGTGTGGTTGGCTTACCTGGGGGGGCTGCGCAACCAACAGTTGCACGTTGGCAGCTTCGAGCAGGGGCTGGATGCGTTTCGCGATTCCATCGCACGTGTGGTGCCGGGTCCGGCAGAGTTGGTGCACCTTTCATCCCGAGCGCTGCCACGCGACGCTGCAGAACAGATGCAAGCTCGTCTGTGCACCTGGTATGGAATGGACTCGGCCCAGGTGAGCTGCGCCGTATACGCTCCGTTCAATGACCGCGGGGCACGTCTGGAGGCATTCCTGGCGGTGTGCCATCCCGGCATGCAAGTGACTATGCCTTATCTGCATCAGGGGTTGCGTGGGTCCAAGGTGCCTGCGCAGGTCGTGCAGTGGCTGGAGTCGGTCAGCGGCCTGCCACTGGCGACGCTGCAGCGCCTCTACCAGAGGCCCAGGTTGTCATGAACGGCGCTGCCAAGGACAAGGCCGGCGCGTTCGCTTACCAAGGTGTCTACCGCTATCTGCTGCGCCTGATCGACGGGATCGAGCCTGGGGCGCGCATCAAGTTGCCGTCCTTGCGGGTATTGGGGCGTACGCTGGATGTTTCCGTTTCTACAGTGCAGGCCGCCTATGGGTTGCTCGAGGCCGAAGGGCGCATCGAACCGGTGGCCAAGTCGGGCTATTACGCCCGTGGCTCCGCGGTGTTCGGGCCGGCGCTGGCCAGTCCCGATCTGCTCCAGCGCGTCCTGGCAGGTGCCTGCCAGTCCAACATGGAGGTGTTCAGTCGAGCCGCACCCGCGCCCAGAGCCGACGCATTGAAAACCGTGCTGCGCTTCGAAATCGAGCTGGCCAGGCGTTATCCCGCTGGGCTGGGCAGTACCGTGCAGCCCTGTGGCGAGCTGGAGTTGCGCCACGCCCTGGCGGCCCGCTATACCCGTTGCCTCGAGCACCACTGGTGCGCCGACGATGTCTACATCGGCAGCGATCTGCTGAGCGTGTTGCACATGACCTGGACGGCGATGCAACTGCAAGGTGCCGTGGTCGTTGTGCTGGTGCCGTGCGCCTGGCGCATTCTGCGGACCTTGCAGCAGGCGGGTGCGCGAGTGGTGGAGCTGGCGCTCGATGCGCAGGGCAGGGTGCCGATGCAGCGGTTGCAGGAGGTGCTTGTGGGCCGGCAAGTCCGCCTGATGGTGCTCGGCGCGTCTTTTCATGCACCTCACGGTACCGCCATCGATGACGCCGACAAGCGCGCCATTGCCAGCTTGTTGGAACGGCACGGGGTGTGGGTGGCGGAGGACGATACCGAGGGCGACCTGTGTTTCGAGGCAGCGTTGCGCTTTCGTGAACTGGTGTCACCGCAACGTCTGCTGATCTTCGGGTCGCTACAGCATCTTTTAGGCGCCGAGGCACCTTTCGCCTACCTGCTGTCGCGACATTGGCAGGGCCGCTTGCAACAGTACTGCCTGCAACGCGCGACGGTGGCGCCGCCGCTGCGACAGAAAGTGCTGGCGCGATTCATCAGCGGCGGCGGCTACGATGACTGTCTGAGCCCGCAGCGCGAATCGCTACGCGACCAGGTCGTGGCCTTCACCGCAATCCTGCGCAAGCATCTGGACGAGCGGTTGCAATTGGCAAAGACCGAAGGCGGGGCATGCATATGGGCGCGCTCGCGCTACCCGGTCGACATGCGCAACGTCTTCGAAGACCTGCGCAGACAGCGGTTGCTGATCGCCCCCGGGGATGTTTTCAGCCTGCAGGGCCATTGCCATCAGCACCTGCGCCTCAATGGTTGCGGACACTCGATGACGCAATGGGAGCGCTGTGCCAAGGCACTCGAACTGGCCTTGGAAGCTCACGCGGTGTAGGGCACCATCGGTCCATTTCCGATTGCCTTGGCCTTTTTCTGTATGTATAACCAGTGGCTTTTACGACTCTGGTTTGGCGACAACGTGGCATTTGCACCGCTTGAAGACCCTTTCTACTACCTGGCCAATTTCCGTCGCGTACTGGCGTGGCTCGAACAACGCTACCTGGACGTGCTGGACGCCGAGGAGCTGGGTTTCATCCAGTGTTTCGAGACGCTGCCGCAGCCGTCACAGGCGCTGCTGGTGCGCATGATCATGCGCAAGGGCGAAATGTTTCGCGCCAGTCGCCTCGACTACGCCGAGATCGGTTGCCCGAAGCAGGCCGCCGAGCCGTTGCTGGCCAGTGGTTATCTGATGGATCAGGCACCCTTGACCCTGGAGCAGGTGGGCGAGGTGTTGCTCAAGCCGGAAATCGTCGCCTGTTTTTCGGCCCATCTTGCCAAGCCGTCGTTGCCCAAGCCGCAACTGCTGCTGGCCCTCGCCGAACAGCAATGGCCGGCGCAGCCTTTCGCCGCCTGGTGTCCGACGTTGGCCGATACCTTGTACTGCCTGACCGTGCAGGCGCTCTGCGATCGGCTGCGGTTGCTCTTCTTCGGCAACCTCCATCAGGGCTGGACCGAGTTCGTGCTGGCCGACCTGGGCGTCTACCGTTACGAGTCTGTGCAACTGGCGCCCGAGTCTCGGGGCCTGACCCATCGTGACGATGTGGCGGCAGGGTTGGCCCTGCATGCCTGCAGCGAAGCCATCGAAGCCGGTTTGCCGTGTAAAGAGATTCACCGGCAGTTGCTGGCGGTGACCACCGACAAATCGTGGTTGCAGAGCCGTCGCCAGAAGCTGTTGTTCCGGCTGGGGTATGCCTGCGAGCGCCAGCAGGACCTGAAGCAAGCCTTGGTGGTATACCGCAGCTGCGAGTTTGCCCAGGCCCGGGCGCGGATCATTCGGGTGCTCGAACTGTGCGGCGACTTCGCCGAAGCGCTGGCGCTGGCCGAGCAGGCCACCCTGGCGCCGCTGAATCCCGCCGAGGCGCAGCAATTGCCACGGATGTTGCCGCGCCTGCGTCGACACCTGGGGTTGCCTGCCGAACCCAAGCGTCAGGCCGCCAAGGTCGCGCGCCTGGACCTGTCGCTTGTGCTGTGCGAGCAGCGCCTGAGCGTCGAGCGCCGTGTGGCGGCCTCGCTGCACAGCGAAGACGCTCCGGTGCATTACGTCGAGAACACCCTGTTCAATGCCCTGTTCGGCCTGCTGTGCTGGAAGGCGATTTTCGCGCCGTTGCCCGGCGCGTTTTTCCACCCGTTCCAGAACGGTCCGGCCGACCTTCACCAGCCCGACTTCCGTCAGCGCCGCAGCGCGCTGTTCGACGCGTGCCTGGGTGAGCTGGACGACGGCCGCTACAAGCACACCATCCGCCAGACCTGGCAGGAGAAGCGGGGCCTGCAGTCACCCTTCGTTCATTGGGGCATGCTCGACGAAACCTTGCTGGAGCTGGCGCTGGGCTGCATTCCGGCGCAGCACCTCAAGCATTGTTTCGACCGCGTCCTGGAAGACGTCAAGGCCAACCGCACCGGCATGCCCGACCTCATCCAGTTCTGGCCGGCCGAAGGTCGCTACCTGATGATCGAGGTCAAAGGGCCGGGCGATCGCTTGCAGGACAACCAGCTGCGCTGGCTGGAGTTCTGTGCTCGCCATGGGTTGCCGGTGCAGGTCTGCTACGTGGAGTGGGCAGGACAGGCCGCGTGAGCTATACCGTGGCCGTGCGGGCCTTATGCGAATTCACGGCCAAGGTCGGCGACCTGGACCTGCGCTTCACGCCTTCGCCGTCGGCTCAGGAGGGCATGCTCGGCCACCGCCGGGTCACCCAGGGCCGTGATGCCGGCTACCAGAGCGAAGTCACCCTTAGTGGTCAGTACCATGAACTGCTGGTGCGCGGCCGTGCCGACGGCTACGACCCGGCGCTCAACCGCCTGGAAGAGATCAAGACCCACCGCGGCGACCTCGATCTGCAGCCCGACAACCATCGCCAACTGCATTGGGCCCAGGCCAAGGTCTATGCCTGGCTGATGTGCCAGCAGTTGCAGCTGACGCGCATGGATGTGGCCCTGGTGTATTTCGATGTCGACTACGACAAGCAGACGGTGTTCAGCCAGCAGTGTCAGGCGCAGGATCTGGAGGCGCATTTCGAACGTCTCTGCTCGCGCTTCCTGAACTGGGCGCGTCAGGAACTGGCCCGCAACGCCGAGCGAGACGCGGCCTTGCGCGCGTTGACCTTCCCCCATGCCGACTTTCGCGTCGGCCAGCGCGAGTTGGCGGAGACCGTGTACAAGGCGGTCAGCACCGGGCGCTGCCTCATGGCTCAGGCCACCACCGGTATCGGCAAGACCCTGGCGACCCTGTTTCCGTTACTCAAGGCGATGGTTCCGCAGCAACTGGACAAGATCTTCTTCCTCAGCGCCAAAAGCCCCGGCCGCGCCCTGGCCCTGGAGGCCGTGGCGCAGCTGCATCGCCAGCCGGGCCTGCCGCTGCGCACGCTGGAAATGGTCGCGCGGGACAAGGCCTGCGAGCACCCGGACAAAGCCTGTCACGGCGAATCCTGCCCGCTGGCCAAGGGTTTCTATGACCGTCTGCCCGCGGCACGCGAAGACGCGGTACGCCTGCAGATTCTCGATCAGGCCCAAGTGCGCCAGACGGCCCTGGCGCATCAGATCTGTCCGTACTATTTGAGCCAGGAGCTGGCGCGCTGGGCCGACATCGTCATTGGCGACTACAACTACTACTTCGACCTCAATGCCTTGTTGTTCGGCCTGGCGCAGGAGCGTCAATGGCGCCTGGCGGTGCTGGTCGATGAATCCCACAATCTGGTCGACCGGGCGCGCGGCATGTACAGCGCCACCCTCGACCAGCGCACGCTGCAAGCCGTACGCGTGTCGCCGCCCGCCAAACTCAAGAGTCCGTTGCAGCGCCTGAATCGCGAATGGAATGCGCTGCACGCTGATCAACTCGCGCCGTATCAGGCGCACGCGCGCTTGCCGGACAAGCTGATCCTCACGCTGTTGCGCTGCATCAGCCTGATTGGCGACGAGATGAACGCCCAGCCCCAGGGCATCGATCCGCAGTTGCTGGACTTCTATTTTCAGGCGCTGCAGTTCACCCGCGTCGCCGAGCTGTTCGACGAGCACTATGTGTTCGACGTCAGCCGCCGCGATGCGCCCGGCAAGCGTGTGCAGTCGCAGTTGTGCCTGCGCAACATCGTTCCGGCGCCCTTGCTCGGGCCGCGGATCGCTGCGGCCCGCAGCACCGTCCTGTTTTCGGCCACGCTCAGCCCGCGGCGCTATTACGCCGACCTGCTCGGTCTGC
Organism: Pseudomonas sp. RIT-PI-a; assembly: GCF_001187875.1. Taxonomy (NCBI): domain Bacteria; kingdom Pseudomonadati; phylum Pseudomonadota; class Gammaproteobacteria; order Pseudomonadales; family Pseudomonadaceae; genus Pseudomonas; species Pseudomonas sp. RIT-PI-a. The sequence continues at coordinate 335,916 of NZ_LGIR01000012.1, forward strand.
CCAAGGACCACGCCTGGATCGATGTTCAATCGCCGTTCAGTGCCGATCAGCTGGAGGTGCGCATCGTCGACGACATTTCCACGCGCTTCAATCATCGCCAGGCGTCGCTGGGGCCTATCGTGGAGCTGATCGCCAGGCAGTATCAGGCGCGACCGGGCAACTACCTGGCGTTTTTCAGCAGCTTCGACTATCTGCAACAGGTCGAGGCCTTGCTGGCCGAGCGTTATCCCGACATCGAGCAATGGGCTCAGGCACGCAAGATGGACGAAAGCGCGCGGCGGGCGTTTCTCGCCCGTTTCACCGCCACCAGCCGGGGCGTGGGCTTTGCGGTGCTGGGTGGGGCGTTTGGAGAGGGCATCGATTTGCCGGGCGATCGCTTGATCGGGGCCTTTATCGCGACCTTGGGGTTGGCTCAGTTCAACCCGGTGAACGAGCAGATCAAGGGACGCATGAACGCGCTGTTCGGTGCGGGGTATGACTACACCTATCTTTATCCTGGGCTGTGCAAGGTGGTGCAGGCGGCGGGTAGGGTGATTCGTGGTCAGGAGGATCGGGGGGTGGTGGTGCTGATCGATGACCGCTTTGCCGAGGCGCGGGTCAAGAGTCTGTTTCCGCGGTGGTGGGATGTTTAGTGTTCGGCTTGAGGGCCTCTTCGCGGGCAGAGAGCTCGCCGCCCGCCCCCGCTCCCACAAAATGAAAACCTGTGGGAGCGGGGCGGGCGGCGAGCTCTCTGCCCGCGAAGAGGCCCCCACTGACACCCAGAAAAAAACCCGCCGAAGCGGGTTTTTTTCATACAGTCAGTCTTCAGCCTTTCACCACCACCGAACCCAACTGGAAACCGGCGTGTTGCACCAGTTCCAGCAGCGGTTGCGGGTACACGCCGAGGAGGAATGCCAGTACCGCGATCGCCAGCAGCATCACGCCACCGGTGCGCTGTTCCCACTTCAGTGGGGCATCGGTGCGGCGCAGGTTTTTCTCCATCAGGTACAGCGTCACCATCACCCGCAGGTAGTAGAAGACACCGATGGCGCTACCAATCACCAGCGCGCCGGTCAGCCACCACAGCTGCGATTCGACGCCCGTGGCGATGATGTAGAACTTGCCGATGAAACCGGCCGTCAGCGGAATGCCGGCCAGGGACAGCATCATCACGGTCAGCACGGCGGTGAGGTACGGACGGCGCCAGAACAGGCCGCGGTATTCGTACAGCGCGTCGGCGTCGCGGCCGTTGTAGGGCGACGACATCAGGGTGATCACGCCGAAGGCACCCAGGCTGGTGATCACGTAGGTCACCAGATAGACACCGATGGCTTCCAGGGCCAGGCCCTTGCTGGCAACCAGCGCGATCAACAGGTAACCGAAGTGGGCGATGGACGAGTAACCCAGCAGGCGCTTGAGGTTGCTCTGGGTCACCGCCAGCAGGTTGCCGATCAGGATCGAAGCCACCGCAATCACCGCCAGCACATCGCTGAGCACGCCACTGCTGGCGACGGGCGAAAGCTGGAACAGACGCACCACCACGGCGAACACCGCGACCTTGCTGGCCGTGGCCAGAAAAGCGGCAACAGGTGCAGGGGCGCCTTCGTACACGTCCGGCGTCCACAGGTGGAAGGGCACCAGCGAGAGTTTGAACGCCAGACCAACCAGCATCATGGCCAGGCCCAACTGTGCCAGCGCACTCGGCACGCCGGTGGCGGCCAGCGCCAGGCCGATGCCCGAAAAGCTCAGGCTGCCGGCATCGGCGTACAGCAGCGCCATGCCGAACAGCAGGAACGCCGAACCTGCGGCCGACAGCACCATGTACTTGATGCCGCCTTCCAGCGAACGCTTGTTGAAGAAGGCGTAGGCGATCAACCCGTAGGTCGGCACCGACAGCAGCTCCAGGCCGATGAACAGACCGGCAAGGTGCTGCGCGCAGACCAGTACCAGCCCACCCAGGGCCGCCATCAGGATCAGCAGGTAAAGCTCTTCGCGGTTGCCCGGGTAGCCTGAGGAACCATCGCCCAGGTAGGCGTGGGCCAGGGTCACGCAGGCCAGCGTCGCCACCAGGATCAGCGCCATGTACAGCGCGGCGAAATTGTCCACCTGCAGCAGCGGCGTGACGGTGATGGGCGTGAGCTTGAGCACCGGCAGGATCGACAGCAGCGCCAGGTTCAACCCCGCGCAGGAGAGCAGGAAGGTTTGCGAATGGTTGCGCCGCCAGGCGATCGCCAGCATCACCGCAACGACGGTGACCGTGGTGATCAGCAGCGGCGCAAGCGCAATAAAGTGTTGAATCGTCAGGTCCATAGCGCTCTTACCGGGCCGAAGCGAGTTGAGTGAAGGCGGTGCCGAACCACTGCTGCACACCGGTCATGGTGGCGGCGGAAGTGTCGAGGAAGGGCTGCGGGTAGACGCCAAGCAGAATCAGCAGGCCCGCAAGGCCCAGCACCATGATCAGTTCGCGGTTGTCCATGCCGGCCAGTACCGCGTCCGACTTGGAAGGGCCGAAGTAGGCACGGTGAATCATGATCAGCGAGTACACCGAGCCGAACACCAGGCCGGAGGTGGCCACGGCGGTGATCCACGGTGCCACGGTGAAGCTGCCTAGCAGGATCAGGAACTCGCCGACGAAGTTGCCGGTACCAGGCAGGCCCAGCGAGGCGGCCGCGAAGAACAGGCTGATCGCCGGCAGGTAGGCGATGCGTGACCACAGGCCGCCCATTTCCCGCATGTCACGGGTGTGCAGGCGCTCGTACAGTTGACCGCTGAGGATGAACAGCGCGGCGGCCGACAGGCCGTGGGCCAGCATCTGCACCACGGCGCCCTGCAAGGCCTGCTGGGTACCGGAGTAGATACCGATCAGCACGAAGCCCATGTGCGAGACGCTGGAAAAGGCGATCAGGCGCTTGATGTCGGTCTGCGCGAACGCGAGGAAGGCACCGTAGAAAATACCGATCAGGCCCAGGGTCATGGCGATGGGTGCGAATTCCGCCGAGGCATTGGGGAACAGCGGCAAGGCGAAGCGCAGGATGCCGTAGGCCGCGGTTTTCAGCAGGATACCGGCCAGGTCCACGGAGCCGGCGGTCGGCGCCTGGGCGTGGGCATCCGGCAGCCAGGAGTGGAAAGGCACTACTGGCAGCTTTACCGCGAAGGCGATGAAGAAGCCCAGCATCAGCAGGTATTCGACATGTTCCGGCAACTGAGCCTTGAGCAGGTCGCTGTAGTTGAAGGTCATCACGCCGGTGTTGCTGTAGTTGAATAGCACCAGGCCCAGGATCGCCACCAGCATGATCAAGCCGCTGGCCTGAGTGAAGATGAAGAACTTGGTCGCGGCATAGATCCGGGTCTTCTTGCCGTCCGAGGAGCTGTGACCCCAGAGCGCGATGAGGAAGTACATCGGCACCAGCATCATTTCCCAGAAGAAGAAGAACAGGAACAGGTCCAGTGCCAGGAACACACCGACCACGCCGCCCAGGATCCACATCAGGTTGAGGTGGAAAAAGCCGACGTGGCGCTGGATCTCTTTCCACGAACACAGCACCGAGAGCATGCCCAGCAGGCCGGTGAGCAGAATCATCAGCAGCGACAGGCCGTCCAGTGCCAGGTGCACGCTGATGCCGAAGCGCTGGATCCAGTTGAGCTTGAACTCGTAGGCCCAGGCCGGTTCGCCACCGGGTGCAGGGGCCAGGGTGTAGTCGCCATGGGCCCACAGCCAGAGGCCGAGAGCAAGTTCCAGGGACATGGTCAGCAAGGCGATCCAGCGGGGTAGGGTAGCGCTGCTGCGCTCCGCTACCCAGCACAGAAGGCCGCCGATGAAGGGGATCAGGATCAGCCAGGGCAAAATCATGACGGGCTCGTTTCCTTTCGCAAAGTCACAGGATTCATATCAGACCGCCGCCAGCACGACAGCGCCGAGCACCAGCACGGCGCCCGCGGCGATCGAAGCGGCATACCAGCGCAACTGACCGGTCTCGGTACGGCTCATGGCGTTGTTGCCGCCCTTGGCCGTACGCGGGATCAAGCCAATCACCTGGTCGACCGGGTCCTTGCGCAACAGGTGGCTGATCAGCAGATAAGGTTTGACGAACAGCTTGTCGTAGATCCAGTCGAAGCCCCAGGCGGCGAACCACCAGGCCGACAGCATCCGGCCGATACCGCTGTTGGCCACCGACGTGGCGAAGCTGCGCTTGCCGAGGAACAGCATGGCTGCCAGCAGGATACCGGCCAGGGCGATGGCGCCCGACGCGATCTCCAGGCTGTGCTTGGCTTCGCCACCGGCATGGCCGACGCTCTGCGGCAGCACACCGGCCAATGGCGGATGGATCCAGGCACCGATGAAGGTCGACAGCACGATCAGCACGCCCAACGGCAACCAGTGGGCAACCCCGTGGCCGGCATGGGCCTCGGTCTTGGCTTCGCCGTGGAAGGTGATGAAGATCAGGCGGAAGGTGTACAGCGAGGTCATGAACGCACCCACCAGACCGGCGTACAGCAAGCCATTGTTGCCGCTGGCGAAGGCTTCCCAGAGGATCTCGTCCTTGGAGTAGAAGCCGGCCGTCAGCAACGGCAGGGCCGCCAGGGCCGAACCGCCGACGATGAAACTGGCGTAGGCCAGCGGTAGCTTCTTCCACAGGCCGCCCATCTTGAAGATGTTCTGCTCGTGGTGGCAGGCGACGATCACCGCGCCGGAGGCGAGGAACAGCAGCGCCTTGAAGAAGGCGTGGGTCATCAGGTGGAAGATCGCGCCGTCCCAGGCGCCAACGCCCAGGGCCAGGAACATGTAGCCGATCTGGCTCATGGTCGAATAAGCCAGGATGCGCTTGATGTCGGTCTGCACCAGCGCGGCGAAGCCGGCCAGTACCAGGGTGACACCACCGACCACGCCCACCAGATGCAGAATGTCCGGGGCCAGGGCGAACAGGCCGTGGGTCCGGGCGATCAGGTAGACGCCTGCGGTGACCATGGTCGCGGCGTGGATCAGTGCCGACACCGGAGTAGGACCGGCCATGGCGTCTGCCAGCCAGGTCTGCAGGGGCAGTTGAGCGGATTTACCCACGGCGCCACCGAGCAGCATCAGCGTGGCCAGGACGATCCAGAAATCGCCGACCTTGAAGTGCTCGGGCGCACGCACCAGCAGCTCCTGAATGTTCAGGGTACCCAGTTGCTGGAACAGGATGAACAGGCCGATGGCCATGAACACGTCACCGATGCGGGTGACGATGAACGCCTTGAGCGCTGCGTTGCCGTTGTTGCGGTTGCCGTAGTAGAAACCGATCAACAGGTACGAGCACAGGCCCACGCCTTCCCAACCGAAGTAGATGAACAGCAGGTTGTCGCCCAGGATCAGGAACAGCATGCTGGCGATGAACAGGTTGGTGTAGGCGAAGAAGCGCGAGTAGCCCTCTTCACCGCGCATGTACCAGGAGGCGAACAGGTGGATCAGGAAACCCACGCCGACCACCACGCCAAGCATGGTGATCGACAGGCCGTCCAGGTACAGGGTGAAGTTGGGTTCGAACCCGTCCACCGACATCCAGCGCCACAGCAGTTGGGTGTATACGCCACCTTCCGGTGGAGCAACGTTGAACTGCCAGATGACGTAGGCGGCGACGATCGCCGACAGGCCGATGGAGCCGACGCCGATCAGCGCCGAGAGGTTTTCCGAGAAGCGCCCGCGGGAGAACGACAGCAGCAAAAAGCCGATCAGCGGGAATACGAAGGTCAGAAAGATCAGGTTCATCCGCGCATCTCACTGGCAGCGTCGATGTCGAGCGTGTGGAAGCGGCGATACAGCTGCATCAGGATCGCCAGGCCAATCGAGGCCTCGGCCGCTGCCAGGGTGATCACCAGGATGAACATGATCTGTCCATCGGGCTGACCCCAGCGCGCGCCGGCCACGATGAACGCCAGGGCAGAGGCGTTCATCATGATTTCCAGACTCATCAACACGAAAAGAATGTTACGGCGGACCATCAGGCCGACCAGACCGAGGGTGAACAGGATGCCGGCGACTGCCAGGCCATGCTCTAGAGGGATAGCGGGCATCTGTTTACTCCTTTTCCGTGCGGCCGAGGTGGAACGCCGTCACGGCTGCGGCGAGCAGCAGCATCGACGCCAGTTCGACCACCAGCAGGTAAGGCCCGAACAGGCTGATGCCGACGGCCTTGGCGTCGACCGTGGTCTGACCGATACCGGCAGCGCTGGGATTGGCGAACAGCACGTACAGCAGTTCGAGCAGCAGCAGCGCACCGAGGAAGACCGGACCTGCCCAGATACCGGGCTTGAGCCACACCCGTTCCTGCTGCACCGAGGCCGGGCCCAGGTTGAGCATCATCACCACGAAGACGAACAGCACCATGATGGCGCCGGCGTAGGCGATCACTTCGAGCACACCGGCGAACGGTGCGCCCAGGGCGAAGAAGGTCATCGCCACGGCGATCAACGAGATGATCAGATAGAGCAGGGCGTGCACGGGGTTGGTATTGGTGATCACCCTGAGGGTGGACACCACCGCGATACCCGACGCGAAATAGAAAGCGAATTCCATCTTTCTTCCTTAAGGGAGCAAGCTCTTCACGTTGATCGGCTGGGCTTCGTTCTGCGCGGCACCTTTGGGCTTGCCGGCGACGGCCATGCCGGCCACGCGATAGAAGTTGTAGTCGGGGTTCTTGCCGGGTCCGGAGATCAGCAGGTCTTCCTTCTCGTACACCAGGTCCTGGCGCTTGAACTCGGCCATCTCGAAGTCCGGCGTAAGCTGGATCGCGGTGGTCGGGCAGGCTTCTTCGCACAGGCCGCAGAAGATGCAGCGCGAGAAGTTGATCCGGAAGAAGTCCGGGTACCAGCGACCGTCCTCGGTTTCTGCCTTCTGCAGCGAGATGCAGCCTACCGGACAGGCCACCGCGCACAGGTTGCAGGCCACGCAGCGCTCTTCGCCGTCGGGGTCGCGGGTCAGCACGATGCGGCCGCGGTAGCGCGGCGGCAGGTACACGGCTTGCTCGGGGTATTGCAGGGTGTCGCGCTTACGGAAGCCATGGCCGAAGACCATGATCAGGCTGCGCAGCTGCGTGCCCGTTCCTTTTACGATGTCACCGATATATTTGAACATGGGTCAATTCCTCACTGAACCGTGCCGGCGGGCGTGTTCAACAACACGATCGCGGCGGTCACCAGCATGTTGATCAGGGTCAGTGGCAGGCAGAACTTCCAGCTGAAATCCATTACCTGGTCGTACCGCGGGCGCGGGATGGAAGCGCGCAGCAGGACGAACAGCATGATGAAGAACGCGGTTTTCAGTGCGAACCAGACGAACGACAGTTGCGGCAGGATCCCGAACGGACCGTGCCAGCCGCCGAAGAACAGCGTCACCAGCAGGGCCGAGATCAGGATGATGCCGATGTATTCACCTACGAAGAACATGCCCCATTTCATGCCGGCGTATTCGATGTGGTAACCATCGGCCAATTCCTGCTCGGCCTCGGGCTGGTCGAACGGGTGACGGTGCGTCACGGCCACGCCTGCGACGAAGAAGGTACAGAAGCCGAAGAACTGCGGAATGATGAACCACAGGTTCTGCGCCTGGTACTCGACGATGTCGCGCATGTTGAAGGAACCGGCCTGGATCACGATGCCCATCAGCGACAGGCCCATGAACACTTCGTACGACACGGTCTGCGCTGAAGCCCGCAAGCTGCCCAGCAGCGCGTACTTGTTGTTGCTCGCCCAACCGGCGAACAAGACGGCATACACCGACAGGCCGGCCATAGCGAAGAAGAACAGCAAGCCGATGTTCAGGTCGGCCACGCCCCAGGTAGGGGTGATCGGGATGATCGCGAAGGCGATCAGCAGGGCGCTCATGGCCACCACCGGCGCCAGGGTGAAGATCACCTTGTCGACGAAGGGTGGGTTCCAGTCTTCCTTGAAGAACATCTTCAACATGTCGGCCGCGATCTGGAACATGCCGAACGGACCGACCCGGTTCGGGCCGTAGCGATCCTGCCACCAGCCCAGCAGGCGACGCTCGACGAAGCTGAGCAGCGCGCCGCAGATGACCACCGCCAGCATGATGACCAGGGCCTTGACCACACCGATGATGATGTCGATCACTTCAGGGGTGAACCAGGTCATTGTGCTGCCTCCTGCAGGCCTTCGACGGACGCACCGGCGAACGCCGGCGGGATCCCGGCCAGGCCGGCGGGCAAGCCCACCAGGCCGGCGCCCAGTTCTTCGCTGATGCGCAGCGGCAGGCGCAGGGCCTGGCCGGCCACGGTCAGGCTGAGCAGGGCACCGTCGTTTACGCCCAAGCGGTCGGCTTCGGACTTGGCCAGGGCCACGTAGGCCTGGGGAATGCGCTCCTGTACCGGCGCGGCGCGCGAGGAATTCTCCTCGCTGCCGAACAGGTGGTAGAGCGGCACGGCTTGCCAGGTGCCGCGTGCCGGGGAAAACGCGCCGGGAACGCTGGCGAACCAGCCGAGGCCATCGCCCTGGCTTTCGATCAGGCGCGTACCGGGGTCACCGGCACGCAGGTGGCCACCCACTTCGTCCTGGAACTTGTTCCAGGCCTGCGGCGAGTTCCAGCCCGGCGACCAGGCGAACGGCACCTGCTGACGCGGTTCGACGGAGCCCGAGTAGCCTTCCATGGAGAACGAGAACGCCGTGTCGGTATCTTGCGGTGTCCGCGGCTCGTGCACGCTGATGTTGGCGCGCATGGCGGTACGGCCACTGTAGCGCAGCGGTTCGCGGGCCAGCTTCAGGCCCTTGATGCGGAACGAGGCCGACGGTGCGGCATCGACGATGCGCGCCAGTTGCGGTGCGCTGTTGGCCACCGCGGCGGTCACGTGGTCGAGCTGAGTCCAGTCCACCGGCTTGTTCAGCAAGGTGCTGCGCAGCGCGTGCAACCAGCGCCAGCCTTCGTGGATCAGGATGCTGGAATCCAGGTAGACCGGGTCGAACACCTGGAAGAATCGCTGGGCGCGGCCTTCCTGGCTGACCAGGGTGCCATCGCCTTCGGCGAAGCTGGCGGCCGGCAGGACCAGATGGGCGCGCTCGACGGTGCGGGTGTGCTGGTGGTCGGCAACGATGACCACCTTGGCGGCGTTCAGCGCAGCGTCGACCTTGGCAGCGTCGACACGGGTGTAGAGGTCGTTTTCGAGGATCACCAGCGCGTCGGCATGGCCATCGATCACGGCCTGCAGTGCGTCGTCGACCGAGTCGCCGCCGAGCATCGCCAGGCCCATGCTGTTGGCTTCCGGGACGATCAGGCTCAGCGAACCGGCCTTGTCGCGGCCCTTCAAGGCCTTGGCGATATTGCCTGCGGCTTCGATCAGGGCGTTGCAACCCAGCGACGTACCGCTGACGATCAGCGGACGCTTGGCCGCCACCAGGGCATCGGCGATACGCTGCGCCAGTTCCAGGGCTTCACTGTCCAGACCGGTCACCGCCGGTGCGCTCGGGTCGATCGCGTGGGCGACGGCAAACCCGATGCGCGCCAGATCTTCCGGCGCGGCGTGGACGCACTCTTCGGCGACGTCGTCGAGTTTGGTGTCGGTCAGGCTGGCGATGAACAGCGGGTTCAGCTCGTGCTGACCGATGTTCTTCACTGCGGCGTCGAGCCATGGCTGCACGCGCATGGCTTCGGCCATCGCCTCGGCCTTGCCTTTCACCGATTGCCGCAGTGCCAGTGCCATGCGCGCCGCGGTCTGGGTCAGGTCTTCACCGAGCACGAACACCGCGTCGTGGTCTTCGACCTCGCGCAGGCTCGGGATCGGCAGCGGGCTGCTGCGCAGTACCTGCAAGGCCAGGCGGATGCGCGAAAGCTCGCCGGCTTCGATACCGCTGTAGAAGTGCTGGGCACCCACCAGTTCGAGCAGGGCGTAGTTGCTTTCCAGGCTGGCACGTGGCGAGCCGATGCCGACGATGTTGCGGCCACGCAGCAGGTCGGCGGCCTTGTCCAGCGCCTCGTCCAGGCTCAGCTTGCGGTTGCCTTCGGCCAGCAGCGGCTGGCGTGGGCGATCCTTGCGGTTGACGTAGCCATAACCGAAGCGGCCGCGGTCACACAGGAAATAGTGGTTCACCGAACCGTTGTAGCGGTTCTCGATACGGCGCAGCTCACCGTAGCGCTCGCCCGGGCTGATGTTGCAGCCACTGGAGCAGCCGTGGCAGATGCTTGGGGCGAACTGCATGTCCCACTTGCGGTTGTAGCGCTCGGAGTGAGTCTTGTCGGTGAACACACCGGTCGGGCAGACCTCAGTGAGGTTGCCGGAAAACTCGCTTTCCAGGGTGCCGTCTTCGACCCGTCCGAAATAGACGTTGTCGTGGGCGCCGAACACGCCCAGGTCGGTGCCGCCGGCGTAGTCCTTGTAGAAACGCACGCAGCGATAGCAGGCGATGCAGCGGTTCATCTCGTGCGCGATGAACGGGCCCAGCTCCTGGTTCTGGTGGGTGCGTTTGCTGAAGCGATAGCGGCGTTCGTTGTGACCGGTCATCACGGTCATGTCTTGCAGGTGGCAGTGACCGCCTTCCTCGCACACCGGGCAGTCGTGCGGGTGGTTGGTCATCAGCCATTCGACGACACTGGCGCGAAAGGCCTTGGATTCTTCGTCTTCGATGGAGATCCAGGTGTTGTCGGTGGCAGGCGTCATGCACGACATGACGATACGACCACGGGTGTCGTTCTCGTCGGTGTACTGCTTGACTGCGCACTGGCGGCAGGCGCCGACGCTGCCCAGCGCCGGGTGCCAGCAGAAATACGGGATGTCGAGGCCCAGCGACAGACAGGCCTGTAACAGGTTGTCTGCGCCATCGACCTCGAGCGCTTTGCCGTCTACGTGGATAGTGGCCATGGTTCAAGTTCTTCGTTGGCCCGTTGTCAGCGGGCGTGGCTAATGGAAATCTTGTTATTCGCCCGGCGCAGCCAGCGATGGCGCGTCAACGGGCGATACCGGCGGCACGGGCCGCCGGGCGTGCATCGAATCAGGCGCCGGCCATGGTGGGGGTGGCCACCTGGGTCAGGCTGCCTGGCGTGACGGGCTTGATGCCCGCCTCGAACTCGGCACGGAAATATTTGATCGCGCTGCCCAAGGGCTCCACGGCACCGGGCGCGTGGGCACAGAAGGTCTTGCCGGGGCCGAGGAAACCGACCAGGCCCAGCAGGGTTTCGATGTCCCCCGGCTGGCCGTTGCCGGTCTCGATGGCGCGCAGCAGCTTGACGCTCCACGGCAAGCCGTCGCGGCAAGGGGTGCAGAAGCCACAGGACTCGCGGGCGAAGAACTCTTCCATGTTGCGCAGCAGCGAGACCATATTGACGCTGTCGTCCACGGCCATGGCCAGGCCCGTACCCATCCGGGTGCCGACCTTGCCGATGCCGCCGGCGTACATCTGCGCATCCAGGTGCTCGGGCAACAGGAAACCGGTACCGGCGCCGCCGGGCTGCCAGCACTTGAGGGTGAAGCCGTCGCGCATGCCACCGGCGTAGTCTTCGAACAGCTCGCGGGCGGTGATGCCGAACGGCAGCTCCCACAGGCCGGGGTTCTTGACCTTGCCGGAGAAGCCCATCAGCTTGGTGCCGTGGTCTTCACTGCCTTCACGGGCCAAAGACTTGTACCAGTCGATGCCGTTGCCGACGATGGCCGGCACGTTGCACAGGGTTTCGACGTTGTTGACACAGGTCGGCTTGCCCCACACGCCGACGGCGGCAGGGAAGGGCGGCTTGGAGCGCGGGTTGGCGCGGCGACCTTCCAGGGAGTTGATCAGGGCGGTTTCTTCACCGCAGATGTAACGCCCTGCGCCGGTGTGCACGAACAGCTCGAAGTCGAAACCCGACCCCAGGATGTTCTTGCCCAGCAGGCCGGCGGCCTTGGCTTCCTGCACCGCGCGGTTCAGGTGCTTGGCGGCGGTCGTGTACTCGCCACGCAGGAAGATGTAGCCGCGATAGGCTTTCAGCGCACGAGCGGAGATCAGCATGCCTTCGATCAGCAGATGAGGCTGCTGCTCCATGAGCATGCGGTCTTTCCAGGTGTTGGGTTCCATCTCATCCGCGTTGCACAGCAGGTAGCGGATGTTCATGGATTCGTCTTTGGGCATCAGGCCCCATTTGACGCCGGTGGGGAAGCCCGCACCGCCGCGGCCCTTGAGGCCCGAATCCTTCACCGTCTGCACGATGTCGTCCTGCGACATGTCGGCGAACGCCTTGCGGGCGGCGGCGTAGCCGTCCTTGGCCTGATACTCGTCGAGCCAGATCGGCTCGCCGTCGTCGCGCAGGCGCCAGGTCAGCGGATGGGTTTCAGCGGCGCGGGCAATGGTATTGGCCGGGCCGAACGAGGTGAGCTTCATACGTAGCCCTCCAGCAGTTGGGCCACGCCAGCGGGCTGGACATCGCCAAAGGTATCGTCGTCGATCATCAGCGCCGGGGCCTTGTCGCAGTTGCCCAGGCAGCACACCGGCAGCAGGGTGAAGCGGCCGTCGGCGGTGGTCTGGCCCAGGCCGATGCCCAGCTTGCTCTGAATTTCGCTGACGACCGACTCATGGCCACCGATGTAGCAGACCATCGAGTCGCACACGCGAATGATGTGGCGGCCCACAGGCTGGCGGAAAATCTGGCTATAGAAGGTGGCCACGCCTTCGACGTCACTGGCCGGAATGCCCAGGATCTCGCCGATGGCGTACAACGCGCCGTCGGGGACCCAGCCACGTTCCTTCTGGACGATCTTGAGGGCTTCGATGGACGCCGCGCGCGGGTCTTCGTAGTGGTGCAGCTCGTGCTCGATGGCCGAGCGCTCGGTTTCGCTCAAGGCGAAACGGTCTGTCTGGATGAGCGTGCTGTTCATGCTTAGCGGTCCACGTCGGCCATAACGAAGTCGATACTACCCAGGTACGCGATCAAGTCCGCGACCATGCTGCCTTTGATCACCGAGGGGATCTGCTGCAGGTGCGGGTAGCTTGGGGTGCGTATGCGGGTACGGTAGCTCATGGTGCCGCCGTCGCTCGTCAGGTAATAGCTGTTGATGCCCTTGGTCGCTTCGATCATCTGGAAGGATTCGTTGGCCGGCATCACCGGGCCCCACGAAACCTGCAGGAAGTGCGTGATCAAGGTTTCGATGTGCTGCAGCGTGCGCTCCTTGGGCGGTGGCGTGGTCAGCGGGTGATCCGCCTTGTACGGGCCTTCGGGCATGTTGCGCATGCACTGTTCGATGATCCGGATGCTCTGGCGCATTTCTTCCACGCGCACCATGCAGCGGTCATAGGCGTCGCCGTTGTGGGCCAGCGGCACTTCGAACTCGAAGTTCTCGTAGCCCGAATACGGACGCGCCTTGCGCAGGTCGAAATCGCAACCGGTGGAGCGCAGGCCGGCACCGGTGACGCCCCATTCCAGGGCTTCCTTGGTGTTATAGGCGGCGACGCCGATGGTGCGGCCCTTGAGGATGCTGTTCTGCAGCGCGGCCTTGGTGTATTCGTCGAGGCGCTTGGGCATCCACTCGATGAAGTCCTTGACCAGCTTTTCCCAGCCGCGCGGCAGGTCGTGGGCGACGCCGCCGATGCGGTACCAGGCCGGGTGCAGGCGGAAGCCGGTGATGGCTTCGATCACCGTGTAGGCCTTCTGCCGGTCGGTGAAGGTGAAGAACACCGGGGTCATGGCGCCGACGTCTTGGATGTAGGTGCCCAGGAACAGCAGGTGGCTGGTGATGCGGAAGAACTCGGCCATCATGATGCGGATGGTGTCGACCTTCTGCGGCACCTTGATGCCGGCCAGCTTCTCGACCGCCAGCACGTAGGGCAGGTTGTTCATCACCCCGCCCAGGTAGTCGATGCGGTCGGTGTAGGGGATGAAGCTGTGCCACGACTGGCGCTCGGCCATTTTCTCGGCGCCACGGTGGTGGTAGCCGATGTCGGGCACACAGTCGACGATCTCTTCACCGTCCAGTTGCAGGATGATGCGGAAGGCACCGTGCGCCGAAGGGTGGTTCGGGCCCAGGTTGAGGAACATGTAGTCCTCGTTGGTGCCCGAACGCTTCATGCCCCAGTCTTCGGGCTTGAAGCGCGCGGCTTCCTCTTCCAGCTGCTGCTTGGCCAGGGTCAGGCTGTAGGGGTCGAATTCGGTCGCGCGCGCCGGGTAGTCCTTGCGCAGCGGATGGCCTTCCCAGGTCGGCGGCATCATGATGCGCGACAGGTGCGGGTGGCCGGCGAAGTCGATGCCGAACATGTCCCAGACTTCACGCTCGTACCAGTTGGCGTTGGGCCAGATACCGGTGATCGTCGGCAGGTTCAGATCGCCTTCGTTCAAGGCCACCTTGAGCATGACGTCGCTGTTACGCTCGACCGACAGCAGGTGGTAGAACACGGTGAAGTCGCCGGCGCTGGGGATCGCGCGGCGATGGGTGCGCAGGCGCTCGTCCACACCGTGCAGGTCGTACAGCATGCTGTAGGGCTTGGGCACGTTGCGCAGGAACGTGAGGATCTCGACCAGCTTGGCGCGGGCCACCCACAGTACCGGCATGCCGGTGCGGGTTTCCTGGGCGAGGAAGGCCTCGGGGCCAAAGCGCTGGTTCAGTTCGACGACCACGTCTTGGTCGTCAGCCTTGTAAGGCGGGATATACAGAGCGGTGTCCGCTGTTGTCATGGTCTCGGTCGCTATCGGTCAACTACGGTGTGAAGCCAGGGTTCTCGCCTGCCGCTGCAGGCGTGGAAGGCGCTGGATCAGACTTCGTCGGGGCTGCGCAGGTTGGTTACCGCGATACGCTGTTCGCGGCGCTGTTCCTTCTGCGACGGCATCTCGGCGCGGTACACGCCTTGATCACCGACGACCCAGGACAGCGGGCGACGCTCTTGGCCAATCGACTCCTGCAACAGCATCAGGCCTTGCAGGAAAGCTTCAGGGCGCGGCGGGCAGCCAGGCACGTAGACGTCCACGGGGAGGAACTTGTCGACCCCCTGAACCACCGAGTAGATGTCGTACATGCCACCGGAGTTGGCGCACGAACCCATGGAAATGACCCACTTGGGTTCGAGCATCTGCTCGTAGAGACGCTGGATGATCGGCGCCATCTTGATGAAGCAGGTGCCGGCGATGACCATGAAGTCGGCCTGACGCGGCGAGGCCCGGATGACTTCGGCGCCGAAGCGGGCGATGTCGTGGGGCGCCGTGAAGGCCGTGGTCATTTCCACGTAGCAGCACGAGAGACCGAAGTTGTACGGCCACAGGGAGTTCTTGCGACCCCAGTTGACCGCGCCGCTGAGGACGTCTTCGAGTTTGCCCATGAAGATGTTCTTGTGAACCTGATCTTCTAGGGGGCCGGAAACAGTTTCCCTGGTGCCGATGGGATACTGCTCGTTGGGAGCATCGGGGTCGATCCGGGTGAGATTGTATTGCATTGCCAAAGCCTCATTGTTTCAGCTTCGCCTGCCGCTTGCGACGAGCTTCCGGAGCCCAGTCAAGGGCGCCCACTCGGAACAGGTAGACAAGACCTGCCAACAGAATTGCTATGAAAACGAGAGCTTCGACGAATCCGGTCCAGCCGCTTTCGCGGACGGACACAGACCAGGCAAAGAGAAAGAGGGCTTCGATATCGAAGATCACGAACAGCATCGCGACCAGATAGAATTTGGCGGAAAGGCGCAGACGGGCGCTACCGACCGGCAGCATGCCGGATTCGAAGGGTTCGTTCTTGCTGCGTCCGAAGGCTTTGCTGCCCAGCAGGCTGGAGAGCCCGAGCATGAACGCGCACAGACCGGCAACACCGAGAAGGAAGATGGCAAAGCCCCAGTTGTGGGCGATGAGTCCTGTCGAATCGGGCATGCTGGTTTCCTTGGCAGGGGCCTGGGCCGCTGAAATGAATGAAGTGTCGCAGTGACGATATGTCGCAGCAGAATCGATCGCGGTGATTTTATGGGTAAAAGCCGGGCAAGTAAATTTCGGATCGCAAATTAATTCGTATCATTACGCACATAGGCTTATTCAATGTAGCCCATGCTGGGGTTTTGGTAGGGTTTATGAAGAATATTCAACGCTGACAGGCTTTTACCATCACTGTGCTTATATCTTAATGATAATTAATATCATTTGCGGGCTGGTGCTGTTGTTCAAGTTGGGATAATTAACTGCGCTGAGTGTTTTACTGGGATATTCGATTGTCGGCATTGCGCCAGATCAATCGATCATGCAAAAAAAAAACCGCCGGGCTTTCGCCACGGCGGCTCCAAACCACCCCCCTCCCTTGTGGGAGCGGGTTCTACCCGAGAAAGCCACACCACGGTCCGCCAGAGACACCGCAACAATCCTTTCACGGGCAGAGCCCGCTGCCACAGGGATATCTGCTACCCAGGGAGGCAACTGCTCCCCTGAGGGAGCAGCTTGCCTGGGTGGTCAGTGGAACTGCTCTTCCTCGGTGGAGCCGGTGAGTGCAGTGACCGACGAGGCGCCGCCCTGGATCACGGTGGTCATGTCGTCGAAGTAGCCGGTGCCCACTTCCTGCTGGTGTGCCACGAAGGTGTAGCCCTTTTCCGCATCGGCGAACTCTTGCTCCTGCAGCTTCACGTATGCGGTCATGTCGTTGCGCGCGTAGTCGTGGGCCAGGCTGAACATGCCGTGCCACATGTTGTGGATCCCGGCCAGGGTGATGAACTGGTGCTTGTAGCCCATCGCCGACAGCTCGCGCTGGAATTTGGCGATGGTTGCGTCATCCAGGTTCTTCTTCCAGTTGAAGGACGGCGAGCAGTTGTACGAGAGCAACTGGTCCGGGTACTCGCGCTTGATGGCCTCGGCGAAGCGGCGTGCCTCGTCCAGATCCGGCTTGGCGGTTTCGCACCAGATGAGATCGGCATAGGGCGCGTAGGCCAAACCCCGAGCGATCGCCTGATCCAGACCGGCACGCACCTTGTAGAAGCCCTCGGGTGTGCGGGTGCCCGTCACGAACGGCTGGTCGTAAGGGTCGCAATCCGAGGTCAGCAGGTCGGCCGCGTTGGCATCGGTCCGCGCCAGGATAATAGTGGGCACGCCGGCAACGTCTGCAGCCAGGCGCGCGGCGGTGAGCTTCTGTACGGCCTCCTGGGTCGGCACCAGCACCTTGCCGCCCATGTGCCCGCATTTTTTCACCGAAGCCAGCTGATCTTCGAAGTGCACGCCGGCGGCGCCTGCTTCGATCATGCTCTTCATCAGTTCATAGGCATTGAGCACGCCACCGAACCCGGCTTCGGCATCGGCCACGATCGGTGCGAAGTAGTCGATGTAGCCCTGGTCGCCTGGGTTCTTGCCCGCTTTCCACTGAATCTGGTCGGCCCGTCGAAACGAGTTGTTGATGCGCTTGACCACGGTCGGCACCGAGTCGACCGGGTACAGCGACTGGTCGGGGTACATGGATTCGGCGGAGTTATTGTCGGCCGCCACCTGCCAGCCCGACAGGTAGATGGCCTGAATGCCGGCCTTGACCTGCTGCACCGCCTGGCCGCCGGTGAGCGCGCCCATGCAGTTGACGAAGTCCTTGTCGGGGCGGAACGACGGCTTGGCGCCTTGGGTCACCAGGTTCCAGAGCTTCTCCGCGCCAAGGCGGGCCAACGTGTGCTCGGGTTGAACCGAGCCGCGCAGGCGGACCACGTCGGCGGGCGAGTAGTTGCGCGTTACACCTTTCCAGCGCGGGTTTTCAGCCCAGTCTTTTGCAAGGGCCGCTTCTTGTTGTTCGCGTGTCAGTGCCATGGAGATAAACCTCGTGCATAGGTTCGATGATGGGGTGCTGCGCCAGGCGCTGCGTGTGCCGAACACTTGATCGGCGCTCGCCGAACCTGCGCCTGCCGGTGGGCAGGGGCACGGTTCGGTGAGGGCGAGGCCATCATGCCCCACGGATTTTCTGCACGTCAAACGTTTTGTAGTGAAAAATACAAAGCACTACATTTCTTTCGATTCAGCGACTGGGCGGTCAGTTTTCGGGGCCTTGGTCGTCCGCATGTCTTTGGAGCAGGCGGCGGGCCATCGGCTCAATCCAGCGCGTCGACTTTCACGCGCACGGTGGTGTCGTTTCGGCCTTGAGTGCTGTACTGGCGGGCGATGCCTTGCTGATTGATGCTCGAATGTTCGTTCATCCCAGCCACGGTGATCCATTCGCCGAGCCGACCGCTGAGAGTGGATTGAGTGCTTTGCACGTTGACCACGTCGGCCCGTTCCTGGCTCATGCGGTCGTTGTTTGTAGCGATGTTGAGGTGTACTACATCGCCGGTCAGGCTGGCCGTGACGTAGAAGCCTTGAGTCACCTCGCGGTATTCGGTCTGCGCTTGCAGGCGGCCATAGGCGTCGGTGCCGGCCGTGGTCAGCGGGACGCTTTGGCCGATCTGGATCAGGGCAGGGCTGCCTTCGCTGGCCTGTACTTGCTGCACGCCACCGCTGCGGTTGTCGGTGCCGTACTGGATGATGCGCGTGGTGCCGCCGCCGTTGACCCGATAGCCGCGCTGGTTGGCCGTATTGCTGTCGCTGGTGTCGACGCTGATCAGCAGCCTTCGCGCCGGCTTGTCCAGCTGTTCGAGCAAAGCGGTAAGTTCGTCGAGCTTGTCCGGTTCGGCGTTGACCACCAACTGGTTGCCATAGGCCGCGACGGTGCCGTCACGTCCCACCAGCTGTTGGGCAATGGGGAGGATGTCGGCACTGGTGCGATAGTGAAGCGGCATGACCTGTGTGGCGGCGTTGGCCCCGGTGCCGAGGCACAACAGCAGGCTGGCGAACAGAAGGTGCAGCGGCATGTCCATGATCTCCGCATTGAGTGTGCGGACCAGTATGGCACGCTGGAGCGGCCGGTCGCGGTGCATCAGACAACCCGCAGCGCCTGTTCGCGGCCGATGACCGTTCCTACAGGTCCCACGCATTCCTGCTTGTAGGAGCGGTCCGTGGCCGCGAACGGCGCGCTGCGGTGCATCAGACAGCCCGCAGCGTAGGTTCGCGGCCGATGACCGCTCCTACAAGTCTCACGCATACTTGCTTGTAGAAGCGGTCCGTGGTCGCGAACGGTGCGCTGGGGTCTGTCGGGCAGATCGCAGCGCGATCAATCCTGCGTGCGGACCATGTCCACATGGGGCAGGCCGGCTTCGAGAAACTCGCCGCTGACGACGCGGAAGCCATGGTGTTCGTAGAACGCCGTGGCGTGCACCTGAGCGCTGAGCTTTTGTTCGTGCAGACCCAGCGAATTGGCATGGGCGATGACCGCTTGCAGCAGTTTGTCGCCCACCCGCAGCCCGCGCCAATCCTTGAGCACCGAGACTCGCCCGATCTCACCGTCGGCGAGCAAGCGGGCGGTACCTACCGCGTAGTCGCCTTCGACGGCCAGGAAATGCACCGCGCTCAGATCGTCCTCGTCCCACTCGAGTTCGGCCGGAATCGACTGCTCGGCGATGAACACCGCCTCGCGAATGCGCCGGATGTCTTGGTTGTCCTTGTGCCAGTCGGCCACGCGCACATCGATGCTATTCATCGATGGCGAACCCCAGGCTCCCTTGTTTCACCAACTCGCAAAGCAACGCGCGACCCTGCTCGTCATTCATCCACGGCCCCAGGTTGTCGATGTGCAAGGCATCGGCCGCGCAGATCAACTTCAGCAGATCGCGCAGCTCGCCCGGCAACAGACGGCTCTGGCCGCTGGCGAACAACAGCAGGTCCTCGTCGACTTCCGACCAGGCCAGGCGCGCGCTCGGGTTGCGCACCAGCAAGGCACCCTGTTCCAGCTCCGCCAGAAGATCGGCTTCGGCCACTTCTTCACCTGCCACCAGCTCCGGGTAGCGTGGTTCGGTCATGAACTGGCCGAACCAGGTCAGCAGCAGGCGCTCGTCGCTCATGTGCTCGGCCAGCAGGCGCTTGAGGCGGTCCAGCGCGTCGTGCTGAATCTGGTGGGGGTCGACCGCAGGCACGGCATCGGCGTCGCTGTAGCGTTCTTCGTCCGGCAGGAACTGGCTGAGGAAGTCGGTGAAGTGGGTCAGCACTTCGGCTGCGCTCGGGGCGCGGAAACCTACCGAATAGGTCATGCAGTCGTCCACGGCCACGCCACAGTGGGCCAGGCGCGGCGGCAGGTAAAGCATGTCGCCCGGCTCCAGCGTCCACTCTTCGCTCTGCTGGAAGTCGGCCAGGATGCGCAGATCCGGATGATCGAGCAGCGGGCTCTGGGAGTCGCACATCTGCCCGACTTTCCAGTTGCGCTTGCCCAGGCCTTGCAGCAGGAACACATCGTAGTTGTCGAAGTGCGGGCCCACACCGCCGCCGGGCGCTGCGAAGCTAATCATCACATCGTCGATGCGCCAGCTCGGCAGAAAGCGGAAGTGCTCGAGCAGTTCGGCCACTTCCGGCACGAACTGGTCGACAGCCTGGACCAGCAAGGTCCATTCGGTTTCCGGCAGCTTGCTGAATTCATCTTCAGCGAACGGGCCGCGACGCATTTCCCATGGCTGGGCGCCATGTTCGATGACGATCCGCGACTCGACTTCTTCTTCCAGCGCCAGGCCGGCCAGCTCGTCGGCGCTCAATGGGTTTTCGAAATCGGTAAAGGCCTGGCGCACCAGCAGGGGTTTTTTCTGCCAGTAGTCGCGAAGGAATTCAGCGGCAGTCAGACCGCCCAGTATTTGAAGTGGGGTATTAGATTTCATGTGTAACCTGCTGAATAATATTGCTTTTATAGCCGGAATAAAAACGCCCGGCGAAGCCGGGCGTCGAAGCGTCGGTGGCGAGTGTCAGACGCGTTTGGCCTGAGCGGCCGCATTGCCGATGTAATTGGCTGGCGTCAACTGCTTGAGCTCGGCCTTGGCCTGGTCGGGCATGTCCAGGCCGTCGATGAAGGTCTGCAGGGCTTCAGGGCTGATGCCCTTGCCGCGAGTCAGCTCCTTGAGCTTCTCGTAGGGGTTCTCGATGTCGTAGCGGCGCATGACCGTCTGGATCGGCTCGGCCAACACTTCCCAGCACGCGTCCAGATCTTCAGCAATGCGTTGAGTATTGATCTCCAACTTGCTGATTCCCTTGAGACTTGCCTCGTACGCGATGACGCTGTGGGCGAAGCCTACACCCAGGTTGCGCAGTACGGTGGAGTCGGTCAGGTCGCGCTGCCAGCGCGAGATCGGCAGCTTGCTCGCCAGGTGCTGGAACAGCGCGTTGGCGATGCCCAGGTTGCCTTCCGAGTTCTCGAAGTCGATCGGGTTGACCTTGTGCGGCATGGTCGAGGAACCGATTTCGCCAGCGATGGTGCGCTGCTTGAAATAGCCCAGGGAGATGTAGCCCCAGATGTCGCGATCGAAGTCGATGAGGATGGTGTTGAAGCGCGCGATGGCGTCGAACAGCTCGGCGATGTAGTCGTGCGGCTCGATCTGCGTGGTGTAGGGGTTGAAGCCCAGGCCCAGCTCGTCTTCGATGAAGGCGCGGGCGTTGGCTTCCCAGTCGATCTGCGGGTAGGCCGAAAGGTGTGCGTTGTAGTTGCCTACCGCGCCGTTGATCTTGCCCAGCAGCGGTACCGCTGCCACCTGGGCGATCTGGCGCTCGAGGCGGTACACCACGTTCGCCAGTTCCTTGCCCAGGGTCGTTGGCGAAGCGGGCTGGCCGTGGGTGCGCGACAGCATCGGCACGTCGGCGAAGCGGTGGGCCAGTTCCCGGATGGACTCGGCGATCTGGCGCATCAGCGGCAGCATGACGTCGTCACGGCCTTCGCGCAGCATCAGGGCGTGGGAGAGGTTGTTGATGTCCTCGCTGGTGCAGGCGAAGTGGATGAACTCGCTGACCTTGGCCAGCTCCGGCAACTTGGCGGCCTGCTCCTTGAGCAGGTACTCGATGGCTTTGACGTCGTGGTTGGTGGTGCGCTCGATTTCCTTGACGCGCTCGGCGTGCTCCAGGGCGAAATCACTGGCCAGCACGTCCAGCACGGCGTTGGCCTCTGCCGAGAAAGCCGGTACTTCGGCGACTTGCGGATGCGCGGCGAGGCGCTGCAACCAGCGCACCTCGACCAGGGCGCGGAAGCGAATCAGGCCGTACTCGCTGAAGATGGTACGAAGGGCCTGGGTTTTGCCGGCGTAGCGGCCGTCTACAGGGGAAACCGCAGTGAGCGAAGAAAGCTGCATGGGTATTCTCGGACAGTCGGGCTTTGAAAAGGGCGCGAATTATACATGAAAAAAGCCGGTTGGGCGGCGCGGGCCGACCGTTCGGCCGTTCATCCGCGCATCAGGGGGTACAGCTCTCGCAGCAACTTGCGGCGGCTGATCACCAGCTGCCAGCGATGCCCGCCCAGTTGCCGCCACAGCCGCGCCGAGCGAATGCCGGCCAGCAGCAGCGCGCGAATCTTCGAGGCGTTGTTGGGTTGCTGGAGGTGGCGCGTATCGCCATGCACCTGAATGCGTTGGCGCAGTGTGCTCAGGGTGTCCTGGTAGAGCGCGCCGGTGGCCGCGATGACGTTCTCATGGCCCTGGCCGAAATGCTCCACCTGATTCTGGATCTGCGGGATGCGCTTGCCGATGATGTCCAGCATCTCGTCGCGTTTGGCCAACTGCCGCTCCAGACCCAGCATCGACAGCGCATAGCGCAGCGGCTCGCGCTGCAGGCTGCCAGGGTCACGCTCCAGCGCGCTGGACAGCGCGCCGTAGCCTTCGCGCAGATGGCTGTCGTCACCACCGTAGACTTGCAGCGTATTCTGCGGATCGACCACCAGCAGGCTGCCCAGCAGGCAGGCAACCTCGGCCTCGGCGGCGGAACCGGTCTTGGCGATCCGGTCGACCAGCACGGCCGCCTGGAACACCGCACCCAGCGCTACCAGTTGTTCCTGCAGGTTGTTCATGACTGGCTCCAGGGCTCGGCGACTTCGATGACGCCGCCGCCCAGGCAGATTTCGCCGTCGTAGAACACCACCGACTGACCCGGAGTGACCGCCCGTTGCGGCTCGTCGAACACCGCGCGATAGCCTTCGGCGGTCTGTTCCAGGGTGCAGGCCTGGTCGCTCTGCCGATAGCGGACCTTGGCGGTCAGGCGCCGCGGTTCGGTCAGGTCCACTGGGTTCACCCAATAGATTTCCGAGGCGAGCAGGGCGCGGGAGAACAGCAGTGGGTGTTCGTTGCCCTGGCCGACGATCAGTTCGTTGTTGGCCAGGTCCTTGATCAGCACATACCAGGGATCGTCGCCAGCGTCCTTCAGCCCGCCGATGCCCAGGCCCTGGCGCTGGCCGATGGTGTGGTACATCAAGCCATGGTGGCGGCCAATGACGTCGCCGTCGGTGGTTTTGATCTCGCCTGGCTGCGCCGGCAGATACTGCTTGAGGAAATCGCTGAAGCGTCGCTCGCCGATGAAGCAGATGCCGGTGGAATCCTTTTTCTTGGCGGTCGCCAGGCCGTGCATCTCGGCAATCGCGCGCACTTCCGGCTTTTCCAGTTCACCCACGGGGAACAGCGTACGGGCGATCTGCTCGCCACCCACGGCATGCAGGAAGTAGCTCTGGTCCTTGTTCGGGTCCAGGCCCTTGAGCAGTTGGGTCTGCCCGTCGATGTCGCGGCGACGCACGTAGTGACCGGTGGCGATCAGGTCGGCACCCAGCATCAGCGCGTAGTCCAGGAATGCCTTGAACTTGATCTCGCGGTTGCACAGGATGTCCGGGTTCGGCGTGCGGCCTGCCTTGTACTCTTCCAGGAAATGCTCGAAGACGTTGTCCCAGTATTCGGCGGCGAAGTTGGCCGTGTGCAGCTTGATGCCCAGCTTGTCGCAGACGGCCTGGGCGTCCGCCAGGTCCTCGCGCGCCGTGCAGTATTCGGTTCCGTCGTCTTCTTCCCAGTTCTTCATGAACAGGCCTTCCACGTGGTAACCCTGCTCCATCAGCAGAAGGGCGGACACGGACGAGTCGACGCCGCCGGACATGCCGACGATGACGCGCTGCTTTGCACAGTGGCGGGGAGCTGGCTCACGCATAGGGATTCGATGGGGTCTCTGAAAAGGACGCGATTCTAACAGGGTAAGCTGCAAAACGCTCAGGTGCGAATCAGCTCCAGGCTGTGCAGCGGTCCGTTCAGGTAGTCGTCCAGGCATTGCATGACCAGCTCGCTGCGCAGTCGATGGCCCTGTGCGGCCAGCTCGTCGCGGGTCAGCCAGGTGGTGCCGCTGATGTCCGGATCCAGTTCGAGCTCGGGGTTCAGGTGCAAGGGGCGTGCACTGAAGCAGATGCGCTGGTAGGTCACGCCGTTGCTGGGCGCGGTGTACAGGTACACGCCCACCACACCGGTCAGTTCGACGTCCCAGGCGGTTTCTTCCAGCGTTTCGCGCAGCGCAGCCTGCAGCAGATTTTCGTCGGGTTCCAGATGGCCGGCAGGCTGGTTGAGCACCAGCCGTCCGCCTTTCATTTCCTCGACGAACAGAAAACGCCCGTCGTCCTCGATGATGGTGGCGACGGTGATGTGGGGTTGCCAGGTCATGGTGGAATCTCCTATTGATGGGGCCCTCGTAGGAGGGGGGGGGGCGCGGCCGCGAAACAGGCACCGCAGTGCATCAGCCAATTCGCGTTGCCTTTTTCGCGGCCGATGACCGCTCCTACGAGAGATCGCGGATGCCAGAAAAAGTCAGCCCCGGCACTAGGCCGGGGCTGAGGGTGTTACCAAGGCAAACCTTACACCAGCGAAGCGATCGCGGCGTTCAGGGTTTCACTCGGGCGCATGGCCTTGCGGGTCAGCTCGGCATCGGCGTGGTAGTAGCCACCGATGTCCACCGGCTTGCCCTGAACGGCGTTGAGCTCGGCGACGATCTTCGCCTCGTTCTCGGCCAGAGTCTTGGCCAGCGGGGCGAACTGCGCCTTGAGAGCGGCGTCGTCGTTCTGCTCGGCCAGGGCCTGGGCCCAGTACAGCGCCAGGTAGAAGTGGCTGCCGCGGTTGTCGATGTTGCCGACCTTGCGCGATGGCGACTTGTTGTTGTCGAGGAACTGGCCGGTGGCCTTGTCCAGCGTTGCGGCCAGTACCAGCGCCTTGGGGTTGTCGTAGGTGCTGCCCAGGTGCTCCAGCGAAGCGGCCAGGGCCAGGAACTCACCCAGCGAATCCCAGCGCAGGAAGTTTTCTTCCACCAACTGCTGGACATGCTTGGGGGCCGAACCGCCAGCGCCGGTTTCGAACAGGCCACCGCCGTTCATCAGCGGCACGATCGACAGCATCTTGGCGCTGGTGCCCAGTTCCATGATCGGGAACAGGTCGGTCAGGTAGTCGCGCAGCACGTTGCCGGTGACGGAGATGGTGTCCTGCCCTGCGCGAATCCGCTTGAGCGAGAACGCCATGGCATCGACCGGCGACATGATCTGGATGTCCAGGCCATTGGTGTCGTGGTCCTTGAGGTACTTCTGCACCTTTTCGATCATCACGGCGTCGTGGGCGCGCGCCGGGTCGAGCCAGAACACGGCGGGGGTGCTGCTGGCGCGGGCGCGGTTGACGGCAAGCTTGACCCAATCCTGGATCGGCGCGTCCTTGGTCTGGCACATGCGGAACACGTCACCGGCTTCGACCTTCTGCTCCATGAGCACGCGGCCGTTGCTGTCGCTGACGCGAACCACGCCATCGGCGGCGATCTGGAAGGTCTTGTCGTGGGAGCCGTACTCTTCGGCTTTTTGCGCCATCAGACCGACGTTGGGCACGCTGCCCATGGTGGTCGGATCGAAGGCGCCGTGCTTCTTGCAGTCTTCGATGGCGGCCTGGTAGATGCTGGCGTAGCAGCGATCCGGGATCACCGCCTTGGTGTCCTGCAGCACGCCGTCGGCGTTCCACATCTTGCCCGAGTCACGGATCATGGCCGGCATCGAGGCATCGACGATGACGTCGCTGGGCACGTGCAGGTTGGTGATGCCTTTGTCGGAGTTGACCATGGCCAGGGCAGGGCGGGTGGCATAGACGGCCTGAACGTCGGCTTCGATCTGCGCCTGCTGTTCGGCCGGCAGCGATTTGATGCGTGCGTACAGATCGCCAATGCCGTTGTTCAGGTTGAAACCGACCTGCTCCAGCACGTCGGCGTGCTTGTCCAGCGCCTGCTGGTAGAACTCGGCGACGATCTGGCCGAACATGATCGGGTCGGAGACCTTCATCATGGTGGCCTTGAGGTGCACGGAGAACAGCACGCCTTGCTTCTTGGCGTCTTCGATCTCGGCGGCGACGAAGGCGCGCAGGGCCTTCTTGCTCAGCGCGGCGCAGTCGATGATCTCGCCGGCCAGCACCTTGGTCTTTTCCTTCAGTACGGTGGTGCTGCCGTCATTGCCGACCAGCTCGATCTTGACGCTGCCATCGGCTTCGATCAGGGCGCTTTTTTCGCTGCCGTAGAAGTCGCCGCTGCTCATGTGGGCTACATGGGACTTGGAATCGGCCGCCCAGGCACCCATCTTGTGCGGATGCTTGCGTGCGTAGTTCTTGACCGACAGCGGGGCGCGGCGGTCGGAGTTGCCTTCGCGCAGGACCGGGTTCACGGCGCTGCCCTTGACCTTGTCGTAGCGGGCGCGGGTGTCCTTGTCGGCGTCGGATTCGGCGGTGTCCGGGTAGTCGGGCAGGTCGAAGCCCTGATCCTGCAGCTCCTTGATGGCGGCCTTGAGCTGCGGTACCGAAGCACTGATGTTCGGCAGCTTGATGATGTTCGCTTCAGGCGTGGTGGCCAGGGTGCCCAGCTCGGCGAGATCGTCCGGGACGGGTTTGCCGGCCTGCAGACGCTCGGGGAAGCTTGAAAGGATGCGCGCTGCCAGGGAGATGTCGCGCGTCTCGACGGCGATGTCCGAGGAAGCGGTGAAGGCTTCGATGATCGGCAGCAGCGAATAGGTGGCCAGGGCTGGCGCTTCGTCGGTGAAGGTGTAGATGATCTTTGAGCGGGTGGGCATAATCGAATTAACTCTCTTCTTTGCTGAGCGTGCACAGAATCTCGAGATGCGCAGGATAGGCGCTTTCGCTCGTTGTCATCAATGAGGCGAAAAGTCGAGCATTCGTCGCGGTGATGTGGGATGCATCAGTAGAGCGTCAAGCGGTCGACCGGCAACAAACGGCCCCAAGAATGGCCCCAAGACAACTCGCACGAGCGGACCGGTCCGACCAGGGTGACCCTGTGGTCACTGCGGCAGTATACCACTGGTCGTGGCGATGAATACTGTGTAGGGGGCACAAAGCTGCGGCGCCGGGGCGCACTCGAAATCCAAACGCGTGAAACGAGACAGGCCATCCGTCTGGATGGCCTGTCTGTGTGTGCATCGAACCAGAAGGTGGTCCAATGACGGCGAGTAAACGCTCCGGTTGCAGGGCATGGGCCCACGGAACGCTTGCTCGCGATCACTGTGCCAGCCTGAGCATCACGCGTCTGCGGACTCCTTGGTCTGGTTGTCGGACGTGGCAGTGGCTGCTTCGGACGTTGCTGTCTGCGCCGCCTGGATTTTCACCGCGTGCAGACCCTTGGGTCCCTGGATAATGTCGAAGACCACGGCCTGACCTGCCTTCAGCGTCTTGTAGCCTTCCATCCCGATGGCGGAGAAATGGGCGAAAAGATCCTCGTCCTTGCCGTCCTCGATGATGAAGCCGTAGCCCTTGGCATTGTTGAACCACTTGACTTT
Source organism: Pseudomonas sp. RIT-PI-a (assembly GCF_001187875.1). Classification (NCBI taxonomy): domain Bacteria; kingdom Pseudomonadati; phylum Pseudomonadota; class Gammaproteobacteria; order Pseudomonadales; family Pseudomonadaceae; genus Pseudomonas; species Pseudomonas sp. RIT-PI-a. The sequence continues at coordinate 363,422 of NZ_LGIR01000012.1, forward strand.
ACCACTGTGCATACCCATATCCCTCTGCAAAGGACTCCAGCTCTGGAGTATCATCCACTTCATGCGCAATCAATCGATTGAAAAAATTTGGTTGACTGCGCGGACCTTTCTTCCCCAATGTGGGTTCTACTGTTTGTAACACCGTTTTGCCGATAGTCAAGGTCATGCGGCGGCCGAGTCAAAATTCGGTCACAAGGTCCAACCCACTACTTCTATTCGCTCAACGATGAATCTTCTTTCCATGCATGCATTCAGTCAGATTCGACTAACCTTCAATCAAGACCGCCCGCAGTCGCACGAGGACGATTCGGCAGGCATTGCCGTTCAGGAATCCAAGCCGGCATTACAGGCCCCACCGATGTACAAGGTGGTTCTATTCAACGACGACTACACCCCGATGGATTTCGTCGTCGAAATCCTCGAGGTTTTTTTCAATCTGAATCGTGAGCTGGCGACCAAGGTCATGCTGGCCGTCCACACCGAAGGACGGGCAGTATGCGGATTGTTTACCCGAGACATCGCCGAAACAAAGGCCATGCAGGTCAACCAGTACGCCAGGGAAAGCCAGCATCCGCTACTCTGTGAAATCGAGAAGGACGGTTAACGCCGACCACTTGGGTATGAGGTGAAGCTATGTTAAACCGCGAGCTCGAAGTCACGCTCAATCTTGCCTTCAAGGAAGCGCGCTCCAAGCGTCATGAATTCATGACCGTGGAGCACCTTCTGCTGGCGCTATTGGACAACGAGGCAGCCGCCACCGTTTTGCGGGCGTGCGGCGCCAATCTCGACAAACTCAAACACGACCTGCAGGAGTTCATCGACTCCACCACGCCGTTGATCCCCGTGCATGACGAGGATCGCGAGACCCAGCCAACCCTGGGCTTCCAGCGTGTGCTGCAGCGCGCCGTGTTTCACGTGCAAAGTTCGGGCAAGCGAGAAGTCACTGGCGCTAACGTGCTGGTGGCGATCTTCAGCGAACAGGAAAGCCAGGCCGTGTTCCTGCTCAAGCAGCAGAGCGTGGCGCGGATCGATGTGGTCAACTACATCGCCCACGGCATTTCCAAGGTGCCGGGCCACGGCGACAGTTCCGAAGGCGAGCAGGAGATGCAGGATGAGGAAGGTGGTGACACCTCCACGTCGAGCAACCCGCTGGACGCCTATGCCAGCAACCTAAATGAACTGGCACGCCAGGGTCGCATCGATCCGCTGGTAGGGCGCGAGATCGAGGTCGAGCGCGTTGCGCAGATCCTCGCCCGTCGCCGCAAGAACAACCCGTTGCTGGTGGGCGAGGCAGGCGTGGGCAAGACGGCCATCGCCGAGGGCCTGGCCAAGCGCATCGTCGACAGTCAGGTGCCCGACCTGCTCGCCAACAGCGTCGTGTATTCCCTCGACCTGGGTGCGTTGCTGGCCGGCACCAAGTACCGCGGCGATTTCGAGAAGCGCTTCAAGGCGCTGCTCGGTGAGCTGAAGAAGCGTCCACAAGCTATCCTGTTCATCGACGAGATCCACACCATCATCGGTGCGGGCGCGGCGTCGGGCGGGGTGATGGACGCCTCCAACCTGCTCAAGCCGCTGCTGTCCTCCGGAGATATCCGTTGCATCGGTTCGACCACGTTCCAGGAATTCCGCGGCATCTTCGAGAAGGACCGTGCCCTGGCGCGGCGCTTCCAGAAAGTCGATGTGTCCGAGCCTTCGGTGGAAGACACCATCGGTATCCTGCGCGGCCTCAAGGGGCGTTTCGAGCAACACCACAACATCGAGTACAGCGACGAGGCGTTGCGTGCCGCTGCGGAGTTGGCTTCGCGCTACATCAATGACCGGCACATGCCCGACAAGGCCATCGACGTCATCGACGAAGCCGGTGCCTATCAGCGTCTGCAACCAGAGGCTAATCGGGTCAAGCGCATCGAAGTGCCTCAGGTCGAGGACATCGTGGCCAAGATCGCGCGGATTCCGCCAAAGCACGTGACCAGCTCCGACAAGGAACTGCTGCGTAACCTGGAGCGTGACCTCAAGCTCACCGTATTCGGCCAGGACGCTGCCATCGATTCGCTGGCCACCGCCATCAAGCTGTCCCGTGCGGGCCTCAAGGCGCCGGACAAGCCGGTCGGCTCGTTCCTGTTCGCCGGTCCCACCGGTGTGGGCAAGACCGAAGCTGCGCGGCAGTTGGCCAAGGCGCTGGGCGTGGAGTTGGTGCGCTTCGACATGTCCGAGTACATGGAGCGTCATACCGTTTCGCGTCTGATCGGTGCGCCGCCCGGCTACGTCGGTTTCGACCAGGGCGGGTTGCTGACCGAGGCCATCACCAAGCAGCCGCACTGTGTGCTGTTGCTCGATGAAATCGAGAAGGCTCACCCTGAGGTCTTCAACCTGCTGCTGCAGGTGATGGACCACGGGACCCTGACCGACAACAACGGTCGCAAGGCGGACTTCCGCAACGTGATCCTCATCATGACCACCAACGCCGGTGCCGAAACCGCTGCACGTGCCTCGATCGGGTTTACCCATCAGGACCATTCTTCGGACGCCATGGAAGTGATCAAGAAGAGTTTCACGCCCGAGTTCCGCAACCGCCTGGACACCATCATCCAGTTCGGTCGCCTGAGCCACGAAGTCATCAAGAGCGTGGTCGACAAGTTCCTCACCGAGCTTCAGGCGCAGCTGGAAGACAAGCGTGTGCAACTGGAAGTCACCGACGCCGCTCGCGGCTGGTTGGCGGCCGGTGGCTACGACGTGCAGATGGGGGCGCGGCCGATGGCGCGCTTGATTCAGGACAAGATCAAGCGGCCGTTGGCGGAAGAAATCCTGTTCGGCGAGTTGGCCGAGCACGGCGGCGTGGTGCACATCGACATCAAGGACGGCGAGCTGACCTTCGATTTCGAGACCACGGCGGAGATGGCCTAAGCGTGTGACGCGGCTCGCGCCGCTGCTACATGGGTTTGTATGATCCCTGTAGCAGCGGCGCAAGCCGCGTAGCTTTTAATGTCCAAACCCTGCGCACACAAAAACGCCCGGCAATGCCGGGCGTTTTCATGTGTCTCGGTTCAGCGAGCGCGGTAGGTGATGCGCCCTTTGCTCAAATCATAGGGCGTCAGCTCAACACGCACCTTGTCACCGGTCAGAATACGAATGTAGTTCTTGCGCATCTTGCCGGAGATATGCGCGGTTACGACGTGCCCGTTTTCCAACTCCACGCGAAACATGGTGTTGGGCAGGGTGTCGACGACAGTGCCTTCCATTTCGAAGCTGTCTTCTTTCGACATGCAGTAAAACCCTCGGTATCCAGTTGATGGCCCGGTGCAACTGCGCCAGGCAAAAGCGGCGTGCATTGTGCCCGAAAAAGGGGGCTCAAGCCAAGGGGTTCAGTTAAGAGTCACCCATCTCTGGTTGATAAGCAGCTCGATCGGGCGATATTGGGTCTTGTAATTCATCTTCTGACAGTTCTTGATCCAGTACCCCAGATAGACCGCATCCAGACTCAAGCGACGGGCTTCCTCGATCTGCCAGAGAATCGCCAGGCGGCCCAGGCTGCGGCGTTCCTCGGTCGGTTCGTAGAAGGTGTACACGGCGGACAGGCCGTTGGGCAGTACGTCGGTCACAGCAACCGCCACCAGCTTCCCCTGCAGGCGAAATTCGTAAAAGCGGGAAAAGGGCAGGTCGCGCACCAGGAAGGTCGAGAATTGATCCCGGCTGGGCGGAAACATGTCGCCATCGGCGTGACGCTGCTCGATGTAACGCTGGTACAGATCGAAATATTCTTCGGTGAAACGCGGGGTGGCGCAGGTCACCTGCACGTCGGGGTTGCGCTTGAGGATGCGTTTCTGCTGGCGTGAAGGGGTGAAACCCGCTGTTGGGATGCGCGCCGGCACGCAGGCGCTGCAGCGCTGGCAGTGCGGCCGGTAGAGATGGTCGCCGCTGCGGCGGAAACCCATTTCCGAGAGGTCAGCGTATACATTGACGTCCATCGGCTGGCTCGGATCGAGAAACAAGGTCGTGGCTTGCTCGTCGGGCAGGTAGCTGCACGAATGGGGTTGAGTGGCATAGAACTTCAAGCGCGCCAACTCAGTCATGATGAACCCTCGGAATGAAACCAGTACGTTCAGTGTATGCCAGTGCTGGATAACTCGCCTAGCGCCGCCACGTCGCGCTGTTGGGCTGGTCCAGGTATTGGCTCAGGTAGCCGGCAAATACCTCGCGGGGAATGCTTCGTGCACCCAGGCTGTGCAGATGGTCGGTCGGCATCTGGCAATCGATCAGCACGAACCCGGCTTGCTGCAGGTGTTCGACCAAGGTCACGAAACCGACCTTCGAGGCATTGTCGGCACGGCTGAACATCGACTCGCCGAAGAACAGCCGGCCCATCGCCAGGCCGTAGAGCCCGCCCACCAGCGCATCGCCGTCCCACACTTCGACCGAGTGGGCGTGACCCTGCTCGTGCAGGGCAAGGTAGGCACGTTGCATGTCGTCGGTGATCCAGGTCCCGTCCGTGTAGTTCCGTGGCCCGGCGCACTCGGCAATCACTGCCGCGAAGTCACGGTCGAACGTGACCCTGAAACGGCCCTGGCGCAGGACTTTGCGCAGGCTGCGGGAAACGTGCACTTCGGCGGGCAGCAGCACGGTGCGCGGATCGGGTGACCACCACAGAATCGGTTGGCCTTCCTCGAACCAGGGGAAGCAGCCGTGTCGGTAGGCCTGGATCAGGCGCTCGGGGCTGAGGTCGCCGCCAGCGGCGAGCAGGCCGTTGGGCTCGCGCATGGCTTTGCTCAGGGGTGGAAAGACCAATTCGTTTCGTTTGAGCCAAGTCAGCATGGTTGTTCGCTACGGCAGGGGAGGGTGGTACGGGTGGGCGATGGGTTCATCCTGCCATGATCCGGCTGGCCCGCCAACGTGCACCGCCGATGCAGCGCGGTCTTCCTGCACGATGCCGGACAGGATTGGGTGGCAGCTTTCATGTAACTTTTCTGTGCTTTTGCAGTCCCACGTGACTGTTCTTCAAGATCCGCGCGTAAGGTCTTGTCGGCAAAGGCAATGTGCGGTCGAATCAACCGGTGATTCGGCTCGACGACGGTGTCCGAAAGCGCACGGCGGCAGATGCTCATATTGCGGATGCGCGAATTGCCGACAAACCCGTACAATGCGATCTTTGCAGGGCCCGTTCCCAACCGATACTGGCCATTTGCTGTGTTTTTAGTCATTCATCAGTTGCGCGCTCCAACAGGCGCAGGAAATCAAGCGTTTTGAAGAAATCCACTGCCTCATCCGCTCCCGCATCGGTGCCTGTCTGGCGTCAGCAGATGCACTACCGCCTCAAGGAAGGCGCCCTGATCGCCATGGGCGCGCTATGTCTGTATCTGTGGATGGCGTTGTTGACCTACGACCAGACCGATCCGGGCTGGAGTCATACCAGCAGCAACATGGACCAGGTGCAGAACGCCGCCGGCCGCGCCGGTGCGTTCGCCGCCGATATCCTGTTCATGGTGCTGGGCTATTTCGCCTACATCTTCCCGCTGTTGCTGGCCGTCAAGACCTGGCAGATCTTCCGTCAGCGCCATGAGCCCTGGCAGTGGAGCGGCTGGCTGTTCTCGTGGCGCTTGATCGGTCTGGTGTTCCTGATTCTTTCCGGCGCGGCGCTGGCGCATATTCATTTCCATTCCGCCGGCAGCCTGCCGGCGTCAGCTGGGGGTGCGCTGGGCGAAAGCCTGGGCAACCTGGCGCTCAATGCACTGAACATCCAGGGCAGCACCTTGCTGTTCATCGCATTGTTCCTGTTCGGTTTGACGGTGTTCACCGACCTGTCCTGGTTCAAGGTCATGGACATGACCGGCAAGATCACCCTCGATCTGCTCGAACTCATGCAGGGCTCCGTCACCCGCTGGTGGGCGGCGCGTGCCGAACGCAAGCAACTGGTGGCCCAACTGCGCGAAGTGGACGAGCCAGCCTACGCCGCGCCGCGGATGAGCGAACCGCGGGATCTGGCCAAGCCCAAGCCCGCTCGGCCTTTGCCGGTGGAACCGACGCTGTCGAGCCAGCCGAGTCCGCAGCCTCGTCCCGTGGCGCCGATCATGCCGGCCGCCTCGGTCGCAACCAATCCTGCACCCGCTCAGATCGCGCCGAGCCAGCCTGCGCGACCTGCGGTGCCGATCAAGCCGTTGAGCGAAGAAAGCAGCCTCGGCGCATCCAGTGCCAAGCCTGCCGAGCAGAGCGCGCGGGTGCAGAAGGAGAAACAGGCGTCGTTGTTCGTCGACAGCGCCGTGCAGGGTACGCTGCCGCCGATTTCCATCCTCGACCCGGCCGAACAGAAGAAGGTCAACTACTCGCCTGAGTCGCTGGCGGCCGTCGGGCAGTTGCTGGAGGTCAAGCTCAAGGAATTCGGCGTGGAAGTGACCGTCGATTCCATTCACCCGGGCCCGGTCATCACCCGCTACGAGATTCAGCCCGCAGCCGGCGTCAAGGTCAGCCGGATTTCCAACCTGGCCAAGGACCTGGCACGCTCGCTGGCCGTGTTGAGCGTGCGGGTGGTCGAAGTCATTCCCGGCAAGACCACCGTGGGTATCGAGATTCCCAACGAAGACCGGCAGATCGTACGCTTCTCCGAAGTGCTGTCCTCGCCCCAGTACGATCAGGCCACGTCGCCCGTCACCATGGCCCTGGGTCACGACATCGGCGGCAAGCCGGTCATCACCGACCTGGCGAAGATGCCGCACCTGCTGGTAGCCGGTACCACCGGTTCCGGTAAGTCGGTGGGCGTGAACGCGATGATCCTGTCGATTCTGTTCAAGTCGGGTCCTGAAGACGCCAAGCTGATCATGATCGACCCCAAGATGCTCGAGCTGTCGATCTACGAAGGCATTCCGCATTTGCTGTGCCCGGTGGTCACCGACATGAAGGACGCGGCCAACGCGCTGCGCTGGAGCGTGGCCGAGATGGAGCGGCGCTACAAGCTCATGGCTGCCATGGGCGTGCGCAACCTGGCGGGCTTCAACCGCAAGATCAAGGATGCCGAAGAGGCTGGCGAACCGCTGAGTGACCCGCTGTACAAGCGTGAAAGCATTCACGACGAGGCGCCGTTGCTCAAGACCCTGCCGACCATCGTGGTGGTGGTGGACGAATTCGCCGACATGATGATGATCGTCGGCAAGAAGGTCGAAGAATTGATCGCGCGGATCGCCCAGAAGGCCCGTGCTGCCGGTATCCACCTGATCCTGGCCACCCAGCGACCGTCGGTGGATGTCATCACCGGCCTGATCAAGGCCAACATTCCGACCCGTATGGCGTTCCAGGTGTCGAGCAAGATCGACTCGCGGACCATCATCGACCAGGGTGGCGCCGAACAACTGCTGGGTCACGGTGACATGCTCTACATGCCGCCAGGCACCAGTCTGCCGATTCGCGTACATGGCGCCTTCGTTTCCGACGAAGAAGTGCACCGCGTGGTCGAGGCCTGGAAGCAGCGGGGCGTGCCGGATTACAACGAAGACATCCTGGCCGGCGTCGAAGAGGCCGGCAGTGGCTTCGAAAACAGCGGCGGTGGCGGTGATGGTGACGACAGCGAGAGCGATGCGCTTTACGACGAAGCGGTGAACTTCGTCCTCGAAAGCCGTCGCGCGTCCATCTCGGCGGTGCAGCGCAAGCTCAAGATCGGCTACAACCGCGCGGCGCGGATGATCGAGTCCATGGAAATGGCCGGTGTGGTCACGCCGATGAATACCAATGGCTCGCGCGAAGTGATCGCGCCGGGCCCGATGCGCGACTGATGCAACGCTCGCGCCTTACCCTAGAACGAGGATTCCCATGCGCCTGATTCGCATGCTGTTGGTTTCTGCCCTGGCCCTGTCCAGCCTGTCGGTGCATGCCGACCAGAAGGACGTGGCGCGCTTGACGCAACTGCTGGAAAAGTCCCAGACGTTGACCGCCCGCTTTTCCCAGCTGACCCTGGATGGCAGCGGTACCCAGTTGCAGGAAACCGCTGGTGAGATGGCCCTGCAGCGCCCTGGCCTGTTCAACTGGCACACCGATGCGCCCCAGGAACAGCTGATGGTTTCCGACGGCAAGAAAGTCTCGCTGTGGGACCCGGACCTGGAGCAGGTCACCATCAAGAATCTCGACCAGCGCCTGACCCAGACCCCGGCACTGCTGTTGTCCGGTGACGTGTCCAAGATCAGCCAGAGCTTCGACATCAGCGCCAAGGAAGCCGGTGACGTGATCGATTTCGTGCTCAAGCCCAAGACGCGTGACACCTTGTTCGACTCGCTGCGCCTGTCGTTCCGCAAGGGCATGATCAACGACATGCAGCTGATCGACAGCGTTGGCCAGCGCACTAATATCCTGTTCATGAACGTTAAGGCCAACGAGCCGATCGCTGCCAGCAAGTTCAAGTTCGACATCCCCAAAGGGGCGGACGTGATCCAGGAATAATTCGAGGTCGATTGCCAGCCCATGGACCTGTTTCGCAGCGATCCCATTGCCCAGCCGCTGGCTGCCCGCCTGCGCGCAAGCAACCTGGACGAATATGTCGGCCAGGAGCATCTGCTCGCCCGTGGCAAGCCGTTGCGCGAAGCGTTGGAGCAGGGCGCCCTGCACTCGATGATCTTCTGGGGTCCGCCGGGCGTGGGCAAGACCACCCTGGCGCGGCTGCTGGCGAAAGTCTCGGACGCGCACTTCGAAACCGTCTCGGCGGTGCTGGCCGGGGTCAAGGAGATTCGCCAGGCGGTCGAGGTGGCCAAGCAGCAGGCCGGTCAGTACGGCCGTCGCACGATTCTGTTCGTCGACGAAGTGCATCGCTTCAACAAGTCCCAGCAGGATGCCTTCCTGCCCTATGTGGAAGACGGCACGCTGATCTTCATCGGTGCCACCACCGAGAACCCTTCCTTCGAGCTCAATAACGCCTTGCTCTCGCGGGCTCGTGTCTACGTGCTCAAGAGCTTGGACGAGGCGGCCCTGCGGCGTCTGGTCGATCGCGCGCTGAATGAGGAGCGGGGTTTGGGCAAGCGTCGACTGCGCTTGGGTGACGAAGCCTTCGCCATGCTCATGGCGGCCGCCGACGGTGATGGGCGCCGCGTGCTCAACCTGTTGGAGAACGCGTCGGACCTTGCCGAAGACGGCGAGGAAATCGGCACCGAACTGTTGCAGAGCCTGCTGGGCGACACCCGTCGGCGTTTCGACAAGGGCGGCGAGGCGTTCTACGACCAGATTTCGGCCCTGCACAAGTCAGTGCGCGGTTCCAATCCGGATGCGTCACTGTACTGGTTCGCGCGTATGCTCGACGGCGGGTGCGATCCGCTGTATCTGGCACGTCGTGTGGTGCGCATGGCCAGCGAGGACATCGGCAATGCCGATCCGCGCGCGTTGCCCTTGTGCCTGTCGGCGTGGGACGTGCAGGAGCGCTTGGGCAGTCCGGAGGGCGAGTTGGCCGTGGCCCAGGCGATCGTCTACCTGGCGTGCGCGCCCAAGAGCAATGCTGTGTACATGGGCTTCAAGGCGGCCATGCGCGAAGCAGCCGAGCACGGTTCCCTCGAAGTGCCGCTGCACCTGCGCAACGCCCCGACCAAGTTGATGAAGCAGCTGGGCTATGGCGACGAGTACCGCTACGCCCACGACGAGCCCGACGCCTACGCGGCCGGCGAGGACTATTTCCCCGAACAACTGAGCCCGCGCCACTACTACCGACCTGTGCCCCGCGGCCTGGAATTGAAGATCGGCGAGAAGCTCAAACATCTGTCCAGCCTGGACGACAACAGCCCCCGACGGCGGAGAACCGAGTGATCCCGACCATCATCGCGGTCTCGCTGGGTGGGGTGGTCGGCACCTTGCTGCGGCTGTTTACCGCCACCTACATCAATGCGAACTGGCCACGCCTGTTCTATACCGGTACGCTGGCCGTCAATATCGTCGGCTGCCTGATCATCGGCTACCTGTACGGCCTGTTCATGATTCGCCCGGACATTCCGGTCGAAATCCGTTCGGGACTGATGGTGGGGTTCGTGGGCGGCCTGACCACCTTTTCCTCATTTTCGCTGGACACCGTGCGCTTGCTCGAAAGCGGCCAGGGACTGGTTGCCATGGGCTACTGCGCAGTGAGCGTATTCGGCGGCCTGCTGGCCACCTGGGCCGGCCTGGCACTGACTAAAATCTGACCAATACTGATAAACGAGAGACCGACATGCTCGATTCCAAACTGTTACGTAGCCAGCTTCAGGACGTAGCGGATCGCCTTGCCAGCCGTGGCTATGTCCTGGATGTGGCACGCATCGAGGCGCTGGAAGCCCAGCGCAAGACCGTGCAGACCCGCACCGAGCAACTGCAGGCCGAACGCAACGCGCTGTCCAAGTCCATTGGCCAGGTCATGAAGAGTGGCGGCGACGTCGACGCGTTGAAGGCGCAGGTCGAGTCCATCGCCGAAGAATTGGGCCGCGGCAAGGTCGAGCTGGAGCAATTGCAGGGTGAGCTGGACGGTATCGCCCTGGGCATTCCCAACCTGCCCCACGAATCGGTCCCGGTCGGCGAAGACGAAGACGGCAACGTCGAAGTCCGTCGCTGGGGTACGCCTGCCACCTTCGACTTCCCGGTGCAGGACCACGTCGCGCTGGGTGGCAAGACCGGCGGCCTGGATTTCGAAACGGCGGCCAAGCTGTCCGGCGCGCGCTTTGCCATCATGCGCGGCCCGATCGCTCGCCTGCACCGTGCCCTGGCGCAGTTCATGATCAACCTGCACGTCAGCGAGCATGGCTACGAAGAAGCCTACACCCCGTACCTGGTCCAGGCACCGGCCTTGCAGGGCACCGGCCAGCTGCCCAAGTTCGAGGAAGACTTGTTCAAGATCAGCCGTGACGGCGAGGCCGATCTGTATCTGATTCCTACGGCTGAAGTGTCGCTGACCAACATCGTGGCCGGCGAGATCCTCGACGTCAAACAGCTGCCCCTCAAGTTCGTTGCCCATACGCCGTGCTTCCGCAGCGAAGCCGGTGCGTCGGGGCGCGACACCCGCGGCATGATCCGCCAGCACCAGTTCGACAAGGTCGAGATGGTCCAGGTGGTCGAGCCGTCCAAGTCCATGGAAGCGCTGGAAAGCCTGACTGCCAACGCCGAACGCGTGTTGCAGGCCCTGGAGCTGCCGTACCGCGTCCTGGCGCTGTGCACCGGCGACATGGGTTTCAGCGCCGTGAAGACCTACGACCTGGAAGTCTGGGTGCCGAGCCAGGACAAGTACCGCGAGATTTCCTCGTGTTCCAACACCGGTGATTTCCAGGCGCGCCGCATGCAGGCCCGCTTCCGCAATCCGGAAACCGGCAAGCCTGAACTGGTGCACACCTTGAACGGCTCCGGCCTGGCGGTCGGTCGTACCCTGGTGGCGGTGCTGGAAAACTATCAGCAGGCCGACGGCAGCATCCGCGTGCCCGAGGTTCTCAAGCCTTACATGGGCGGCCTCGAGGTCATCGGCTAAATGGAGTTCCTACCGCTTTTCCACAAACTGCGCGACAGCCAGGTCCTGGTGGTGGGCGGGGGCGAGATCGCCCTGCGCAAGTCGCGCCTGCTGGCCGAAGCGGGCGCGGTGCTGCGGGTGGTTGCGCCGAGCATCGATCCGCAACTGGCCGAGCTGGTGCGCGGCAGCGGCGGACAGATGCTCGACCGAGGCTACCTGAGCCACGACCTGGACGGCTGTCAGCTGGTGATTGCCGCCACCGACGATGAACCGCTCAACGCCCAGGTGTCGGCCGATGCCCGCGCGCGCTGCGTCCCGGTCAACGTGGTCGACTCTCCGGCGCTGTGCACGGTGATCTTCCCAGCCATCGTCGATCGCTCGCCGTTGGTGGTGGCGGTCTCCAGTGGGGGGGACGCGCCCGTGCTGGCCCGTCTGATCCGCGCCAAGCTGGAAACCTGGATTCCCTCGACCTATGGCGAGCTGGCCGGCCTGGCGGCGCGCTTTCGGCAGAAGGTCAAGGCGTTGTACCCGGACGTCACTCAGCGCCGTGCGTTCTGGGAGGAAGTGTTCCAGGGCCCAATCGCCGACCGTCAACTGGCCGGGCAGGGCGCCGAGGCCGAGCGCATGCTGCAGGCCAAGGTCGACGGCGCGCCGCCCCATGCGCCCGGTGAGGTGTACCTGGTGGGCGCGGGGCCGGGCGATCCGGACCTGCTGACCTTTCGCGCGCTGCGCTTGATGCAGCAGGCCGATGTGGTGCTGTACGACCGCCTGGTCGCGCCGGCGATTCTCGATTTGTGCCGCCGCGACGCCGAGCGTGTGTACGTCGGCAAGCGTCGCGCCGAGCACGCCCTGCCGCAGGAACAGATCAATCAGCAGCTCGTGGCGCTGGCCCAGCAGGGTAAGCGTGTGCTGCGCCTCAAAGGCGGCGATCCGTTCATCTTCGGTCGTGGCGGTGAAGAGATCGAAGAGCTCGCCGCTCACGGTATTCCCTTCCAGGTGGTGCCCGGCATTACTGCGGCCAGTGGCTGTGCGGCCTATGCCGGGATTCCGCTGACCCACCGCGACTACGCGCAATCGGTGCGCTTCGTTACAGGGCACCTCAAGAACAACACCAGCGACCTGCCCTGGCACGATCTGGTGTCACCGGGGCAGACGCTGGTGTTCTACATGGGCCTGATCGGTTTGCCGATCATCTGTGAAGAGCTGATCCGCCACGGGCGTGGCGCGGATACACCGGCGGCGTTGATCCAGCAGGGCACCACAGTGAATCAGCGGGTGTTCACCGGCACGCTGGCGGATCTGCCACGCATGGTTGCCGAGCACGAAGTGCATGCTCCGACCTTGGTGATCGTGGGTGAAGTAGTGGTGCTGCGGGAAAAACTCGCCTGGTTCGACGGCGCTCAATACCGCTGAGCAGGGGGCGCCGATCAACGCCGACGCACGCCGGCGATGATCGGTGTGCCGCTGTGCGGATCACGCAACAGCTCGCACTTCACGCCGTATAGCCGTTCGATCAATGCCGAGGTCACCACCTCTGCCGGTGGGCCTTCGGCAACGATCCGCCCATCGTGCATGGCCACCAGATGATCGGCGTAGCGGCAGGCGCTGGAAATGTCGTGCACCACCATGACCACGGTCTTGCCGGCGGCGGCGAGGTCGCGGATCAGTTCGAATACTTCAATCTGATGGCCCAGGTCCAGGGCAGACGTCGGCTCGTCAAGCAGGAGCAGTGGTGTGGCCTGGGCGATCGCCATGGCGATCCAGGCGCGTTGCCGCTGGCCGCCGGACATCGACTCCAGAGGGCGGTCGGCCAGCGCTTGCAGGTCGGCGGCCGCCAGCGCGGCCTCGACGATACGCTGGTCGTGCTCGGACCACTGGCGCAGCGGTCCCTGATGGGGTTGTCGACCGAAGCGAATCAGCTCCTGGACCGTCAAACCATCGGGCGCCGAAGCGTCCTGAGGCAACAGGGCCAGGCGCTGGGCGACCTGGCGGGTCGGCAGGCGGGCGATGTCCCGGCCGTCGAGCACTACCGCGCCATGGGTGGCCCTATGCAGCCGACAGAGCCCGGCGAGCAGGGTCGACTTGCCGCATCCATTGGGGCCGACGATGGCGGTGACCTGATTGCTGGGGACGTCCAGGGAAAGGCGCTCGATCACGGATGTGCGGCCATAGCCCAGGCTCAGGTCCCGCGCGTTCAGGCTGGCAGGTTCAGCGTTGGCATCCAGCAGGGCCGGGTCCAGACTCATGGGGTGCTCCGTACGGGTTGGCGGATCAGAATCCACAGCAGATAGGGGCCGCCGATGACGGCGGTGACGATGCCCACCGGGATTTCCACCGGCGCCAGCACGGTACGGCCACTCCAGTCAGCGCAGACCATGAGCAGGGCGCCGGCTAGCCCGGCATTGACGACGGCCACGCCGCGGTGTCCGGACAGGTAGCGCGCCATCTCCGGCGCGGCCAGCGCGATCAGTCCGACCGGCCCGACCACGGCCACGGCCAGGCCGGTCAGCAGCACCGTCAGGGCCAGGGTCAGCAGGCGCACCCGTGCTACGTCGATGCCCAGGCCGCGGGCCACGCTGTCGTTGAAGCGCAGGGTGGCCAGTGCCCGGTTCAGTCCTTTCGCGCACGGAGTCGCCAGCAGCAATGCAATGCCCAGCACCTGCACCGCCAGCCATGGCCGGGCACTGAGGCTGCCGACGGTCCAGGGGTAGGCCTGGTTGGCGCTGTCGAGGTCGGTGCGTGCGAGCATCAGGTTGGTCAGCGCGCCGAACACCGCCCCAACGCCAATGCCCACGACGATGAACCGATACCCCCGTGCGCCGCTGCCACCGGCCAGGCCGAAGGCCAGCGCGGCGGCGGTCATGGCGCCGATCAGTGCCAGGGCGGGCGGTGCGAGGCTGGTGGGCACGGCCACGATGGAGGCGACGGCGAACGCCGTGGCACCGTCGTCGATGCCAATCACGCCGGGGGTGGCCAGGCGATTGCGCGCCAGCGTCTGCAACAGGCAGCCGGCGATGCCCAGCGCGGCGCCGGTGAACAGCCCGGCCAGCAGTCGCTCCAGCCGCAGTTCGCGGACCAAAAAAACCTGCATCGGCTCACCGACCCCGAACAGGGCGCGCACTGCGCTGATGGCGTCGATGTCGGCTGAACCGCTGGCCAGACTCAGCGCGCTGGCCAGCACCAAGGCCAGGCTCAGGATCAGGCCTGCCAGACAGGCGCGGCGGTCGACCAGCACCGACCAGTTGCCGCTGCGCAGCAGCCAGTGGCCTGGAGGGATCGAGCGCTTCACAGGCGCGGCATCCGCTGTCCGCGAACCACGGCGATCAGAATCGGCGCGCCGATGAACGCGGTGATGACCCCGATGGGCAGTTCGTAGGGGCGCACGGTCAGGCGCGAAATGATGTCGGCGCTGATCAGTACGCAGGGGCCGAGCAACAAGGCCGGTAACAAGGTGCGGCGGATGTCCGGTCCGACCAGGCGGCGTGCCATGAACGGCACGATCAGGCCGACGAAGCCGATTGGCCCCGCTGCGGCCGTGGCCGTACCCACCAGTATCGCCACGGCAACCAGGGCCCACAGGCGGGTCAATTGCGGATGGTGGCCTAGCCCGGCGGCCACGCGCTCGCCCAAGGCCAGGCTGGCCAGTGGCCGGATTACCGGAAGCAATAGCAGCAATCCGCCGATCACACCGGGTAGGCTCCAGAGGACGGTGTCGCCGGAGCGACCGGCGAGGGCGCCGATGACCCAGAAGCGGATCTCGTCGGCACTGCGCTGATCGTGCAGCAGGATCAGCGAAGTCAAGGCCGCCAGCAGGCTGCTGAACGCCGCGCCTGCCAGTACCAGCCGCACCGGGTCGTCGCCCAGGCTGCCGACGCGGCTGACCAGCAGCACCAGCGCACAGCCCACCAGCGCGCCGGCGACGGCAACGCCGAGGTTGACCGTCGCCGAGCTCGCGCCCAGGGCGACGGCGATCACCACGGCCAGCGAAGCACCGGCACTGACGCCGAGCATGCCGGGCTCAGCCAGGGGGTTACGCATGCTCGCCTGCAGCACGATGCCCGCCGCACCCAGCGCGGCACCGACCAGCAGGCCGAGCAGGGTTCGCGGCCAACGCAGTTGGAACAGCACGAAGCGCTCCTCGCTGCTACCCTGGCCCAACAAGGTGGACAGCGCACGCCAGGGCCCGGTGTCGCCGGCCCCCAACAGCAGGCTCGCCAGCATGACGAGCGCCAGCAGGCCGGCACACCGATACACCCTCCAGCGGTAGCGGTTGACCAGGGTTGGCGCGGGCAGGGTTTGGGTCATGAACAGAACCGGGCCTAGGGGGCGAGGATGCGCTGCAGGTCGTCCAGCACCTTGTGCGCGGCCAATGGCCCCGAGCCGCTGGCCCAGACCTGACCGTCGACGGTCGCCACATGGTTCTGCCGCACGGCGTGCAGGCGCGTGAACGCCGGTTGCTGGCGTGCCGCTTCCAGGGCGCTGGCACCGTCGGCGTTCAGGCTGGCGACGAACAGCCAGTCGGCGTCGATCCGGCTCAGGTTTTCCAGGCTGAGGACATCGCTGTGCGGCCCTTTCAGGCCGTTGGCCAGTTCGGTGGTCTGCAATCCGACCTTGTGCAGCATCTGCCCGACGAAGATCCGGCCGGACATGGCGATCGGGCCTTGTGGGTTCCAGCGCACCACAGAGACTCGCTGTTCGGCGGGCAGACGCGCCTTGAGCTCGGCGGCGCGCTGGTCGATGGCGGCGAGCACCTGCTGGCCTTGCGCCTGACGATCCAGGGCCAGCGCATAGAACGCGGTGGTGGCCTGCCAGTCGTTCATGCTCGAGTTCTTCGACGCCACGGTCGGCGCGATGCGGCTATAGGTGGCGAACAGTTCCTGACTGACGCCGGCAGGCGCCAGGATCAGGTCGGGCGCCAGCTTGAGGATGGCCTCCAGATTCGGCGCCCGCGCCGTACCGACGATCTGTGGCTGGCCGGCGCGTTCCTGCAGGTAGGCCGAGACCTGATCGCTGCCGCGGGTCGAAACGGTACCCACCGGTTGCACGCCAACCGCCAGCGCGGCGTCCAGGCTGCTCTCGTCGAGGGTGATCACCCGGGTGGGCGAGCCTTGCAGGGTGACGGGCCCATAGGGCGTGTCGAGGGTGCGTGGTGCGGCCAGCGCCCAGGTGCTGGCGAGCAGGGTGCAGAGCGCGAGGCAAAGGGGCTTGAGCATGGTTCAGACTCTTCTTAGAACGAGGTGGTGACGGACGCGAAGTAGGCGCGTCCGGGTTCGTTGTAGGTCTGGGCGCCGGCCGAACTGGCGCCGCCTTCACGGTACTGGCGCTTGTCGAAAAGGTTGTTCACACCGACCCGCACACTCAAATGTTCGTTGAACGCATAGCCGCTGCTCAGCCCGGCAATCGCGTAGGGAGCGACGTCTTTCTGGGCCAGGTCGTCGTAGACCGCACCGGTACGGGTATTGAGCGATGGCGCTTCCTGCTTGCCGAACCAGGTAGCGTTGGCCTGGAACGACAGTTTTTCGCTGGCCTGCCAGTCCAGAGTGGTGTTGAGGGTGTACTTGGGGATCACGCTGAGCGGCTCCCCGGTATCACGGTTCTCGGACTCGATCATGTAGGTCAGGTTGGTGTTCCAGTCCAGCTCGGGGGTGAGGGTGATGAACAGGTTGCCTTCCACGCCCTCGACCACCGCCTTGCCCGAGTTCTCCCATTGCAGCACGCGAGCGCCACTGTTCAGGCGGTAGAGCGGGTCGATCCCGCCGACGATCTTGTTCTTGTAGTCATTGCGGAAGTACGTCGCGCTGGTGCGCCAGGTGCCCTTGTCGTAAGCCAGCCCCAGCTCCTTGTTGACGCTGATTTCGGGCACCAGGTTTTCATTGCCCACCAGGTAGCAGCCGCCGTTGTTGGTCTGGGCGATGCTGCAACCCTGGCCACGGCTGTACAGCAGGTAGTTGGGATTGGACTGGTAGAGGTTGGGCGCCTTGTAGGCACGCGCGATGCCGCCCTTGAGGGTCAGATCGTCGGTCAGCTTGTGCGAGGCGTTCAGGCTGGGGCTGAAGTTGTCGCCGAAGGTCTCGTGGTGGTCATAGCGCAAGCCGGGAGTGACGATGGTATCGGGCGTCGCCTCGATGTTGTCTTCCACGAACACGGCGAAACTGCGCGCGGTGATCTTGTCAGTGCTGCGGTCCACGCCCAGGGCGCCTGCGGCACCGCCATTGCCGTCGAACGATTGCGAACTGAGGGCGCCAGGGTCGCTCATCGACTCGTACAGGTACTCACCGCCCAGGGTGAGGACCTGCTCTGCGCCCCAGCTCAGGGGCAGGTTGACCTCGCTCGCCGCGCGGGTGTTGCGCAACCGTGATTCGAAGCGTCCGGAGCCGTTGGGCGCGCCCTCCGGGCCACCCGCGAGGCCTTCGCGCAGGCGGTTGTTGCGGGTGAAGTCATAGGTCAGGGAGGACTGGCTGCTGCCCCACTCATAGTCGCCGTGGTGGGTGATGCCGAAGCTCGAGCGGTGCAGTACGTTGCTCTCCTTGCCCAGCTGGCTGTTGACGAAGTCACTGCCGACGTTGTTCATCGTGTCACCGGTGTAGATGTTGCCCTGGCGGCTGTAGCTGGCTTCCAGGTCCACGGTGTTCTCGGGGTCGAGCTTCCAGCTCAGCAGGCCGTTGACGTCCTTGTTGCGTACGCCTTCGCGACCGGCGACCAGCGAGCCGGGATCGGCCTGGTGGCTGCTGTTGATGTCGGCGTCGTCGGCATCGGTCTTGTTCGCGCTGCCATACACACGGAAGATCAGATCATCGGTCAACGGTCCGCTGAGGTTGAAGTTGGCCCGCCTGCCGGCGCCCTCGGCGCTGTCTTCGGGTTGCAGGGCGTAGACGGTCATCGACCCGTGCAATTCGTCGGTCGGCCGTTTGGTGATGATGTTGACCACACCGCCCATGGCCCCGGAGCCATAGCGCGCTGCGGCCGGACCCCGGAGGATCTCGACGCGTTCGACTTCCTCGGCCGGTACCCAGTTGGTTTCGCCACGGGTGTCGCGGTCGCCGTTCCAGCCGTAGCGCACGGCGTTGCGCGACGAGGACGGCTTGCCGTCGATGAGGATCAGGGTGTTCTCCGGGCCCATGCCGCGCAGGTCGATCTGGCGGTTGTTGCCGCGGTTGCCGCTGGCGCTGTTGCCGGTCAGGTTGACACCCGGCTCGCGACGAATGATTTCCGACAGGTCGTTGGTGGGCGGGCGCTTCTTGATGTCCTCGGCGGTGATGATCGACACCCCGGGTGCCTGCTTGAGCTCCTGCGCGGCGGTTCCCAGAATCCGGGTTTCCTCGAGCTGCAAGGCCTGCTCACTGCCATCCACGGGCAGGTCGGTAGGTTGCACCGGAATGCCTTGGGAATTGGTGGATGCCGATTCGGCAAAGGTCGGGGTTGCAAGCGCGGCCAGCAAGGCAACGGACAGGTGGCTCAGGTTCAAGCGCATCGGGGCTCTCCAGCAATTCAGTGGCGTGACGAGAGCGACCGGGAAGGGAAAGAGCTATGGAGCAGCCATGGTCCGGAGCGCTCGACACGAGGTGCGAGCGCAGATGATAGGTTTTCGCATTTGAGAGTAAAGCGCATTTACAATCTATACAGTTTGTCTGTAACTAGATGTAAATGAAGCTGCAAAGCGCTTGATCGAGGCTTCGACGATGTGGTTGCCGATACACCGGTTGCACCGATAATCGCTGCCGCGTCTATTTTGGAATGGGTTGAACGTCCTGAATCACGGCATTGCCACGCCTGATCAGCACAAAGTTGTCGCCCATCTGCACCCATTGGCTGTCGATATCCGGTTGCTTCAGACCGGCAGCCTTCCAGCCCGTGAAGGCCGATTCAGGGAGGGCATAGTTGGGCGGAACACGGTCGCCTTTGCCCAGCGAAACCATCTGCGCACCGGTGCCGGGCGCTTGCAGGACTTCGATGGCGAAAGTGGCGGTCGACGCAGCCGACAGCAGTGCGCCCGTGATGCACAGCGAAGCGAATAGAGTGCGGCTCATCGGCAGAGCTCCTGAATAAGTGGCGTTGAGCCATTGTCGCCCCATTCGCCACGCACGGCCAGTGCGCGGCGAGGGAGCACGGGTCAGTCTCGAGCCAGGGCCAGGGCAACGCCTTGGCCACCACCGATGCACAGGGTTGCCAGACCTTTGCTGGCGTCGCGGCGCAGCATCTCGTGCAGCAAGGTCACCAGGACCCGGCAACCCGAAGCCCCGATCGGGTGACCCAGGGCTATGGCACCGCCATTGACGTTGACCTTGCTCGCGTCCCACCCCAGGACCTGGCCTACCGACAGTGCCTGGGCGGCAAAGGCTTCGTTGGCCTCGATCAGATCCAGTTGATCCAGGCTCCAGCCGGCCTTTTCCAGGCAGCGGCGCGTCGCCGACACCGGGGCGATACCCATCACCGCCGGATCCACGCCGGCATTGGCGTAGGCGGCGATGCGCGCGAGCACCGGCAGGCCCAGCGCTTGCGCCTTGGCCGCACTCATCAGCAGGACCGCGGCGGCGCCGTCATTGAGCGACGACGCATTGCCAGCCGTCACGCTGCCATCAGGCTTGAAGGCGGGCTTGAGCTTGCCCAAGGTTTGCGCGGTGGTGCCGGCGCGGGGCTGCTCGTCGATCGTGAAGGGCAGGGGGTCGCCCTTGCGCTGCGGGACGTCGATGGGCGTGATCTCGGCGGTGAAGCGACCTGCCTCGATGGCCGCCACGGCCTTTTGCTGGGACTGCGCCGCGAAAGCATCCTGCGCTTCTCGGCTGATGCCGTACTGTTCGGCGAGGTTTTCCGCGGTGATGCCCATGTGATAGTCGTTGAACGCATCCCACAGGCCGTCCTTGATCATGCTGTCGACCAGGGGTGCGTTGCCCATGCGCAGCCCGGTGCGGGCCGCGGGCAATACGTAGGGCGCCAGGCTCATGTTTTCCATGCCACCGGCAATCACCACCTCGGCATCGCCGCAACGGATGGCCTGGGTCGCCAGGTGCACGGCCTTGAGCCCCGAACCGCAGACCTTGTTCAGCGTCATGGCCGGTACCGCGCTGGGCAGGCCGGCAAACAGGGCCGCCTGACGCGCCGGGTTCTGCCCGGCACCGGCCGTGAGCACCTGCCCCAGAGTCACTTCGTCGACCTGCGCCGGGTCCAGGCCGGTCTGTGCAAGCAGCCGGCGGATCACCGCGGCGCCCAGCTCGACGGCGGGCACGCTTGCCAGTGAACCCTGAAAACTGCCTACGGCCGTGCGTGTGGCGGCTACGATAACGACGTCTTGCATGGAGGAGTCCTCGGTAGGTGGGCCGGTGGCCTTGTTCTTGTGGGGCGCGGACAGCGCAGGACGTACCGGAAATACAGCGACGGCACAGGGCGATTGTCGGCCCTGTGCACTGATTTGATAAGTTGCATTTTCAAACGGGTTGATAAGCAAAGCAGAACAATGGCGAAGACAGCCGCCGCGATCAACCGCCGGTCATGTTCATGAAACGCACCACCTGCACATCGTCGTCCAGGCGGAAGTTGTGGCTCCATGGCTTGAGCTGCATGGCCTTGATGATTGCCTGTTCGAGCACTTCCGGCTGGCCGGGATGCTCGCGCAGCACCTGCTTGAGGTCTGCCGAGTGCTCGTTCCCCAGGCACAGCAGCAGCCGGCCTTCGACAGTCAGGCGCACTCGGTTGCAGGTCGCGCAGAAATTGTGGCTGTGCGGGGAGATGAAGCCGATGCGAGTGCCCGGCGCCTGAGGAACGCGCCAGTAACGTGACGGGCCCTGGGTGGAATCCGTGGACGGGAGCAATTCGTAGCGTTCGGCGAGCCGTGCGCGGACCTGCTCGCTGGAGTAGAAGGCCTCGGCGCGGCTGTGCTCGCTGATCGCACCCAGGGGCATTTCCTCGATGAAGGAAATGTCCAGGCCGCGCTCGATGGCAAAGGCCACCAGATCGACGACTTCGTCATCGTTGCGGCCCTGCATAACCACGCAGTTAAGCTTGGTATGGCGGAAACCGGCAGCATTGGCCGCGTCGATGCCAGCGATCACCTTGTTCAGGTCGCCGGTACGGGTGAGTTCGCGGAAACGTGCCGGATCGAGGCTGTCCAGGCTGATGTTCAAGCGCTTGAGGCCGGCGTCGAACAACGGCTTGGCCAAGGTCGCCAGCTGCGAGCCGTTGGTGGTCATGCACAGTTCCTGAAGGCCGGGCAGGGCGGCGATGCGTCGGCACAGATCGACGATGCCCGAACGCACCAGGGGTTCGCCCCCGGTCAGGCGGATCTTGCGCGTGCCCAGGGCGACGAAGCTGGCTGCCACCTGTTCGAGCTCTTCGAGGCTGAGAATCTGTTTGCGCGGCAGAAACGTCATGTCTTCGGCCATGCAATACACGCAGCGGAAATCACAGCGGTCAGTAACCGACAGTCTCAGGTAATCGACTTTGCGGGCGAAGCCATCGTGCAGGGTGCGCTCAGGGGTGTGCATCAGGGGTACCAGTAAAGGGCATGACCATTTCGACTGCCAACGCCGTACAGGCGTTGCAAAAAAAATGCAGACCTTGAAGGTACGCGCCACACCGGGGTCAAGCCAATCGCTTTTTTCAATGCGCCCATCGACAAGGTCGATGAGCGCCCCCGGTGCGGATACCGATCAGGGCATCTGCGGCAGCTCGTTCGGGCGCAAGTCGAACACCAGCACCTCGGCATTGACCCCATTGGCCAACTGCAGCACGGTTTCCTGCCGCAGGCGCACGCCATCCCCTTCGTTCAGGCGCTGGCCGTTGAGTTCGACACTGCCGGTGGCCACGTGCACATAGGCGTAGCGGTTGGCCGCAAGTGTCAGCGTGGCCTGCTCCTCGCCATCGAACAACCCGGCATACACCCGCGCATCCTGGCGGACATGCAACGAGCCTTCGGCACCATCGGGCGAGATGATCAGCTGCAGGCGACCGCGTTTCTGCTCGGCGGAAAAGTGCTCCTGCTGATAGCGCGGCTTGGCGCCTGCCACTTCGGGCACGATCCAGATCTGCAGGAAATGCACGGGATCGACGTCGCTGTGGTTGAACTCGCTGTGGGCGACGCCGTGGCCGGCGCTCATCAGCTGCACATCGCCGGGGCGAATCACCGAGCCGGTGCCCAGGGTGTCCTTGTGCGCCAGTGCGCCTTCCAGCACGTAGGAGAAGATCTCCATGTCGCGGTGCGGGTGCTGACCGAAGCCCTTGCCGGCGCTGACGCGATCGTCGTTGATCACCAGCAGGTCGGAGAAGCCCTGTTCCTGAGGATTACGGTAATGCCCGAAGGAAAAGGTATGGAAGGATTGCAGCCAGCCGTGGTTGGCGATACCGCGATCCGAGGCTTTGCGAAGTGCGAGCATGACGTTCTCCCGAGTGAAGGTGCCCAGCGGTGGAAATGCTGTGCGATGGATCAAGAGTATGCGTTCTCCGCAGGAGGATAAATCCGTCGAAGCGGCCAGGACTGTCGCGCTGAAGTTGACAGTGAACTGTGGTGCACTTCCTGACGCCTGTGGGAGGCCGGTTATAAGCTAATGCTGCATAGTTATAAATGGCTATAACAGAAGTTGATATCCTGCCGCCCGGCTACCGCTCCCGCGATGCTGAATCTGATGTGTAGGACGTAAGAATGGAAGTAGGTACCTGGGGTTTCACCATTGCCGGATTGGTCGTGGGCTTCATCGTCGGAATGACGGGCGTCGGCGGCGGCTCACTGATGACGCCGATTCTGCTCTGGTTTGGCATCAATCCAGCCACGGCGGTCGGCACCGATCTGTTGTACGCGGCCATCACCAAGGCCAGTGGCGTCTGGGTCCATGGACGCAACAAGAACATCGACTGGAAGATCACCGGCTGGCTGGCGCTGGGCAGCGTGCCCGCAGCAGCGTTCGTGCTCTGGTACCTGAAAAGCCTGAATGCCGAGCCGCAGGCCATGGGCGTGGTGATCAAGCAGGCGCTGGCGGTCGTGCTGTTCCTCACGGCGTTGGCGATCCTGTTCAAGAAACGCCTGCAAGCCCTGGCCAGCCGCCATGCCGGGGATCGCTACAACCTCAGCCCGAAGACCCTCAACGCGCTTACTGTGGTAACTGGTGTCGTGCTCGGAGTGATGGTCTCGCTGACCTCGATCGGCGCCGGTGCCCTGGGGACGGTGGCGTTGTTCATGCTGTATCCGTTCCTGGCGACCCGGCGCCTGGTGGGCACCGAAATCGCCCATGCCGTGCCATTGACCCTGGTGGCGGGCATGGGGCATGCGAGCATGGGTAACATGGACTGGTCATTGCTCGGGCATTTGCTGCTCGGCTCGCTGCCGGGGATCTACCTGGGCAGCCATCTGTCCGGGCGGGTTTCGGACGACATCCTGCGGCCCTGCCTGGCGGTGATGCTGCTGTTGATCGGTTACAAGCTTGCGTTCTGAGCCCACTGACGCACGCCTATGGAGAGGACAGACACAGTGAACGCCATCGACATCCGTCCGGCAGCGCCGGACCAGATACCCGCGGTTCTCGACTATGTCATGGCCGCCAGGGCCTCGATCTTCCCGCAGTTGGATGCCACCCAGGTGCCGGACGATCTAGCTCGCTTTGACGAGGTGTATCTGGGTTCGGACCAGGGCTGTTTTCTGCTGGCCTGGCAGGCGGGTCGCATCGTCGGCGCCATCGGCTACCTGCCCTACAATCAGCGCTTCAGCCAATTGCAGTTGCCGGCCACTGACATCGTCGAGGTGGTCAGGCTGTTCGTCTCGCCGAGCTGCCGGGGTGCCGGGGTTGCCAAGGCGCTGTACGCAGCGCTGCTGGCGCAGGCGCGTCAGGCTGGTATCGCCACGTTGTATCTGCACACCCATCCGTTCCTGCCCGGAGCGATCGCGTTCTGGCAGAAACAGGGCTTCGAGGTGATCGACGTCGAGTCCGATCCCGTCTGGCAGACGACGCACATGCGCCTCGATCTTGGGGCGGCGTCGAGCAGGTCCACGCTCGCTTCAAGCTGAACCAACGGCCATGGGCGCCGGTCGGTGATAGACACACCGACAGCCAAGGAGCTCCCATGAAGCCCTATGTAATCTGCCACATGATGTCCTCCGTCGACGGTCATGCCCTCACCGACGGCTGGGCCCGGCCGTTCAAGAACGCCGCCGGCGAGCTGTACGAACGCTTGGCCAAACAGTTCGACTTCGACGCCTGGGCCTGCGGGCGCGTGACGATGCAGGAAATCGCTCACGACGACGGTTATCCGTCCGGCCTGGCCAAGGGGCCGATCGAGCGGACGCATCATTTTGCCGATCGCTCGGCAAGTGCCTACGCCATTTCCATCGACCCCCAGGGCAAGGTCGGCTGGAAGTCCAACACGGCGTTGGATTCACACATCGTCGAAGTGCTCACCGAAGCGGTCAGCGACGACTATCTGGCCTATCTGCAATCGATCCAGGTGTCTTACATCTTCGCCGGCAAGGACTCCCTCGACCTGCATCAGGTGGTGGACATTCTCGGCCGGGAATTGGGCATCAAGCGCCTGGTCGTCGAAGGCGGCCCCCACGTCAGTGGCTCGTTCGTCAATGCCGGGCTGGTCGACGAAATCAGCGTCCTGCTGTTGCCGTTGGTGGATGGCCGGGGCGAGCATCCGGCGTCGTTCGAGATCGATGCCAAGCAGTGGCAGCAGCCGACCTACCTGACCCTCGACAGCGCCGAGGTACAAGAGGGCGGCGCGGTGTGGCTGCGTTACCGGCAGCAGGAGCAGCCCACCGCCTGAGTTCCTGGCACAGGTTCAAGCGAGGGTCTGCGCGGGCACCCTGACCCAGCCTTCCATCAGGACCCGCGCGCTGCGGCTCATGATCGCCTTGGTCACTTGCCATTGGCCATCCAGCTGGTTGGCTTCGGCGCCTACGCGCAGGGTTCCCGAGGGATGGCCGAAGCACACCGTACTGCGCACGCCACCGCCCGCCGCGCGGTTGACCACGGTCCCGGGAATCGCGGCAGCCGTCCCGATGGCGACCGCGGCGGTGCCCATCATGGCGTGGTGCAGCTTGCCCATCGACATGGCCCGCACCGTCAGGTCGATATCGGCCGCAGCCACCGGTTTGCCGCTGGAAGCGACGTAGTCGGCTGGGGGCGCGACGAAGGCGACCTTGGGCGTGTGCTGGCGGGTTTGCGCCTCTTCCAGACGCTGGATCAAGCCCATGCGCAATGCCCCGTGGGCGCGGATGGTCTCGAAGCGCGCGAGCGCCTGAGGATCGCCGTTGATCGCGTCCTGCAACTCGCAGCCGCTGTACCCCAATGCGGCGGCATCGATGAAGATCGTCGGGATGCCGGCATTGATCATCGTCGCCTCGAACCGACCCACGCCGGGTACGTCCAGCTCGTCGATCAGCTGCCCGGTGGGAAACATGGCTCCGGCCGCGCCGTCGGCCTCGGCCGCCGGATCGAGAAACTCCAGTTGCACTTCAGCGGCCGGGAAGGTCACACCGTCCAGTTCGAAATCACCGGTCTCCTGAACCTCGCCGCCGCTCATGGGCACATGGGCAATGATGGTCTTGCCGATGTTGGCCTGCCATACGCGCACCGTGGCGATGCCGTCGTGGGGCACGCGGGTGGGATCGATCAGGCCCTGAGCGATGGCGAACGGGCCGACCGCTGCCGACAGGTTGCCGCAGTTGCCGCTCCAGTCGACGAAGGCGCTGTCGATGGAGACCTGACCGAACAGGTAGTCGATGTCATGCCCCGGCTGGCTGCTGGGACTGACGATCACCGTCTTGCTGGTGCTCGACGTGGCGCCGCCCATGCCGTCGATCTGCTTGCCGTAGGGGTCGGGGCTGCCGATCACCCGCAACAGCAGGGCGTCGCGCGCCGGACCGGGCGGACGCGCCGCTTCGGGCAGGTCGGCGAGCTTGAAGAACACGCCTTTGCTGGTGCCACCGCGCAGGTAGGTGGCGGGAATGCGAAGCTGGGTCATGGGGCAGTCCTCAATGGGCGTCGGCAGCAGCGTGAGTGGGTGCGGTCGCCTGCAGGAAGTCCTGGGCGAAGCGTTGCAGCACGCCGCCGGCTTCGTAGATCGAGACCTCCTCGGCGGTGTCCAGGCGACAGGTGACCGGCACCTGCACGCGCTCGCCGTTGCGCCGTTCGATGATCAGGGTCAGCCGCGCCTGGGGCGTCAAGCGGCCGACCACGTCGAACACCTCGGTGCCATCGATGCCCAGGGTCTTGCGGTCCGTGCCCGCGTCGAACTGCAACGGCAGCACGCCCATGCCCACCAGGTTGGTGCGGTGGATACGCTCGAAGCCCTCGGCGGCGATCGCTTCCACCCCGGCCAGACGAACACCCTTGGCCGCCCAGTCCCGTGAGGAACCCTGGCCATAGTCGGCCCCGGCGATGATGATCAGCGGCTGCTTGCGCTGCATGTAGGTCTCGATGGCTTCCCACATGCGCATGACCTGGCCTTCGGGTTCCAGGCGCGCGAGCGAGCCCTGGCGGACCTTGCCGTTCTCCACCACCATTTCATTGAACAGCTTGGGGTTGGCGAACGTCGCTCGTTGCGCGGTCAGGTGATCGCCGCGGTGGGTGGCGTAGGAGTTGAAGTCTTCTTCGGGCAGGCCCATTTTCGCCAGGTATTCACCGGCGGCGCTGTCGAGCATGATCGCGTTGGACGGCGACAGGTGATCGGTGGTGATGTTGTCCGGCAACACCGCCAGCGCGCGCATGCCCTTGAGCGTGCGCTCGCCTGCCAGGGCACCTTCCCAGTACGGCGGACGACGGATATAGGTGCTCGCCGGCCGCCAGTCATACAGCGGCGCGACTTTCGGTCCGTGGTCCTCGTGCACGGCGAACATGGGGATGTACACCTGGCGGAACTGTTCGGGTTTCACCGACGATTTCACCACTGCGTTGACTTCCTCGTCGCTGGGCCAGATGTCCTTGAGGCGGATGGGCTGACCCTGCGGGTCGAGGCCGAGCACGTCTTTTTCGATGTCGAAACGAATGGTGCCAGCAATCGCATAGGCCACCACCAGCGGCGGCGAGGCCAGGAAGGCCTGACGGGCATAGGGGTGGATACGTCCGTCGAAATTGCGATTGCCCGAGAGCACGGCGGTGGCGTACAGGTCGCGCTCGATGATCTCCTGCTGGATCACCGGGTCGAGCGCGCCGGACATGCCGTTGCAGGTGGTGCAGGCGAAGGCGACGATGCCGAAGCCCAGGGTTTCCAGTTCCGCGGTCAGGCCAGCTTCGTCCAGGTACAGGGCCACGGTTTTCGAGCCCGGTGCCAGGGACGATTTGACCCAGGGCTTGCGCGTCAGGCCCAGGCGGTTGGCATTGCGCGCCAGCAAGCCGGCAGCGATGACGTTGCGTGGGTTGCTGGTGTTGGTGCAACTGGTGATGGCGGCGATGATCACCGCACCGTCCGGCATCTGCCCGGGCACTTCGCTCCAGGGGCCGGCGATGCCCTGGGCCGTCAAGTCGCTGGTCGCGATTCGCGCGTGCGGGTTGCTCGGCCCGGCCATGTTGCGTACGACGCCGGACAGATCGAAGCTCAGGTCGCGCTCATAGACAGCGGCGTCCAGGCTGTCGGCCCACAGGCCGGTCAGGCGCGCATAGTCTTCGACCAGTTGCACCTGCTGCTCTTCGCGGCCGGTGAGGCGCAGGTAGTCGATGGTCTGCTGGTCGATCGCGAACATCGCCGCCGTGGCGCCGTACTCCGGGGCCATGTTGGAGAGGGTGGCGCGGTCGCCCAGGGTCAGGGCGCGTGCGCCTTCACCGAAGAACTCCAGGTACGCACCCACCACTTTCTGCTGACGCAGGTACTGGGTCAGGGACAGCACCATGTCGGTGGCGGTGATGCCCGGCTGCAATTGGCCAGTCAGCTTGACCCCGACAATTTCGGGCAGGCGCATCCACGACGCGCGACCGAGCATGACGCTTTCGGCTTCGAGCCCGCCCACGCCGATGGCCACCACGCCCAGCGCGTCGACATGGGGGGTATGGCTGTCGGTGCCAACGCAGGTGTCGGGGAAGGCCACGCCTTCGCGGACCTGGATCACCGGCGACATTTTCTCCAGGTTGATCTGGTGCATGATGCCGTTGCCCGGCGGAATGACGTCGACGTTCTTGAACGCCTTGCGCGTCCAGTCGATGAAGTGGAAGCGGTCTTCATTGCGACGGTCCTCGATGGCGCGGTTTTTCTCGAACGCCTGCGGATCGAAGCCGGCGCTTTCCACGGCCAGCGAGTGGTCGACGATCAGCTGCGTCGGGACCACCGGATTGACCAGCGCCGGGTCACCGCCCTGTGAGGCGATGGCGTCACGCAGGCCGGCCAGGTCGACCAGGGCGGTCTGGCCGAGGATGTCGTGGCACACCACTCGCGCCGGGTACCAGGGGAAGTCCAGGTCACGCTTGCGTTCGATCAGCTGGCGCAGGGAGGCGTCCAGGGTGGCGGGGTCGCAACGGCGCACCAGGTTTTCCGCCAGTACGCGGGAGGTGTAGGGCAGGGTGGCGTAGGCGCCGGGCTGGAGGGCTTCGACGGCTTCTCGGGCGTCGTAATAGTCCAGCGGCGAGTTGGGTAATGACTTGCGGTGTTGTATGTTCATCAGGTCGGCTCACGGTGCAAGGCATGGCAGAAGTTCGGCGGGGCGGCCTTCGCGGGCGGCGCAGGTAGCAGGCTCGCCGCCTGTGGGAGCGGGGCGGGCGGCGAGCCCTCTGCCCGCGAAGAAGCCCGCCAGGTCAGCGGCGATCCAGAGGCACGAACGCACGCTGTTCCACGCCCACGTACTCGGCGCTGGGGCGAATGATCCGGTTGTTGGCTCGCTGTTCGAACACATGGGCTGCCCAGCCGGTCACCCGAGAGCAGACGAAGATCGGCGTGAACAGCTCGGTCGCGATGCCCATGAAGTGGTACGCCGAGGCGTGATAGAAGTCGGCGTTGGGAAACAGCTTCTTCTGCTCCCACATGGTCTTGTCGATGGCTTCGGAGACGGGGTAGAGGACTTTGTCACCGGCTTCGTCGGCCAGCTTCTTCGCCCAGCCCTTGATCACTTCGTTGCGCGGATCGTTGTCTTTGTACACGGCATGGCCGAAGCCCATGATCTTGTCCTTGCGCTCGAGCATGGCCAAGGTGCCGCGCACCGCTTCTTCGGGCGACGCGAACTTCTGGATCATGGCCATGGCCGCTTCGTTGGCACCGCCGTGCAGGGGGCCGCGCAGCGAGCCGATGGCTGCGGTCACGCACGAATACATGTCCGACAGGGTCGAGGCGCACACGCGGGCGGTGAAGGTCGAAGCGTTGAATTCGTGCTCGGCGTAGAGGATCAGCGAGACGTCCATCACCTTGCTGTGCAGTTCACTCGGTGACTTGCCATGCAGCAGGTACAGGAAGTGCCCGGCGAAGGTGTCTTCATCGCTGGTGCAACTGATGCGCACGCCGTGGTGGCTGTAGCGATACCAGTAGCACATGATCGCCGGAAAGGCCGCCAGCAGGCGGTCGGTGACGTGTTCCTGCTGACTGAAGTTACGCTCCGGCTCGAGAGTGCCGAGAAACGAACAGCCAGTGCGCATCACGTCCATCGGATGGGTGCTGGACGGGATGCGTTCGAGCACTTCCTTGAGCGGCTGCGGCAAGTCGCGCAGGCTGCGCAGCTTACCCTGGTAGGCAGCCAGCTCGTCGTGGGTGGGCAGCTCGCCGTGCAGCAGCAGGTAGGCGACTTCTTCGAACAGCGCGTGCTCGGCCAGTTCGCGCACGTCGTAGCCGCGATAGGTCAGCCCGGCGCCGGGCATGCCGACGGTCGACAGCGCGGTTTGTCCGGCCACCTGGCCACGCAGGCCAGCGCCACTGAGTACTTTTGCTTCGGCCATGGTTTTCTCCGATCTTGGATTTGTTATTGGAATACAGCGATCATTTTTTCTGCGCGAACAGCGCGTCGAGTTTGCGCTCGAAGTCGTGGTAGTCGATGGCGTCGTACAGTTCCATGCGCGTCTGCATGGTGTCGACCACGTTCTGCTGGGTGCCATCGCGGCGAATCGCGGTGTAGACGTTCTCGGCAGCCTTGTTCATGGCGCGGAACGCCGACAGCGGGTAGAGCACCAGGCCGACGCCGACGCCACCGAGCTGCTCGGTGGTGAACAGCGGCGTGGCGCCGAACTCGGTGATGTTGGCCAGAATCGGTGCTTTCACCCGGCTGGCGAACAGCTGGTACATCTGCAGTTCGGTGATGGCTTCGGGGAAGATCATGTCCGCACCCGCTTCGATGCAGGCTGCCGCGCGGTCCAGAGCTGACTCCAGACCTTCCACCGCCAAAGCATCGGTGCGCGCCATGATCACGAAGCTGTCGTCGGTGCGCGCATCCACCGCCGCCTTGATGCGGTCGACCATTTCCTGCTGGGAAACGATTTCCTTGTTCGGTCGATGGCCACAGCGCTTGGCGCCCACCTGGTCTTCGATATGCATGGCCGCGGCGCCGAACTTGATCATCGACTTGACGGTGCGGGCGACATTGAAGGCCGACGAGCCGAAACCGGTGTCGACGTCGACCAGCAACGGCAGATCGCACACATCGGTGATGCGGCGCACGTCGGTCAGCACGTCGTCAAGGCCGGTGATGCCCAGATCGGGAAGGCCCAGGGAGCCGGCCGCGACGCCGCCACCGGACAGGTAGATGGCCTTGAAACCGGCGCGCTGGGCGAGCAGGGCGTGGTTGGCGTTGATGGCGCCGACCACCTGCAAGGGCGACTCTTCGGCGAGGGCCTGACGGAAGCGTTGGCCGGGGCGGGAGGGCTGACTCATGATGGGGCTCCTGGGGTGTTGTTCTGGTTGGGTTCCAGGTAATGGCGTTCGACATTGCGCTTGGATGCGGCGATGTGCCGACGCATGAGCAACTCGGCCAGTTCGCCGTCGCGCTCGGCGATGGCGTCGAGGATACGGTGATGCTCGGCGAAAGCCTGGTGCGGACGGTTGGGCGTGGCAGAGAACTGGATGCGGTACATGCGCACCAGTTGGTACAGGTCATCGCAGAGCATCTGCACCAGCGTGCTGTTGCCGCTGCCCTGAATGATGCGGTAGTGGAAGTCGAAATCGCCTTCCTGCTGGTAGTAGCCGACGCCGGCCTGGAACGCGGCATCGCGTTCATGGGTGGCGAGCACCTCGCGCAACTCGTCGATCTGTGCCTGGCTCATGCGCTCGGCAGCCAGTCGACAGGCCATGCCTTCGAGGGATTCGCGGATTTCGTAGAGCTCGATCAGCTCGGCGTGATTGAGCGACACCACCCGGGCACCGACGTGGGGAATGCGCACCAGCAGGCGCTGGCCTTCCAGACGGTGGATGGCTTCACGCAGCGGTCCGCGGCTGATGCCATAGGTGCGTGCCAGTTCGGGTTCGGAGATCTTGCTGCCTGGGGCTATTTCGCCATTGATGATGGCCGCCTGGATGCGGCGGAACACGTTCTCCGACAGCGTCTCGGTTTCCATTGGAACGGCACTGGGCGGGGTCGTGAATTCCGGATCGGGAACGGGCAAGGGCGAAACAGAGGTAACGGACATATTGTCGACACCTGGGCAGGTAGTGACGAAAAAATAGTCCTGTTACAGCTTGCAGTCAAGGCGCTCGAAGGTAAGTGTCGACAATGTCTAAAAAAGATCGGGGGCCGAAGCCCCCGTTTCCGCTTTACTGCTCGTCGGCTGTGGGGTAATCCACATAGCCTTCCGGACCCTGGCTGTACCAGGTTTCCATGACGTCCTTGTTCAGCGGCAGCCCCTTGGCGAACCGATGGGGCAGGTCCGGGTTGGCCAGGAACGGCCGACCGAAGGCGATCGCATCGGCTTCACCGGCGTCCAGCGCAGCCTGCGCTTTTTCGTGGGTGTAGTCGGAATTGAGCACCAGGGTCCGGCTGAAGGCCTTGCGGATCACCGGGTGCACCGGCGGGCGATCGGCTTTGCCGAAGGTGCCATCGAACGGCGGTTCGCGCAGTTCCAGATAGGCGATGCCGATCTTGTCCAGCGCAGCGGCAGCGGCGGAGAACAGGGTTTCCGGATCGCTGTCGTTGACGCCCTGCGAATCGCCGTTGGGCGACAGGCGCACGCCGGTGCGTTCGGCACCGATGGTGTCGACAACCCGCTGGGTGACTTCGGTCAACAGGCGAATCCGGTTTTCTACCGAACCACCATAGGCGTCGTCGCGGAAGTTGCTGTTGTCGCGCAGGAACTGGTCGATCAGGTAGCCGTTGGCGGCATGGATCTGTACACCATCGAAGCCGGCGCGCATGGCGTTCTTCGCGGCGTGCTCGTAGTCGTCCAGCAACCGCGGGATCTCATGGATGCCCAACGGCCGGGCTTCCACGTAGGGTTGCTTGCCGTCATAGGTATGGGTGTGGCCTGGCGCAGTCGTCGCCGAAGACGAAACTGGCTGTGCACCGCCGAGGAAGCTGGGGTGGACGATGCGGCCCATGTGCCACAGCTGCAAGTCGATGCGCCCGCCGGCTTCATGCACGGCGGCGGTGATCTTCTTCCAGCCTTCGACCTGCTCGTCGCTCCAGATGCCTGGCGCGTAGGGCCAGCCCAGGCCTTCCTGGGTGATGCCGGTCGCTTCGGTGATGATCAACCCGGCGCTGGCGCGCTGGGTGTAGTACTCGATCATCAGGTCGGTGGGTACGTGATTGCGGGTGGCGCGGCCGCGTGTCAGCGGGGCCATGAGGATCCGATTGGGCAACTGCTGCTCGCCAACCTGGATCGAATCGAATAGAGAAGGCATCTAGGCTCCCTGATCTGTGAGTGGAAGGGCGGCTCAGGCTGCGCCGAGGGCCTTGATGATGGCGTCGTTGAACGCAGGGATGTCATCAGGAGTGCGCGAGGTGATCAGGGTCCAGCCGTTGGCACCACACTGCATGACTTCCTGGTCGACCCAGCCTGCGGCCTTGGCGTTGGTCAGGTCTAGGCTGACGCTGGGGTAGGAGGTCAGGGTCTTGCCGGGAATCACGCCGGCGTTGATCAGCAGCCATGGGCCGTGGCAGATGGCAGCGACCACTTTGCCTGCATCGGCGAAAGCCTTGACCAGGTGCTGGGCATCGGTGTCCTGACGCAGGGTGTCGGCGTTGACGGTGCCGCCTGGAATGACCAGGGCGTCGAAGTCGCTGGCGCTCAGGCCCTGGATCTTGCTGTCGGACTCGACGGTGCGATCTTTCTCGGTGTCCTGCTGGAAGGTCTGCACGGTGCCGCCTTCACTGGAAGCGTGGGTCACGGTGGCGCCGGCTGCACGCAGCGCTTCGACGGGCTTGAGCAGTTCGTCACGCTCGATGCCGGTGTTGGCGGTGATGAACAGGACTTTCTTGCCTTGCAGTTGGGTAGCCATGTGGATCTTCCTCGGGTCAGTTAAGGCCTGGCGTACCAGGCGATCAAAAAATCTGAGCGCGGAGGAAAATGGAAAGTTCAGGTGGATCGTTCACCGGTGGTGCACGCGGTCAGGCCCATGCACTGGCCCGACCGCGTATTCATTAGCTCAATAGCCTTCGGCAAGGCCGGTGTTGCGGCGCGGGTCGTTGGCACCGTAGAAGCGGTTGTTGGCGACGGGCTTGCCACCCAGTGAAGGCGCGCCGACCAGGATTGCTGCCAGGTGGTTGGCGTCCTGCGGCTCGCCGAAATTGTGGCCCCAACTCTCGAGGATCTTGCGCGTGTCCGGGCTGATGGCGAAGTGTTCCAGGTTGGTCACGTCGGGCATCCACTGTTGGTGGAAGCGTGGCGCATTGACCGCCTGCTGGATGTCCATGCCGTAGTCGATGACGTTGAGCATGGTCAGCAAGGTCGCGGTGATGATTCGACTGCCGCCGGGCGTGCCGACCACCATCACCGGCTTGCCGTCCTTGGTGACGATGGTCGGGCTCATGGACGACAGCGGCGTCTTGTAGGGCGCGATCGCGTTGGCTTCGCCCTGCACCAGCCCATACATGTTGGCGACGCCGACCTTGGAGGTGAAGTCGTCCATCTCGTCGTTGAGCAGGATGCCGGTGCCGCTGGCCATGACCCGTGCGCCGAACCAGCCATTGAGGGTGTAGGTGACCGAAACCGCATTGCCCCACTGATCGACGATGGAGTAGTGGGTGGTATTGCTCCCTTCATGGGGCGCCAAGCCCGGTTTGATCTCGGCCGAGACACCCGCCTTGTTCGGCAAGATGCTGTTGCGGATCTTCGTCGCGTAGTTGGCGTCGAGCAGGTGAGCGATGGGGTTCTTGACGAAGTCCGGGTCGCCCAGGTAGCTGTTGCGGTCCACGTAGGCGTGGCGCATGGCCTCGATCTGGTAGTGCATGCCCTGCGCCGAGCCATAGCCCAGTTCGGCCATGGGGTAGCCCTGAAGAATGTTCATGATCTGGCAGATGACCACGCCGCCCGAACTGGGCGGTGGTGCGGAGATCACATGGTAGCCGCGGTAGTCGCACTCGATGGGGTCCAGCTCGCGGGTCTTGTACTTGTCGAGGTCGGCCTGGGTGATGATGCCCTTGCCGGCCTGGCTCGAATCCACGATGGCCTTGGCCACCCAGCCTTGATAGAAACCGGCGTTGCCCTTGTCGGCAATCTCCCGCAGGGTGCGTGCCAGATCCTTCTGCACCAGCTTGTCACCGGCCTTGAACGGCTGACCCTGGTTGAGGAAGATCTTCGCCGAGTCCTGGCTGTCCTTGCGGAAATCCTCGGTGGCGGTTTCCAGCAGGTCGACGTCGCCCTGACCGAGGGTGAAGCCCTCGTCGGCCAGCTTGATGGCTGGCGCGAGCAGGTCGGCACGCTTGAAGGTGCCGTATTTCTGCAGGGCCAGCTCCATGCCCGAGACGGTGCCTGGAATGCCCACCGACAGGTGGCCGTCGGTGCTCAGGCCTTCGATGACGTTGCCGGCCTTGTCCAGGTACATGTCCGGGGTGGCGGCCAGTGGGGCCTTCTCGCGGAAGTCCAGAAAGGTCTTGCGGCCATCGGCCATCTGCAGGGTCATGAAGCCACCGCCGCCGATGTTGCCGGCGGCCGGGTAGACCACAGCCAGGGCGTAGGCCACGGCGACGGCAGCGTCGACGGCATTGCCGCCGTCCTTGAGCACGTCCACGCCAACGTGGGTGGCCAGCTGCTGGGCGGTGACGACCATGCCGTTCTGCGCGGCGACGGGGGCGGGGGAGGCGGCGAACAAACAGGTGGGGGCCAGCGCGAACGCAACGGCGATCAGCGACTTTGGCAAGGGTTCGAGTTTCAAGCGTCGGCTCTCTTTTTTGTGAATGAGGAGCTGCAGGTGGTGAGCAACAAGGCGATTCATTTCGCCAGTCGCAAGGATAGCCGGGTTTCTCAATCCTGCTGGCGACAGGCGGTCAATGCGGTCAATTGTTGGCCCGACCCGTCGAAGTTCTCCGTCGCCAGCCAGCGTTCGAATGCCGCGCGCCGCGCTGGCCATTCGCTGTCGATGATCGAGAACCACGCGGTGTCGCGGTTGCGGCCCTTGTACACCAGTGCCTGGCGAAAGATGCCTTCGAAGCTGAAGCCCAAGCGCTCGGCGGCCTTGCGCGAGGGCGCGTTCAAGGCATCGCATTTCCATTCGTAGCGCCGGTAGCCCAACTCATCGAACACCAGGCGCATCAGCAAGTACTGCGCTTCGGTCGACACGGGGGTGCGTTTCATCAACGGCGAGAAAGTCACATGGCCCACTTCGATGACGCCATTGGCCAGGTCCATGCGCATCAAGGCCAGCGTGCCCACGGCCCGTTGGCTGCGCGGATCGATCACCGCCCAGTGTTGCGGATCCTGGCTGGCTGCCGCGGCTTGCAGGTGAGTGCGATAGCTGTCGAGGTCGGCGAACGGTCCGACGGGCAGGTAGGTCCAGTCGCTGCCGTCGCTCTGCTGGCAATAGCCCTGGAACAGATCCTCGGCGTGGGCCGCGACGTTCAAGGGCTCAAGGCGGCAATAGCGGCCTTCGATCACCGCATGGGCCGGGCGAGGGCGCGCGGTCCAGTCGGGCAGCGGGTGGCCAATGGGCTGCTGGTGTGCGTTGTGGTGCAGCGGCTGGCTGGGCATGGCGACTCCTGATCAGATCAGCGGGGGAGAAGGTGTGTCGACGCAATCAGCGCGGGTCCAGAACGATACCGAAGCCGCTCTTGGCTTCGCTGACGATACGCAGGTGCTGGCGCTCGCCTGGGTTGGCCTGCAGGCGCAGTTCGCGGTTCAGACGGCCCTTGCTGCAGAGCATGCCACCTTGCTTGTCGGTGGTGATGCCGACGATGTGTTCGCCAGGCGGCAGGTGAAAGGTGGCCACCTCGCCGACGGCCATCAACGCCGCCGGTTCGCGGTCGATCAGCAGCGCGACGTAGCAGCCGCCGCCCATGATGCCGATGTCGCGGTCCACCACCAGTTCGCTCGACGGCGTCAAGGGCTGTTGCCAGGCTGACAAACGATCTGCTGGGACAGCCTTGAGGTGCTCCGAGTCGGCGCGGAACGAGGTACAACCCGACAAGCCCACTGCAATCAGCATTACCCAGAACACGCGCATCGACGGACCTCCTGAAATGGCATTGTGATTGCACTCTAGCTCAAGCTTGGGCTCGCACGGAACGCTACCCAGGCCGAGCCTATTCAGAAAAGTTTTGAAACAGGTTCCCGTCTGGGGCTGCGATGGGCAAGAATGATCCGGCTGACCCGTGCAGTCGCCATCCCGTGGGGGATCGGCTGCCCCGAGCGGACTGACCTGAACCTGTGGAGGTACCGTGGCACCTAGAGACCTGATGTTGGCCTTGATCGTGATCGTCGTCTGGGGCTTGAATTTCGTGGTGATCCGCTACGGCCTCGACGGCCTGCCACCCATGCTGCTGGGTGGTCTGCGCTTCACCCTGGTGGCGATTCCCGCGGTGTTCTTCATTCGCCGTCCGAACCTGCCGCTGCGCTGGCTGATCGCCTACGGCGCGACCATTTCACTGGGGCAGTTCGCCTTTCTGTTCGAGGCCATGGCCAACGGCATGCCCGCGGGCCTGGCCTCGCTGGTGTTGCAATCCCAGGCATTCTTCACGCTGTTCTTCGCCGCCCTTTTCATTGGCGAACGCCTGCGTGCGGCCAGCGTGGTGGGGCTATTGGTGGCGGCAGGCGGGCTGGCGATGATCGGCCTGGAAAGTGATCAGGCCACGCCACTGGTGGCCGTACTGCTGACCCTGTGCGCAGCCTCGATGTGGGCCATGGGCAACATCATTACCCGCCGTTTCGGCAATATCGACCTGGTCGCGCTGGTGATCTGGGGTGCGCTGATTCCGCCGCTGCCGTTCTTCGCGCTGTCGCTGTGGCTGGAAGGGCCGGCGCTGATCGAACGGTCGCTGCTGGGCATCGGCTGGAAGTCCATCGGCAGCCTGGTGTACCTGGCCGCCATCGCCACGGTGCTGGGCTATGGCCTGTGGAGCAAGCTGCTGTCGCGTTATCCGGCGGGCAAGGTGGCACCGTTTTCGTTGCTGGTACCGGTGGTGGGCTTGAGCTCCTCGGCCTGGATTCTCGGCGAGCGGCTGAGCGCCTTGCAGTGGTGGGGTGGTGCGCTGGTGATGGTGGGGCTGGTGATCAACGTGTTCGGCGGCAGCCTGATCGCGCGCCTGGCCCCGGCTCGCACGGGGGCAAAATCTCTGTAATGATGGGCCATCGATACGTCAAGGAGATGGAGCATGATGATCCGGTCGCTGACCCTCGCCTCACTGTTCGCCTTCGCCGCGCCGCTGCTGGCCGCCGACGGTGATAGCCCCCTGGCCCAGGACCGTGGACGGGCCCGACCGTTGGTGGTGATTGCCCCGAGTTCGGTGGATCCCAACCTGCTGAAACTGCGCAAGGCGCTGGAAGAGCCCGCCAACCGCGACGGCTTCAAGCAGCGCGGGATGGTGCTCTACACCGTGATCAATACCATCGGCCAGCGTGACGGCAAGGACCTCGACCCCCAGGCGACCATGTCCCTGATCCGTGATTTGAAGCTGGGCGCCGGTTCCAGTCAGAAGTTCGTGCTGCTGGGCAAGGATGGCGAGAAAAAGCTCGAACAGGCGGGCTACGTCGAGCCTGCGCAGCTGTTCAGTACCATCGATCAATTGCCCGCAGCCGAGAAGGAGGCCAATGCGCCAGCCCCGGTCGCAGCCGCCGCACAGGAGCCTACGAACAAGCCCGCCAAGGCCGCGAAACCGAGCAAGGCGCCGCAACCGCTGGACGATTGACGGCGCCTCGGTCGGCGGCACGCGGCGGCTTCAGACCATGTTGAGCCGCTGCTTGCGTTGCGGTGCCGGGTAGGCTCGATCCAGCGCGGCGAAGTCTTCGGCATCGAGTTTGACGTGCAGGGCAGCGGCGTTCAGGCGCACATGTTCGGCCGTGGAGGCTTTGGGGATGGCGATCACCCCTTCACGGCGAATGACCCAGGCCAGGCAGGCTTGCGCCGGCGTGACGCCGTGGCGCTGCGCAACCTGGCGCAATGCCGGTTGGTCGAGCAAGCGGCCGCCCTGGGCAATCGGACAGTAGGCCATCACCGGCATTGCCCGCTCGGCACACCAGGGCAGCAGGTCGAACTCGATGCCGCGCTCTTCCAGGTTGTACAGCACCTGGTTGGTCGCACAGCCTTCATCGTTCAGCTCGATCATGTCATCGACATCGAAATTCGACACGCCCCAGGCGCCGATCTTGCCCTGTTCACGCAGACGCTCGAAGGCGTCCACCGTTTCGCTCAGCGGGTACTGACCACGCCAGTGCAGCAGGTACAGGTCGATGTGCTCCACCTGCATGCGCTGCAGGCTGCGCTCGCAGGCTTGCGCCACGCCCTTGAGGCTGGCGTTGTGGGGGTAGACCTTGCTGACCAGCGTGACGTGGTCACGGCGGCCCTGGATGGCCTGGCCGACGATTTTTTCAGAGCCGCCTTCGCCGTACATTTCGGCGGTGTCGAGCAAGGTCAGGCCCAGGTCGATGCCTTCCTGCAACGCGGCGATTTCCTGCCGGGCATGGGCCGGATCTTCCCCCATGCGCCAGGTGCCCTGGCCAATGCGTGGTACCGACCTGCCGGCCAGATCAATGCTGTTCATCACAATGCTCCTCGATGGAAAAGGAATTGAGCGCCCCTTGTAGCAGCGGCGCAAGCCGCGTCCGGCCTCGACGCGGTGGGTCACAATACCGCGGGGACCGCCGACGCGGCTTGCGCCGCTGCTACACGGAGCCTGTGGGTTGGGCAGTGTCATCGGGCTGCGGTTCAAACCGTCGGGTGGCAGGGTCATTGGCGGCGGTGGGCCGTGTGCTCCAGCAGCACTTCCATCAGCGCGTGTGCGGCGGCCGAAAGCTTGTGGTCCGGCAAGCGCATCAGACCGATTCGGCGCTCGACGCTGGGCGACTCCAGCGGCACACAGCGCGCGCCCAGCTCGTGCATCTGCTCGATGCACAGGGCCGGTACCGCGCTGACGCCCAGGCCATGGGCGACCATGCGCCCGATGGTGCTCAACTGGTGACTTTCGAACGCCACCGCCAGCTTGCCGTGCGCCTCGCTGACGGCGCTTTCCAGCAGCAGACGGACCGCAGAAGGTCGCTGCAGCGCGATGAAATCATGGGCCAGCAGGGTTGCCCACGTCAGTACCGGTTGCTCGGCCAGCGACGAATCGGCCGGCACCACGGCCACGAAGCGGTCGGTGTAGAAGGGCGTGAACACCAGTGACGAGGTGCTTTCCGGCTCGAAGCCGATGCCCAGTTCCACGCGGCGGTGACGAACCATCTCCACCACTTGCTCGTTGATCACGTCATGCACCGCGACATTGACCCGTGGATGGCGGTCGCGAAAGATCCGCAGGGCCCCAGGCAACAGGTTGCCGGCGAACGACGGCATGGCCGCGATGGACACCTTGCCCAATTGCAGGGTGAAGTGCTGGCGCAGCAACTCCTCGGTGTTGTCCCAATCCGCCAGCAGGCGCCGGGCCAGCGGCAGCAGGGCTTCGCCTTCGGGCGTGAGGCTGACGCTGCGCGTGGTACGGATCAGCAGCCCGCCGCCCAGGTCTTCTTCCAGACCCTTGATGGTCAGGCTCAGCGCAGGCTGGGACAGGTGCAACTTTTCGCCCGCCTGGGCAAAGCTCAGGGCCTGGGCCACGGCGAGAAAGGCGCGGAGCTGTTTGACGTTCATCTATTTGGAAAACCAATCAATACCGAAGAAAAACAAAATTAACAAATTAGCCGTGCGGGGAGAAGATACCTGCACCCACGCCGTCGCGGCACGGACGGCGCCATGACAAACAATAAAAGGCGAACGATCATGGCTGGACTCGATAAGCGAGTGGCAACCTACGCACAGGCGCTCGATGGCCTGCGCGATGGCATGACGGTATTGGCCGGCGGCTTCGGCCTGTGCGGCATTCCGGAGAACCTGATCGCCGAGATCAAGCGGCTGGGCGTGCGCGATCTCACGGTGGTGTCCAACAATTGCGGCGTCGACGGTTTCGGCTTGGGTGTACTGCTCGAAGACCGGCAGATTCGCAAGATGATCGCCTCCTACGTGGGCGAAAACGCGCTGTTCGAGCGGCAGTTGCTCGATGGCGAACTGGAAGTCGAACTGACCCCTCAAGGCACCCTGGCCGAGAAGATGCGCGCCGGCGGCGCTGGCATCCCCGCGTTTTTCACTGCCACCGGCTACGGCACACCGATTGCCGAAGGCAAGGAAGTGCGCGAATTCAATGGCCGCCAGTACATTCTGGAACAAGCCATCACCGGCGACTTCGCCATCGTCAAAGGCTGGAAGGCCGACCACTTCGGCAACGTGGTCTATCGTCATACCGCACAGAACTTCAATCCGCTGGCCGCCAGTGCCGGGCGCATCACCGTGGTCGAGGTCGAAGAGATCGTCGAGCCGGGCGTGCTGTTGCCCGAGCATATCCACACGCCAGGCATCTATGTCGACCGGGTGATCCAGGGCACCTTCGAGAAGCGCATCGAGAAGCGCACGCTCAAGGCCTGATTGTTTCCTTTCTGCGCTGTTTCCCACGAGGTTTTTTCCATGGCACTTACCCGCGAACAGATGGCCCAGCGCGTCGCGCGCGAACTGCAGGACGGTTACTACGTGAACCTGGGCATCGGCATCCCGACCCTGGTGGCCAACTACGTGCCACCTGGCATCGACGTGATGCTGCAATCGGAAAACGGCCTGCTCGGCATGGGCGAATTCCCTACCGAGGCTACCGTCGACGCCGACATGATCAATGCCGGCAAACAGACCGTGACCGCGCGCCTGGGCGCCTCCATCTTCGACTCGGCGCAGTCGTTCGCGATGATTCGCGGCGGTCATGTCGACCTCACCGTGCTCGGCGCCTTCGAGGTGGACGTGCAGGGCAACATTGCCTCCTGGATGATCCCCGGCAAGCTGGTCAAGGGCATGGGTGGGGCCATGGACTTGGTGGCCGGTGCGGAGAACATCATCGTCACCATGACCCACGCGTCCAAGGACGGCGAGTCGAAACTGCTGCCTGTGTGCACCCTGCCGCTGACCGGCGCCGGCTGCATTCGCAAGGTGCTGACCGATCTGGCTTATCTCGAGATCGAAGACGGTGCGTTCATCCTCAAGGAGCGTGCGCCGGGTGTCAGCATCGATGAAATCAAGGCGAAAACGGCCGGCAAGTTGATCATTGCCGATGATGTGATCGAAATGAGTTTCTGAAAACATCCTGCCAACACCTGCAGCTCTCCAACTATAAAAACAAGGAAACACCACCATGTCCGCACACCTGGAAGAGAGCCGCTACGCTCGCTTCGCCCTGCGCTGTTCGAGCTGGGCCGAGCGCTGGTTCCCCGACTCCTACGTATTCGCCGCCGTGGCGGTGCTGCTGGGCGCATTGGGCGCGATGGCCATCGGCGGCGCGCCGCCGGCCACGGCCTCCGCGGCCGGGGACGGGTCTGGCGCCAGGTCCCGTTCACCCAGCCGGTGGCCTTCGTGGTCATCGGGGGCGCCGTCGTCGCCGGCGCGCCGCCCGCCGTGAAACTAATCGACCGGCTGGCGCGCATCCCGCGCAATGGACGCTCGGCAGTGGCCTGGGTGGCACTGATCTCGATGGTGGCGTCGCTGCTCAACTGGGGGCTGTCCCTGGTGTTCGGCGGCCTGTTGGTGCGCGCGCTGGCGCGCCGCACCGATCTGCGCATGGACTATCGCGCCGCCGGCGCTGCGGCGTACCTGGGTCTGGGCGCGGTCTGGGCCCTGGGCCTGTCATCGTCGG
Organism: Pseudomonas sp. RIT-PI-a; assembly: GCF_001187875.1. NCBI lineage: Bacteria > Pseudomonadati > Pseudomonadota > Gammaproteobacteria > Pseudomonadales > Pseudomonadaceae > Pseudomonas > Pseudomonas sp. RIT-PI-a. The sequence goes on from NZ_LGIR01000012.1 coordinate 406,006, forward strand.
CGGCGCAGTTGCAGGCAAATCCGGCTAGCCTGCCGCCGTCCATCTTGTCCATCACCGGTGTCATCCCGTTCACCCAGACCATTTTCCTCTGGCAGTCAGGCGTGCTGTTGCTGGCGCTGGTAGTGGTCTCGCTGGTGGTCGCCTATGCCCCCGCGCCCGGCCCGACCTCGGCCCGCGATGCCCAGGCCTGCGGCGTCGACCCGGCTTTCAGCCTGCCGCCGCTGAGCAAGCGCAGCCGACCGGGTGAATGGCTGGAATACAGTCCGCTGATCACTATCTTCCTGGTGTTGCTCGCCGCAGGATGGCTGCTCCACGAGTTTTCCACCAAGCCGGCGATTACGGCCATCTCGGGGCTCAATACCTATAACTTCCTGTTCATCATGCTCGGCCTGCTGCTGCACTGGCGCCCGCGCAGCTTTCTCGATGCCGTGGCGCGTGCCGTGCCGACGACCACCGGCGTGCTAATTCAATTTCCCCTGTACGGCTCCATCGCCGCGATCATGACCACGGTCAAGGGCGGCGATGCGCAGACCCTGGCTCACCACATCTCGACCTTCTTCGTGCAGATCGCCTCCCACGATACCTATGCGATGCTCATGGGCGTGTATTCGGCGGTGTTGGGATTCTTCATCCCGTCGGGTGGGGGCAAATGGATCATCGAGGCGCCCTACGTCATGCAGGTGGCCAACGAGTTGCAGTACCACCTGGGCTGGGCGGTGCAGATCTACAACGCCGCCGAAGCCTTGCCGAACCTGATCAACCCGTTCTACATGCTGCCGCTGCTGGGTGTGTTGGGTCTGAAGGCACGCGACCTGATCGGCTTCTCGTTCGTGCAACTGCTGGTACACGCGCCGCTGGTGCTGTTCCTGCTCTGGGCGCTGGGGACAACGTTGACCTACATCCCACCCATGGCACCTTGACGCACCTCTAATCGGCCCTACGTTGATCGGGAATATCCTTCCGCCGGGCAATTGATTCCATGGCGGCCCTTGCACACCCAAGGCTGCTCGGGGTACACATCTAGGTTGAATGGGGGACAGGCTGGACGCCCCCCCATCGTGAACCGATGCAGGGAGATGTGGAAATGCTTGATAACGGCGCGGGCGGGGATACCGAGCAGAATGAACCCGTGGATCAGATCATCTTTCGGGAGATTCGCAATCTGCACACCGCCGCCTCCAGAGACCTGGATCAGGCTGCAGTGCAGATCATAGGCAAGGTCGAGAGGTTCAGGGAGCAGGGCCTGATCAGCTCGGAGGCCGCACGGCAGCTGATTTTCGACGTACGCAACGAGCGCAGCCGCATCAGCCGCTGAGCGGCCTTCGAAGGGAAGCGGCGATCAGCCGCCGGTGGTGTCGATATCGGCGTCCGTTTCCTCATCGTCCGCACTGGTCGAAGGATCGACTTCCGGCTCGGACTTGAAGTCCGGGCTGAAGCGATTGCCTTCGGCTGTGGTTGGATCGTTGGAATCAGGACGGACGGCGGGGTCAAGCGCCGGGTCATTGGGCGTGGCGTTGGCCGCACTGCTGGTGTCGCGGTCGACATCGTTCGGCGCAGGTGTCTTGTGTTCGCTCATATCATTCTCCCTAGGCTCAAGCGTGCAGGGTCAATCAGAGCTTGCCGCCTTCAGAGCCAGTCCCGTCACCCATGTCATGACTGCCGGACTCTGGCTTGGTCACCGCGCCGCCCATGGAGCTGCCTTCCGGGTTGCCGGTGTTCTGTGGCTTGATCTGAGTGCTGGTGCCGTCACGCGGCGCGCTGGAACCGTCGGTGTTGCCATTGGGCATGTTGGTGCCAGTGCCGGACGGTACGCCTACGGCCGAGGGCACGGTGCCTTTGGCGGCGGGGTTGGTCGGACCGGTGCTGTTGTCGGCCATGGCCGGTACGGCAGCGGCGGCCAGCAGACCTGCCAACAGGGCTGCGTTGATGCGTTTCAGGCTTTTCATGGAGCTCTCCTTGTTCGTGTGAATGCGTCATGCATTGGGCTGCGGGCACACGTCAGTGGTGCCCGCGTGCCGACGAACGGCATGCCCGATAAACAAGCGTCGGCCGCGAAAGGCGCACTGCGGACACAGTCCGCAGTGGCAGGGTCAGGCGAGCAGCTGCGAGCCCAGCTGGAAGGCGACCCATACGGCGAGGATGGTGGCGAAGCCCAGGGCGATGTTCTCGAACCAGTTGTTGCGGTAGTTGCCGAGCAACTTCTTCTGGTTGGACATGATCAGCAGGCCGAGGGAGATCACCGGCAGGCCGATGATGTTCAGCGCATTCACGCCGATGGTCAGGGTCACGAAGTCAGGCATGCCCGGCAGCGACCACACCAGCGGCGTGACGAGGATGAACAGCAGGAACCACTTGTGCATCGGGTCATGATGGAATTCCTTGCCGTACTTCTCGCGACGCTCCGGACGGATGTGCTGGAAGGCATCGGTGATCAGCATGGGGAAGGCCGTCGTCTTGCCGGCGATGCTGGCGAACAGGGTGGCGAACACGCCGACGAAGAAGATCAGCCAGCCACCGGTGCCGAAGAACATCTGCAGCGCCGCGCCCAGGTCGTCCAGGGTTTTCACTTCGATCCCGTTGGGACGCAGGATTTCCGCGCCGACCACCCAGATGGCCAGGTTGATGATGATCCCGACGAACACCGCGAACAGCAGGTCGTTGCGCTGGATGCGCTTGTGTTCCGGGCCGACCCAGCCTTTCTGGCGCATCACGTAGGGGTGCACGAAGTTGGCGATCGAGCCGGCTACCGCACCGATCACCGAAACGGCTACCAGTAGGGCACCATGCACGCCTTCATCCGGCGGAATGCTGAAACCGATGGTCCCGGCCAGGATGCCGCCCACATCGGGTTTGGACATGATCGCCAGCGCCATGAACGCCAGGGTCATCAGGGCCAGCAAGCCTTTCATGACGCCTTCGATCAGCGAGTAGATGTTGCGGCCTACCAGCAGCCACACGCCCAGTACCACGGCGAAGGAGGCGAGCAACGGCTGATTGATGTGCAGCAGGGTGGCCAGTGCTTCACCAGCGCCCTTGATCATGTACGCATTGGTCAGGTGACCCATGATCAGGGCGTACCCCAGCATGAACCAAGCGAAGAAGGGGTGCAGTTGCGCGTAGCCCTGCAGGATGGTCATGCCCTGGTTGTTGCACAGCTGGAAGCGGGCAATGATGTTGACGATGAGGAATCTGAGCAGCAGCGACACCGCCAGCACCCACATCATCGCGTAGCCATAGTTGGCGCCGGCCACGGAGGAGGTGATCAGGTCGCCTGCGCCGAGCCATGACAGGACGGCAATGATGCCCGGTCCGACGATCTTGGCGAGCCTGCCCAGGCGAGTCGTGGGGGCGGCCGCCTTCTTTTCGAGCGAGTGGGTACTCGTCATGGGTGAATTCCCTTTGTTGTTTTTGTGGATGGAACAGTGGGTTATTCAAGCATGAGTTAGGATGTCATATGACCTGACGAGTTGCAAAAGGTGTAAGTGGATGTTTCCCTGCGTTCGCAGGTCTTTCTGCGTGTACCGGTGGCCTCGCGAACTCCTGTAGCAGCGGCGCAAGCCGCGTCGGCGGCGCATGCGGTGTACCTGAAGGACCGCGGTCCTATCGGAAGCGGCTGAACCAACTGGGCGAATGGCCTTCTTATGAGCCTTAGCGCAAGAGGAATGCACCCATGTCGAAGATCATCGTCGATGACGTCACGCCCCCGGCCGATGCCAAGGCCGATGTGTTGATGTTCGGTACCCCCAAGGACCGTCTGGACTTCTACCGCAAGGAAATCCAGTACGAAACCTCCATCCTTTCCAACCGCACCGACGCCTACCTCTCCGCGCAGTCGTTCCTGGTCATCGCCTACGCTTCGTCCATGGCCAACCTGAACCCGGAGTGGGGCAAGCTTTTTACCCTGGTCGTGCCGCCGTTGTTGGCGCTGTTCGGTCTGGTCAGTTCGCTGCACGCATGGCCGGGCATTCGCTCGGCCTATGACATCATCGATCACTGGCACTTCAAGCAGAGCCAGTTGCTCGACAGCGAGCCGGCCATGGGCGCGGCCTATGACGAATCACCGCTGTTCAGCGAGCGCGAGTCGAACGAGAAACGCTGGCGCGGGGCGTTGATGTTCTCGATGAGGTCGCCGTTTCTGTTCAGCGTGCTGTGGGCGATACTCGGGGTTTTCGCGGTGTATGCGCAATACACCAATCCGGGCGGCTGAATGCAGAAGGCCCCTGCGGTTGCAGGGGCCTTCTGGTGATGAGGGTCAGCGGATCAACGCACCGAGCTTATCGCCTGCTGACGACTGCGCTCGTATTCCTGGGAATCCACCGCCGCAGCATCGGGTTTGCCCAGATCAGCCATGGGAATGCGGTAGGTCTCCTTGGCAGTGAAGGCTGCCAGCGCTGCGATGCAGCACACACCCAGGGCCAGCGAGCCGACCACCATGGGAATGTTGGTGGAGCCGGGCGGCGCCATCGCTGCGAACAGTGCTGGCAACAGGGCGGTGATCAGGGTGCCGACGTTCTGCGAGATGGCCATGGCCGACACACGATAGCGGGTCTGGAACAGCTCGGGGTAGAAGCTTGGGAACACCGCGTTGTAGCCCTGATAGAACACGCCCCACATCAGAATCGACATGCCGAACGCCAAGGGCACGTTGTGGATGCTGATCGCGTACAGGTAGAAGAACGACAGAATGCCCGAGCTCAGCGCGCCACCGATGATCATTGGACGACGACCGATGCGGTCGGAGAGATTGCCCACGAAGGGAATCACGCACACCGCGACGATATTGCCGACCACCGGAATCCACAGGTACACACTCTTGGCGAAACCGATGCCGTAGGCCGGCTGCACGGCGTAGGCCGCGCCGAAGATGGTGGCCACTACCGGAATGACGTTCATCAGCGCCATGCACATCACCAGGCCCATGTTGCGCCAGCTGTGCTTGAACGCCTCGACGACTGGGGATTTGGGGATGGCAGCGCGCGCTTCCACGGTTTCGAAAGCCGGGGTTTCATTGACTTCGCGACGGATGATGTAGCCGGCGATCAGCACCACGGCACTGAGCAGGAACGGAATCCGCCAGCCCCACGAGTTGAACGCTTCATCCGGCATGAAGTAGGCCAGGGGCAGGAAGATCGCCGCAGCGAAGATCTGTCCGGCCTGCACGCCCTGCAAGGTGAAACTGGCGTAGTAGCCTCGTCTGCCGAAGGGCGCATGTTCGAGAATCATCGAACTGGCCCCGGAGATTTCCCCCGCTACTGCGAAGCCCTGGATCAGGCGCAGTACCACCAGCATGGCCGGTGCCCAGAGGCCGACCTGACTGTAGGTGGGGAGCAGGCCCACGGCCATGGTGGCGAAACCCATGAGGAACATGCACAGCAGCAAGACGTTCTTGCGGCCGCGCGTATCGCCCCAGTGGCCCAGGAAGAACGCACCGATGGGGCGGGCAACATAGCCCACGCCGTAGGTGGCCAGCGAGGCAACGATGGCGACCTTGGGGTCGGTGTTGGGGAAAAAGATCTGCGGGAAGATCAGCGCCGCGGCTTGGGCATAAATGAAGAAGTCGTAGTATTCCAGGGCGGAACCGACCCATCCGCTGGCGGTGGCCTTCTTGGTTTGCTGCGAGCCGTGCGATTCTGACTGAGCATGCGCCATGCTGTGTCTCCGTTGTTTTTATTATGAAGCATTGGAACCGTTGGCTTCGTTTCTACCCCTGGCAGGCAAGCTTGCGAGCGCGGGGAAGAGGCAAAACTAACTGGGTAGTTAATGTTTAGCAGTGGCGTCGAATGAGTGTCAATACGGCGGCACACGCGGGTTGCAGGGAGGATCCGTTCGTTCTGCGTGCAAGACTGCCCCAAGTGACTTCGTGTTTCAATCGAAAGTGCCGGTCTAGAGCGGTTCGCCCATGGCTGAGCGGCGCCTCGGCGGTCGCTCTCATTGCCTAGCTTGCTTGGTATTGTAGCCGCTGATCGCACACATTTGTTGGCGGTCCACGAGCGGCGCCAGCCGCGTCGACGGCGCCCGTAGTGTGCCAGATGCCCTACGTTGAAACCGGACGCGGCTCGCGCCGCTGCTACAGGGGATCGCGAATCCCCATGAAATGCTTAACCACGCCGTGCACCCTCCCCTGTAGCAGCGGCGCGAGCCGCGTAGGCAGGCGACGCGCAGAATAAGGCCAAATCGAGCATCAAGTTGCCCATCCCGAATCCCCGCGAAATGTGTAACCACGTTGTGCGCGCCCCCTGTAGCAGCGGTGCAAGCCGCGTCGGCGGACGCCGCCGTGGGTCAGGCCAACTCGTGGACCAGGTTGCCCAGGGTCTGCATGGCCGCCAATTGCACCTTGTCCATCGGCGTGCCGTAATTCAGCCGGATGCAGTTGCCGAAACGGCCACTGGCCGAAAAGATCGGCCCCGGTGCGATGCTGATGCCTTGCGCCAGCGCGAGACGGAACAACTGCAGAGAGTCCACCCGCGGCGGCAGCTCGAGCCAGAGAAAATAACCGCCGTCGGGGCGACTTACTCGCGTCTCTTCGGGAAAGTACCGCGCGATCGCCGCCATCATCGCGTGCTGCTGACTTTGCAGCGCATCGCGCAACCGATGCAGATGGCGATCGTAACCACCGTGCTGCAGATAATCGGCGATCGCCGCCTGACCCGGTACCGACGCGCAGATCGAAGTCATGATCTTCAACCGCTCGACCTTCTGCGCAAAGCGTCCGGCGGCCACCCAGCCGATGCGGTAGCCCGGTGCCAGGCTCTTGGCGAACGAACCGCAATGCAGCACCCAGCCGTCGCGGTCATAGGCCTTGGCAGGGCGTGGCGCGTGCTGGCCGAAGTACAGCTCGGCGTACACATCGTCCTCGATCAAGGGCACCTGGTGCTGATGCAACAACTCCACCAATTGACGCTTGCGTGCCTCGGGCATGCTCGCGCCGACCGGGTTCTGGAACGTTGGCATGCACCAGCAGGCCTTGATCGGCAGGCGTTGCAGGGCATTGGCCAGGGCATCCACATCGAGCCCCTCGCGCGGATGAGTGGGGATCTCCACGGCCTTGAGTTTGAGGCGCTCCAGCACTTGCAGGCAGGCATAGAAGGCTGGTGCTTCGATGGCCACCATGTCACCCGGCTCGGTCACCGCCTGCAGGCACAGGTTCAATGCTTCCAGCGCGCCGTTGGTGATCAGCAACTCTTCGACCGGCAGGGTCATCCCGGCGATGTTGTAGCGCAAGGCGATCTGCCGGCGCAGCTCCGGACTGCCGGGCGACAGATCCGTCACCGTTTCGCGCGGATGCATGGCGCGGCTGGTGCTGGCCAGGGAGCGGGCCAGACGCGGCAGGGGAAACAGCTCGGGGCTGGGGAATGCCGAACCCAGGGCGACCGTGTTCGGGTCCTTGATCGAATCGAGAATGGAGAACACCAGTTCGCTGACGTCGACATCGGTCGACTCCGCCAGTGTCTGCGTTTCCACCTGGGGTTCTTGCAGAGCACGCTCGGCCAGCGCATTGACGAAGTAACCCGAGCGGGGCCGGGCGCGAATCAGGCCTCGGCGTTCGAGCAGGTAGTACGCCTGGAACACCGTCGAAGGACTTACGCCCTGGGTCTGGCTGGCATGACGCACTGAAGGTACGCGCTCATCGGGCTTGAGCACGCCGGTGCGAATCAGCTCGGCAATGTGGGCGGCAAATTTCTCGTAGCGTTTCATTACCGGCCTGGTGGTCTTGGGCAGGGCTGCACTATGCCACCTGGACGGCCCCGCGCACAGCCGACAGACGTGACCGGCACCGTCTGCCTGCTGTCCGCGATGTTTCAGCCTTGCAGAGGCACAGGGTCGGCCGGTGGGTCGCCAACCGGTGTGGGTGGTACCGTGGGTAGCACGGGCACGCCCTCGGGTTCGTCGCTTGGCGACGACGGTGGCAGGTTGGGCTGGTCGATGTTGGGATCAGGGGTTCCGGGTGGAAGTGGAAGGCTCATGGCGCTACCTCTGCAAAGTGAAGGACAAGGAGGAAGAGTAGTGCCTGCGGTGGACACCACGGCGCATCATTTGGCTCCCTGGCGAGGACGCTGAAGCTGCAAAAGCATATGAACTTTCCCACCCGGCCCGGCTCCGAACCTAAGCGATTGAAAAACCCGATTCACTTCACCGCTTGCACAAGCACAACAGCGTCCAGGCGACGCACAGGAGCAAGGCTCGATGACGGCTGATCAAACTATCCCGACGGACCAGAACGCGACCGATGCACAGGCGCCAGACCACGTGCTGAGCCTGTCCCAGGCGCTGCTGCTGCCGCGGATCGTGATCGAAGACACCCAGCCTGCCATCGACGGTGGGCAGTTCGCCGTCAAGGCCATCGTTGGCCAGACCGTCACGGTCAGCACCAAGGTCTATGCCGATGGCCACGACAAGCTGGCCGTGGTACTGCGTTGGCACGAGGCCGGCTCCGACACCTGGCACAGCACGACCATGCGCGAGCTGGGCAACGACAGTTGGGAAGCGGAACTGGTCATCGACAGCGTCGGCACCTATGCCTACTGTATCGATGCCTGGATCGACCAGTTCGCCAGCTACCGTTACGAGCTGGAAAAGAAATTCGCTGCCGGCGTCACCATCGAGCTCGAACTGGAAGAAGGTCGCCTGCACCTCGAACAGGCCGCCGCGCGCAGCCAGGACACCCTGTCTCGCCAGCTGCGTCAGCTTCACGATGAATTGCAGGGGCTGGATCTGGACGCCAAGGTTGCGCTGCTGTTGCAGCGTGATACCCAGGCGCTGATGTCCCTGGCCGATCATCGTGCCTTCCTGTGCACCAGCATCGAATTCCCCCTGGACGTGGAACGGGAACTGGCGCAGTTCGCCAGTTGGTACGAGCTGTTCCCGCGTTCGATCACCGACGACAAGGCGCGCCACGGCACTTTCAACGACGTGCACAGCCGTCTGCCGATGATTCGCGACATGAACTTCGACGTGCTGTATTTCCCGCCGATCCATCCGATCGGCCGTGCGCACCGCAAAGGCCCGAACAACTCCCTGACTGCAGGCCCGGACGATCCCGGCAGCCCGTACGCCATCGGCAGCGCCGAAGGCGGACACGAGGCCATTCACCCGCAGTTGGGTACCCGCGAAGACTTCCGCGCACTGGTGGCCGCTGCTGCCGAGCACGGGCTGGAAATCGCCCTGGATTTCGCCATCCAGTGCTCGCAGGATCACCTCTGGCTCAAGGAGCATCCGGGCTGGTTCAGCTGGCGCCCGGATGGCACCATCCGCTACGCGGAAAACCCGCCGAAGAAATATCAGGACATCGTCAACGTCGACTTCTACGCGGCTGATGCCGTACCAGGTCTATGGACCGAGCTGCGCGATGTGGTCTGGGGTTGGGTCGAGGAGGGCGTGAAGATCTTTCGCGTCGACAATCCGCACACCAAGCCGCTGCCGTTCTGGCAATGGTTGATTGCCGATATCCGCAGCAAGGACCCAAGCGTGATGTTCCTGGCCGAGGCGTTCACCAAGCCTGCGATGATGGCGCGCCTGGGTAAGGTCGGGTATTCCCAGAGTTACACCTACTTCACCTGGCGCAACACCAAGCCTGAGCTGACCACCTATTTCAACCAGTTGAACCAGGCACCCTGGGCCCACTGCTACCGGCCGAATTTCTTCGTCAATACGCCGGACATCAACCCGTTTTTCCTGCATGACAGCGGCCGCGCCGGGTTCCTCATCCGCGCCGCGCTGGCGACCATGGGCTCGGGCCTGTGGGGCATGTACTCGGGTTTCGAACTGTGTGAATCGGCGCCGATCCCCGGCAAGGAAGAGTACCTGGACTCGGAGAAATACGAGATCCGACCACGGGATTACACCGCGCCGGGCAACATCATTGCCGAGATTGCCCAGCTCAACCGTATCCGTCGTCAGAACCCAGCGCTGCAAACACATCTGGGCGTCGAGTTCTTTCAATGCTACAACGACAACATCCTGTATTTCGGCAAGCGCACGGCCGACCGCAGCAACTATGTACTGGTCGCGGTCAGCCTGGATCCGCACAACGTTCAGGAAGCCCATTTCGAGCTGCCGTTGTGGGAGCTGGGGTTGGACGACAATGCATCCACCAATGGCGAAGACCTGATGACCGGGCACCGCTGGACGTGGCATGGCAAAACCCAGTTCATGCGGATCGACCCCGGCTACCAGCCGTTCGGTATCTGGAGGCTCACGCGCGTCGAGGTGTGAATACTCGTCTCGCGCTGCACCCTCGCTGTACGTTGCACTCCTGGCCACACGTTGCACTCAATGTTGCCTAGCCGCACAAGACAGGGAAACAACAATGGCGAAAAAGCCTCGGTCGCAAGCGTTCATCGATGACCCGCTCTGGTACAAGGACGCGGTTATCTATCAGGTCCACGTCAAGTCGTTCTTCGACTCCGACAACGATGGCATCGGTGACTTTCCGGGGTTGATCGCCAAACTCGATTACATTGCCGATCTGGGCGTCAACACCATCTGGCTGTTGCCGTTCTACCCCTCGCCGCGTCGCGACGATGGCTATGACATTGCCGAGTACAAGGCCGTGCACCCGGACTACGGCACCCTGGCCGACGCGCGTCGCTTCATCAACGAGGCGCACAAGCGTGGCTTGCGAGTGATCACCGAACTGGTGATCAACCACACCTCCGATCAGCACCCCTGGTTCCAGCGCGCGCGCAAGGCCAAGAAGGGCTCCAAGGCCCGCGATTTCTACGTGTGGTCCGACAGTGACGAGAAATACGACGGCACGCGGATCATCTTTCTGGACACCGAAAAGTCCAACTGGACCTGGGATCCGGTGGCCGGTCAGTATTTCTGGCACCGGTTCTATTCCCATCAGCCCGACCTGAATTTCGACAATCCGCAGGTGATGAAAGCGGTCATCGATGTGATGCGCTACTGGTTGGACATGGGCATCGACGGCCTGCGCCTGGATGCCATTCCGTACCTGATCGAGCGTGACGGCACCAACAACGAGAACCTGGCCGAGACCCATCAGGTGCTCAAGCAGATTCGTGCCGAGATCGATGCCAACTACCCCGATCGCATGCTGTTGGCCGAAGCCAATCAGTGGCCGGAAGATACCCAGCTGTATTTCGGCGAGGCGAAGGGCGACGACGGCGACGAATGCCACATGGCCTTCCACTTCCCGCTGATGCCGCGCATGTACATGGCGCTGGCCCAGGAAGACCGGTTCCCGGTCACCGACATCCTGCGTCAGACCCCGGCGATCCCGGCCAATTGCCAATGGGCAATCTTTCTGCGCAACCACGATGAACTGACCCTGGAAATGGTCACCGATCGTGAACGCGACTACCTGTGGAACTACTACGCCGCCGACAGCAGGGCGCGGATCAATCTCGGCATTCGTCGTCGCCTGGCGCCGCTGCTGGAACGGGACCGCCGCCGCGTCGAGCTGCTCAACAGCCTGCTGTTGTCCATGCCCGGTACACCGACCCTGTATTACGGTGACGAAATCGGCATGGGCGACAACATCTACCTGGGCGATCGTGACGGCGTGCGCACGCCGATGCAGTGGTCGATCGACCGCAACGGCGGCTTCTCCCGCGCCGACCCGGCCAGCCTGGTATTGCCGCCGATCATGGATCCGCTGTATGGCTACCAGTCGGTCAACGTCGAGACCCAGGCCAACGATCCGCACTCGCTGCTCAATTGGACCCGGCGCATGCTCGCCGTGCGCCGCCAGCAGAAGGCATTCGGTCGGGGCAGTCTGACCATGCTCACGCCGACCAACCGACGCATTCTGGCCTACGTGCGCGAATACACCGGTAGCGATGGCAAGACCGAGATCGTGTTGTGTGTCGCCAACGTCTCGCGTGCCGCCCAAGCGGCTGAATTGGATCTGTCCCAGTACGCCGGCATGGTGCCGGTGGAAATGCTCGGTGGCAGCGCCTTCCCTCCCATCGGTCAGCTGAATTTTCTGCTGACCTTGCCACCCTACGGCTTCTATTGGTTCCTGCTGGCCAGCGAAACCCAGATGCCGAGTTGGCACGTCGAACCGGCCCAAAGCATGCCTGACTTCCAGACCCTGGTGTTGAAACAACGGATGGAGGAGTTGCTCGACGAGCCGTCGCGCAGCACTCTGGAACACACGTCATTGATGCAGTACCTGCCCAAGCGCCGCTGGTTCGGTGGCAAGGACGTTGCCATCGACAACCTGCGCATCGCCTACGGCGTGCGCTTCGGCACCGCGCAGAATCCCGTGCTGTTCAGCGAGCTGGAAGTCACAGCCGGTGGGCAGACCAGCCGCTACCAGTTCCCGTTCGGCTTCATCCCCGAAGACCACAGCGGTTCGCCGCTGCCGTTGCAACTGGCGCTGTCGCGGGTTCGACGCGGCCGTGAAGTCGGCTTGATCACCGATGCGTTCGTGCTGGAAAGCTTCATCCATTCGGTGATCGAAGGGCTGCAGGCGCAGAAGATGTTGTCCAGCGCCGAAGGCGAGATCCGCTTCCAGGCCACCGATCACCTAGCAGCGTTGAAGCTGGACCAGAGCTCGGTCATCCGCTACCTGTCGGCCGAGCAGTCCAACAGTTCGGTGGTGGTCGGCGGCAGCCTGGTATTGAAGATGATTCGTCGCGTGAGTGGCGGCATTCACCCCGAGCTTGAGATGGGCGCCTACCTGACCGCTGCCGGCTACGCCAATATTTCGCCTCTGATGGGCTCGGTCAGCCGTGTGGATGCCAGCGGCACCCCGCACCTGTTGATGATTGCCCAGGGCTATCTGAACAATCAGGGCGACGCCTGGGAGTGGACACAGAACAACCTCGAACGCGCCATTCGCGATGAAATGGCCTTCGCCCATGCCGAGCAGGGCCAGCGCTACGACGCCTTGGGCGAACTGGCCGACTTTGCCGCCATGTTGGGCCAACGCCTGGGCGAGATGCACGTGGCCCTGGCCGCACCCGGTGCGCAGGCTGATTTCCTGGCCCGCGTGAGCGCCGAGAAAGACGCCCAGAGCTGGACCGCGAGTATTTCCAGTCAGGTCGAACGGGCGCTGAATCTGCTCGAACAGCGTCTCGCCGATTTTGCCGAGCAGGATCAGGCTCTGGTGGCCGAACTGTTGAGCGAGCGCGAGACGCTGCTGGCCCATGTGCAGCAACTCAGCCAGCAGGCCATCGGTGGCTTGATCATGCGTGTGCATGGCGACCTGCACCTGGGTCAGATGCTGGTGGTGCAGGGCGATGCCTACCTGATCGACTTCGAAGGCGAGCCGGCTCGGCCCCTCGAAGAGCGTCGAGCCAAATACAGCCCTTACAAAGACGTCGGCGGTGTGTTGCGCTCCTTCGACTACGCGGCGGCCATGGCCGTGCGCAATGTGCAGAGCACGGACGCCTCCGACGAGGCGGCGCTGGCACGTCAGCGCGTGGCCAAGCGTTACCTGGCAGAAGCCCGTCAAGCCTTCATCGGCGCCTATGACCTGGCAACCCAGGCCGTGCCCCATCAGTGGCAGAACCCTGAGGGTGCCCGCGCTGCACTGGATTTGTTCAGCCTTGAAAAGGCTGCCTACGAGATCGCTTATGAAGCGGAGAATCGCCCGAGCTGGTTGGCCGTGCCCCTGCACGGACTGTTCGGGCTCTTGAGTACGAGGGAGAATAAGCAATGAGTGCGCACAGCGAACAGGGCAAGCGTGATGTTGGCGCGTTGCCGGCAAAAGCCGATATCGAGGCGCTGATCCGTGCCGATCATTCCGATCCGTTCTCGGTTCTGGGTGCCCACAGCGACGGTGGTACGGGTAGCTATATTCGTGCCTATCTGCCGACCGCGTTGAGCGTACAGGTACTGGCCAAGGACGGTGGTCATCCGTTGACCACGCTCGACCAAGGCGATGTCCCTGGCCTGTTCACCGGCCACATCGAGCAAAGCCAGCCGTATCTGCTGCGCGTGCAGTGGGCCGGTGGTGTGCAGGTCAGTGAAGATCCGTACAGCTACGGCAACTTGCTGGGCGACATGGACATCTATCTGTTTGCCGAAGGCAAGCACCGCAATCTGGGCAGCGTATTCGGGGCGCAGTTCATCGAGATCGACGGTGTCCAGGGCACCCGCTTTGCCGTCTGGGCACCCAACGCCAAGCGCGTTTCGGTGGTCGGTGACTTCAACGTCTGGGATGGCCGTCGCCATCCGATGCGTCAGCGCTTTCCATCCGGGGTCTGGGAACTGTTCATCCCGGCGCTGCAACCGGGCGAACCGTACAAGTACGAAATTCTCGGGCAGCACGGCATCCTGCCGTTGAAGGCCGACCCCATTGCGCTGTGCACCGAGCTGCCGCCGTCGACCGCATCGCGAGTGGCCAAGCCGATGCAGTTTGCCTGGGACGATGACGCCTGGCTCGACGTTCGTGCCGAACGTCACGCCATCGGTGCGCCGCAGTCCATCTACGAGCTGCATGCCGGTTCGTGGATGTGCGAACTCGATGAAGCGGGTGAAGTGGTTCGTCCGTACAACTGGCACGAATTGGCCGAGCGCCTGATTCCCTACGTGCAGAAGATGGGGTTCACCCACATCGAACTGCTGCCGATCATGGAGCATCCGTTCGGGGGTTCGTGGGGCTACCAGCCGCTGTCGCAGTTCGCGCCGTCGGCTCGCTATGGCACACCGCAAGACTTCGCGGCATTCGTCAATGCCTGCCACAAAGCCGAAATCGGCGTGATCCTCGACTGGGTACCTGCGCATTTCCCGACCGACGAACACGGTCTGGCACGCTTCGATGGCACGGCGCTGTACGAGTACGACAACCCGCTGGAAGGCTTCCACCAGGATTGGAATACGCTGATCTATAACCTGGGCCGCACTGAAGTCCACGGTTTCATGATCGCGTCCGCTGTGCATTGGCTCAAGCACTTCCATATCGACGGGCTGCGTGTGGATGCCGTGGCGTCGATGCTGTATCGCGACTATTCACGCAAGGCCGGTGAGTGGATTCCCAACCAATACGGCGGTCGAGAAAACCTGGAAACCATCGCGTTCCTGCGTCACCTCAACGACGTGGTGAAACAGGAAGCACCGGGCGCTATGGTGATTGCAGAAGAATCCACGGCATGGCCGGGTGTTACCCAGCCGACTCAAGAAGGTGGCCTGGGTTTCGACTACAAGTGGAACATGGGCTGGATGCACGACACGCTCAACTACATCCAGAACGACCCGATCCATAGGCCGCATCACCACAGCCAATTGAGCTTTGGCCTGGTGTACGCCTATTCCGAACACTTCGTGCTGCCGATCTCCCATGACGAAGTGGTGCACGGCAAGCATTCGCTGATCGACAAGATGCCGGGCGACCGCTGGCAGCAATTCGCCAACCTGCGGGCCTACCTGACGTTCATGTGGACCCACCCCGGCAAGAAGCTGCTGTTCATGGGCTGCGAATTCGGCCAGTGGCGCGAGTGGAACCACGACCATCAGTTGGACTGGTACCTCACGCAGTACTCGGAGCACTCGGGTGTGCAGCAGTTGGTCGCCGACTTGAATCGGTTGTACCGCGACGTCCCCGCTCTGCACCAGCAGGACTGCCAGCCTGAAGGCTTTCAGTGGATCATCGGTGATGACGCCACCAACAGCGTCTTTGCCTGGCTGCGCTGGAGCGCTAGCGGCGAGCCGGTACTGGTGGTCGCCAACTTCACCCCGGTGCCACGCGAGAGCTACACCGTGGGCATCCCGTTTGGCGGTGAGTGGGAAGAACTGCTCAACAGCGATGCCGAGCAATACGCCGGTTCCAACTACGGCAATGGCGGCAAGGTGTTTGCCAGCGAGGAGGGCAGCCATGGCCAGCCGCACTCGATCACCCTCAATCTGCCACCGCTGGGCGTGCTGATCCTGCGTCCTACCCGAGCTGATATCCAGGGTTGATGCCTACAAAAAGGGGCTTCTTCAAGAAGCCCCTTTTTTATCAGCCGTTCACACGGCCTGCCGCGCTGTCAAACCGGCGTTACCAAGTCTTCGCTAATCAGCGCAACCCCTCGTGCTGTGCCACGGTGGTCGGTTCCAGACCCCACAGTTCCAGCAGAAAGTCGCCTTCCTTGTGCTCTAACAGCCGGTGCATACCGAGTTCGGCCTGTAGCTGAGCGTGTACCTGCTCGGCTGTCTGCGGCGCGCCTTCGATGGTTGCCAGCCAGTGGCAGGCCACCAATTGGCCGCCGGGCTTGAGAGAGTGCCGAACCTGTTCGATGACTTGGCTGAAGTCGGTGCGATTCAGGTAGTAACCCAGTTCGTTGAGCACGATCAGGTCGAAGCGTTCGCTTGGCCAGTCGGCGGGCAGGGCTGCTTGCCTGGCCTGGGCATGATCCAGCTCGTGCAAGCGCGCCTGGGTCAGGCCGACCGCACGGGCGTTCATGTCGCAGCTGAGCAGGTAGTCGCAGCGGGTCGACAGGGCCAGGCTGGTTTCTCCGTTGGCGCAGCCTGGCTCGAAGATGGCGCCATAGTGCTCCTGCGGCAGGCAGGCCAGCAGCAGGGCACGCTTGCGTCGTTCGTACCAGCGATGACGCATCGCCCAGGGGTCGTCATTGCCATCGTAGAGCTTGTCGAAATACTGGTTGTCGACGCTGTCTGCGCTCATAGAAAGACGACCTCGAACGGCTGCAGCAGCCGCTCCAATACATAGGGTGGAAGAACCGGTGCCAGACCGATCTGCGGGTCGCCTTCCAGCTGGCTGGCAAAGGCGTGGGCGGCGTGGCTCTTGCGCGCCACCATGTTTTTGTCCAGCGGCAGCTTGCGCGCGCGTTCCCAAGGAATCCGGTCGTCTTCGGGGTTCGCCCAATGCCAGGTCCAGATCGGCAGTTCATGGTGAACCGCTCCCACCGCTGCAGCGGCCGTCGCGCCCGCGCGGCCACTGGCCTCGTGGTCGGTGTGGCCATCGTTGCACCAGGTGCTGAACACGACATCGTTGGGCTTGAGATAGCGTTGGATGAAGTCCGTGAGCCGTTTTTCGTCACGGGCCACACCGCTGTCGGCAAAACCGCCGCGGATCCACTGCAGGCTGTGCAGGGGCAAGCCCAGTCTGCGCAGCGCCTCGTTGCTCTCCTGCGGGCGTACGGCGCTCAGGCGTTCGGCCGTCCAGGTCTGCGATCCGGGGTGACTGGCGCTGCCGTCGGTGACGGAGATGATCAGGATCGGCCGTTCCAGCTGCGCCAGCAATTGCAGCAGCCCGCCGCAGCCGAGTACTTCGTCGTCGGGGTGCGGGGCGATGATCACCGCTCGTGAACCGGCAGGGACCAGGGTCTGGGCATCGATCAGCGGCAATTCGGCCATATGCCTGGAGCTGCGCCAGGCCTGCAGGGGCGTACCCTGGCCTACGATAGGGTTCTCTTTCATAAACTCCAGGTCCGCGTCGTGGGGGCGCCAAGCAATTGCCCAAGCGCGGCCAGGTCGCGTTCGGCATGGCTCTGTCGCAGGTACACCGGCAGATCGGCGATCAACCGGGCGAAATGAGGATCCTTGCAATACGGGCCGGCACCCATGGCCCGGCCAACGTGACTGATGACGGTTTCTGCGGTCTCTTCGGCCACCGCACGGCACAGCCGCGCCGAATGCTCGAAAGGGCCGTCGGGCTGTTGATCGGCTGCATTGGCCGCTTGGCGCAACACGGCGATGCAAGCGCCCAGCGCACGATCCACCGCGCCCAGGTGAGCCAAGGCGTGGGGCTCGGGACGGGCGTGACAATGCTGGGCCAGGTGGCGTGCCAGTTCGCGGGCAGCGCCGAACCAGCACGCGGCGATACCGATCCCGCCCAGCCAGAACCCCGGTCGGCTCAGATAGCCCCCAGCCGGTCCGACATACCAGCCTTCGGCATTTTCCAGCAGGATTTCGACGCTGCCGGTATTGGCCATGCCCACCGCGTGCCAGCCGTCATCGGTGACGCACAGGTTGGGCTGATCCATCGGCACGGCGACCAACTGCTGCTGGCCGTCGTCATCCCAGGCGGTCAGCAGGCCATGAGTGACGACGCCGGCGCCAGAGCACCAGGCCTTGCGGCCACTGAGCACCGCACGATCGCCCTCGCGCCGGACCATCACCCGGGCCTGGGGCGGCTCCGATGCCCAGGTGCCCCAGATCGAGCCTTCCGGCACAGACTGTGCGCGTAGCTCCTGCATGATTGCCAGGGCGTCGGTATGCCCCTCATACAGCTTGCACAAGCCCAGGTCATGCCCGGCCACGGCGGCCAGGCATTGCCAACGTTGCAACGTGTCGCCACCGGCCGGCAGCGGCAGACTGTCCAGGCCCAGGCTGCACAGGCGCCGCATTTCCTTGCCCAGCGCTGCGGTGTCGGCGTAGCCCTGTGGTGGGCGGGTCAGCGCTTCGATCAGGGTCGGCTTCATTCTTCGAGGTCCCGGTGCAGTTCGAACATCAGCATCGAGCGACCGGTTACCAGGAATTCGCTGCCGAACTCCAGACGCTCATGCTCGCCCAGCTCCGGGCGGTTGGTGTCGATGCGACAGTTCCAGTACTCGCCTTCCGGCACTTGAGGCAGGATGAAGTTGACCACGTCGTGGTGGGCGTTGACGATCAGCAGCAAGGTGGCATCGGCCCCCGGCTTGCGAATGCCGCTGGGCTGCGCGCGGCCATCGAGCATCATGCCCAGGCAGCGGCCGTTGGGATCTTCCCATTGCTCGGCGGTCATTTCGTTGCCCAATGGATCCAGCCAGGTGACGTCCTTGACGCCGATCGCTTCGTTGTATTCACCCACCAGGAAACGGTTGCGACGCAGGATCGGATAGCTGTTGCGCAGTTTCACCAGGCGCTTGACGAAGCGCAGCAGGCCTTTGCCTTCCTCGTCCAGCTCCCAGTTGATCCAGCCGATCTCGCTGTCCTGGCAATAGGCATTGTTGTTGCCGCCCTGGGTGCGCGAGAACTCGTCGCCAGCGACGATCATCGGCGTGCCTTGGGAGAACAGCAGGGTGGTGAAGAAGTTGCGCATCTGGCGCAGGCGCAGCTCGACGATTTCCGGGTCATCGCTGGGGCCTTCGACGCCGTGGTTCCAGGAGACGTTGTTGCTGGTGCCGTCCTGGTTGTCTTCCTCGTTCTCTTCGTTGTGCTTGTCGTTGTACGACACCAGATCGCGCAGGGTGAAGCCGTCGTGGGCGGTGATAAAATTCACCGAAGAATACGGGCGGCGGCCACGCTGGTTGAACATGTCACCCGAGCCGGTCATTCGTGCGGCGAAGTCGGCGAGCTGGCCGTCGTCGCCTTTCCAGAAGGCCCGCACGGTGTCGCGGAAGCGATCGTTCCATTCGGCCCAGCCGGGTGCGAAACCGCCCACCTGGTAGCCGCCGGGGCCGCAGTCCCACGGTTCGGCGATGAGCTTGACCGTGCGCAGCACCGGGTCCTGACGGCAGGCTACGAGGAAGCTGTGACGTTCGGAGAAGCCGTCGTGGTAGCGACCTAGAATAGTCGCCAGGTCGAAGCGGAAGCCGTCGACGTGCATCTCCGACGCCCAGTAGCGCAGCGAGTCGGTGACCATCTGCAGCACGCAGGGGTGGCTCAGGTCCAGGGTGTTGCCGGTGCCCGAGTCATTGATGTAATAGCGCTTGTTCTCCGGCATCAGGCGGTAGTAGGAGGCGTTGTCGATACCGCGCATCGACAGAGTCGGGCCTTGCTCGTTGCCTTCGGCGGTGTGGTTGTAGACCACGTCGAGAATCACTTCCAGGCCGGCGTCGTGCAGGTGCGCGATCATCTCCTTGAACTCGGCGATCTTGCCGCTGGCGATGTAGCGCGAATGCGGGGCGAAAAAGGCAATGCTGTTGTAGCCCCAATAGTTGTTGAGGCCTTTCTGCAGCAGATGCTGGTCGTTGACGAAGCCGTGGATGGGCAGCAGCTCGATCGAGGTGACGCCCAGCTTTTTCAGGTGGTCGACCACTTCCGGCACGGCCAGGCCGGCGAAGGTGCCGCGCAACGCTTCCGGCACCGCCGGGTGCTGCATGGTCAGGCCTCGCACATGGGCCTCGTAGAAGATTGTCTTGTCCCACGGGACGCTGACGCGGTGGTCGCGGCCCCAGGTGTAGGCCGGGTCGATGACCTTGCTTTTGGGCACGAAGGGCGCACTGTCGCGCTCGTCGAAACTGAGGTCACCATCGGGATGCCCGATGGTGTAGCCGAAGAGGGCTTCGGACCACTTCAACTCACCGACCAGTTGCTTGGCATACGGGTCGATCAGCAATTTATTGGGGTTGAAGCGGTGGCCGTTTTCCGGATCGTAGGGACCATGCACACGGTAGCCGTAGATCAGCCCCGGGTGGGCGTCGGGCAGGTAGCCGTGGTAGATCTCGTCGGTGTACTCGGGCAACTCGATGCGCTCGATCTCTTCTTCGCCGCTGGCGTCGAAGATGCACAGCTCGACCTTGGTGGCATTGGCCGAAAACAGCGCGAAGTTGACGCCCAGGCCATCCCAGGTCGCGCCGAGCGGGAAGGGCAGGCCTTCACGGATACGCGAGGGTTCGGCGGGGTCTGGCGCTGGGGCAGCTTTTTTTTGCGGACTCATGGTCGATCCTTGCTCTTGGTTTGCACGCGTACGGCGCAGGCAGATGTCACGGCATCTTCGGTGTCTTCAGAGTCGGGTGTACGAGGGTGTGCAACGGGTTGGAAGACGCGCCGTGCGAGTGACGGGCGTTTGAGGTCGTGAAACCGCGACCATCCAGCCCTGAGGCTGGATCGGAGAAAAATGGGCCCGCGTGCCCGGGGAAGGTGGTACGCGGGCGGGTATCACTTTGCAGCAGGCTTCTTTGGCGCCCGCGGCTTCTTCGGGGCGGCTGGCTTGGTGTCGTCCTCGGCTTTTGCAGTCGAGTCGGCGGTCGCCTGCTCGGCGGCCTTGGCCGGTGGCTTGGGCTTGGCGGCAGGGGCTTCACCGGCAGCTTTCGGCTTTGGCTTGGGCTTTGGCTGAGCCGCTGCCTTGGGCTTGGCCGGTGCCTTGCCCTTGCTCGGCTTGGACGGTGCCAGCGCTTCGGCTTCGGCCAGTTTTCGCGCCATTTCCCAATGACGCTCTTCCTGACCTTCGGGCTGGCCTTCGGATTCCCAGATCTGATAGGCGAATTCGCGGACTCGTTTATCGTCGGCACTCATTTCAACGCTCCTTAATTACAGCTCACTTTGTAGGAAGAGATTGACAGGAAACTCTTTCAGCGCAGTGCCTACCAACAATTCCTTCTCTGCTGTGACTGCCTGCTCGGAAAAAAGTCCCTTCAATGTAGCCCCGGATTTTGCCGATGGCAAAACGACACGGGTGTCGCCCCAAGCGCTGGCATCGATCAGAGGCGTCTTGCTATCAGCAAGAAGGCCACTGGCCAGGCGAGGCACGATCACCACTGCCGCAGTGCCGTCCACTACCCGCGCGAAAGCGTGGATACGATCAGCATGAGCGCCCAACACGTCCAGCGTCTGGTAGCTGCCCTCGCGGAACAACGCTGGATGCGCGGCGCGGACCTCGAGGGTACGCTGAATCATGGCCTGTTTGATGCGACCATCGTGCCAGCTTTCCAGCAGCTCGCTGACGGCAGGACGGGCATCGAGCGAACGTTCCCGCGCGGCGTAGTCGACCGGGCGACGGTTGTCCGGATCGACCAGGCTGAAATCCCAGTACTCGGCGCCCTGATACAGATCGGGAATACCCGGCACGGTCATGCGCAGCAGCGTCTGCACCAGACTGTCCAGCGCGCCACTGGGCGCGATGGTGCGGCTGGCTGCAGCGATGGCGTCGCGCAGTGGGCGACCCTTGTCGCTGAGCAGCAACTGTTCGAGGAACTCGCGGCAAGCCTTTTCATAGGCTTCGTTCGGTGCGCTCCAGCTGCTGATCAGCTTGGCCTCGCGCAACGCTTTCTGCTGCCACTGATACAAGCGTTCGGCGTAGGCGGTCAGGCCATCTACGTCGTCGCTGCGCAGGTCCAGCGGCCAGCTACCCAGCAATGCCTGATACAGCATCAGTTCGTCGCCACCGGTCGGTGCATGGCCATCGCCGAAGGCACTGCGCAGGGGCGCAGCCAGTTCAAGCCATTGTTCGACTTGCTCGACGTACCAGGGAGCACGCTCGCTGAGCACGGCCAGGCGGGTGCGAGTATCTTCGCCGCGCTTGTGGTCGTGAGTCGCAGTGGCCAAGAGGTTGTCGGGGAAGTGCTGCAGACGCTGCTGACAGGCTTCGTCGAACGCTTCGGGAGTACCGGCGAACAGTTCGGTCTCGAACCCTACGTCGTTGCGCGAAAGCAATACGGCAGAGCGATAGAACGCGGTGTCTTCAACGGCCTTCGCCGCCGACGGCGAAGTCAGCTGCTGGAAGCGCACGCAGGCATGACGGATCAGCTTGCGCGGGCGGCCCAGCGGCAGGTCGCGCCACGATTGGCCGCCCAACCAGCGCTCCAGGTAGTCGAGCACCGGCCAATCGGCTTCACCCAAGGTACTGCGAGCACCTTCCATGGCTTTCTGGAAGAAGGCCTCATCTTCGGCAGGACGCCCGCACGGGTTGATGTAGGTGCGGTACACCGGGAAATGCACAA
This sequence comes from Pseudomonas sp. RIT-PI-a, assembly GCF_001187875.1. NCBI lineage: Bacteria > Pseudomonadati > Pseudomonadota > Gammaproteobacteria > Pseudomonadales > Pseudomonadaceae > Pseudomonas > Pseudomonas sp. RIT-PI-a. The sequence goes on from NZ_LGIR01000012.1 coordinate 428,502, forward strand.
TCAGTTCCTGCAGCGCCCGGCGAATGGCGCCCAGGGTCAGGTCGCGGCTCATCAGATCGCCTCGGGCCACCTGCAGCAGGGCCTGTGCGACGGACTCGAAGTCACCGGCCAGCGAGCCATTGAGCACCAGGTTGCGCGCTACGTGCGCCTCTTCGATGAACTCGCTGGGGCGTCCGCTGATGCGGTTCCAGAGCTCGCCCAGCGGCTGCTCGCCGGCTGGATCGTGCTGGAGCAGGGACACCTGGTTCATGAATTCATAACCGGTGGTGCCGTCGACCTGCCAGTCACGGTGCAGCGTTTCGCCCGCGCCGAGGATCTTCTCGACATAGATCGGCACATGATCGATGCGCGCCGATTCAGGACGTTGCTGCAACAGGCCTTCGACCCGACGCCGCAGTTTGCGCGAGTAACCGCGCGGATCGGCCAGGCCGTCGATGTGGTCGATACGCAGACCATCCACCAGGCCCGCTGCGATCAACTCGAAGATCTTCGCATGAGTGGCTTCGAACACGGCGGGGCGCTCGACACGCAGCCCGCCGAGCTCGTTGACGTCGAAGAAGCGCCGCCAGTTGATGTCGTCGCCTGCCGTGCGCCAGCTCGCAAGGCGATAGGATTGGCGTTCCAGCAGTTCGTGCAGTCGCTTGAAGCCTTCTTCGCTGGTCGAGTCGAAACGGGAAAGCGAAGCTTCGATGGCTTCGTTCAAGCCTGCGCCCGCGGCCTGTTTGGCCAGCTCGGCCTGCAATGCACGGGCCTGAGCGTAGGCGTCGTCGCTGCCATGCAGATTGGCGAAACGCGCACCCAACTCACTGACCGGCGCATTGCCGGATGCGGCCAGGATGTGTGGATAGTCGATGGGGCAGATGGGAAAGCGATGTTCGTAGTGCTCGACGAAGAAACTGCCCTGTTCGGCATCGAACTTGAGCACCAGCTCGCCGTTCTGCAGGGCCACACCGTAATCACTGCCCAGAAACGGCAACAGCAACTGGCCTTCAAGCAGCGGATCGGGCGAGTGCCACTGGATGTCGAAGAATTCCGAATACGGGCTGCGACGGCCCCACTCGAGCAAATCCAGCCACCACGGGTTGTGTGAGCCACCGACCGCCATGTGGTTGGACACGATGTCGAGGATGAAGCCCATATCGTGCTCGCGCAGCGATGCTATCAGCCGCTCAAGCGCAGGCTGGCCGCCCAGCTCAGGGTTGACTTGGGTCGGGTCGACCACGTCATAGCCGTGCATGGAGCCGGGGCGTGCCTTGAGAATGGGTGACGCGTACACATGGCTGATGCCGAGCCGGGAAAAATAAGGCACGAGGCGAGCGGCATCATCCAGGGTGAAGTCTTTGTGCAATTGCAGCCGAACGCTGGCCGTCATTTTTTTCATCGGTAACGCTCACTGGCTTGTTGGCGGGCGCAAGCCAGCAGCTCTAGGCGTCTGGCAGCGTCTTCATCGTCGAGAAGATTCTGGGCATGGGCGCTGTAGCGGCGGCGCCAATTGGGGTGACTGTCTATGGTGCCCGGCAGGTTGGCTTGTTCTTCGATACCCAAGGCGTCGTCGATCGGCAGCAGCACCAGCGGGGCAGGGGTCAGGCCAAGAAAGCGCGTGCTTGCGTCGATGATGGCGTCGATGTCCTCCATGCCTTCACTTTCACTGTGTTGCAGCTCAGGGGCGAGCACCTGACGCAGGGCACGACGTTCGTGCTCGCGGGTCACGCGCCATTGCTTCTCGGTCGGCTCGTCGATCAGTTCCAGATCGCGGTTCCAATCGATGTCGCGGCCGTGCCACCAGCCGTTGAGAGTGGGCAAGTCATGGGTGGTCGACGTCGCCAGGGCGTTGTCCGGCCACGCTTGATGTTCGGTGAACTCCCCATCGTTTTGCTCGAAGAGCAGCACGCGCATGCCGAGCATCTGCCTGGCCGCCAGTTTCTCGCGCAGCCCATCCGGCACGGTGCCGAGGTCTTCGCCGAGCACTACCGCCTGGTGACGATGAGATTCGAGGGCGAGCAGGCGCAACATGTCGTCGATAGGAAACTGCAGGTACGCACCTTCGCCGGGCTTGGCGTCGGCCGGGATCAGCCACAGGCGTTGCAGGCCCATGATGTGGTCGATGCGCAGGCCGCCCGCGTGGGCAAAATTAGCCCGCAGCATTTCGATGAAGGCCCGGAAGCCATTGCGCTTGAGGCCTTCGGGAGAAAAGGCGGAAATGCCCCAGCTCTGTCCGGAGCGATTGAGAATGTCCGGTGGCGCGCCGACGGTGAGGTCGGCGAGCAATTCGTCCTGGCGACTCCAGGCCTGGCTCCCGGCACCATCGGCACCGACGGCGAGGTCCGCAATGAGGCCGATCTTCATGCCGCTGTCGCGGGCGGCTTTCTGCACCTTGGCCAGGCAGCGCTCGATCAGCCACTGGCAGAAGGCGTGAAAGGCTATCTCGTCGGCATGAGCGGCAGCGAACTCGGCCACCGCGGTGCCGCGCGGGTCGTGCCACTCTTGTGGCCATTGGCGCCAATCCAGGCTTTCGCCACGGGCCTTGAAATCTGCCTGCAGCGCTTCATAGCGGCAGTGGTTCTCCAATGCTTCGCCACCGGCGTGGCGAAAGGCGCTGAAATCCGCATTCAATGCGTGTTCGGTGTCGCCAAAGCCCTTGTACAGGGCCCTGAACAAGCGCTGCTTGGCGCCGGCGGCGGCCGGCCAGTCGACCAGCGGCAGTGCTTCGAGCGACTGCAGGGTTTCGCCCAGTCCGGCAGCCTCGATGGCCGCGCGCACCGCGTCCTCGCCCAGCACCGCGGCAGGGGCCGCATACAGGCTGTTGAGGAACAGTCGGCTGGACGGGGAGTAGGGGCTGTAGCGCGTGTTGTCGCTGCTGCTCATGGCATGCATGGGGCTGATGGCCAAGGTGTCGGCACCGCGCTCGCCGGCGCTGCGCACCAGGGCTTCCAGCGCCTGAGTGTCGCCGAAGCCGCCATCGCCAGTGCGGCGCACGGCGTAGAGTTGCACGCCCAGCCCCCAAGCGTGGGCGGTGTCCTGCCCGTAGGCGTCAGCGACGCTGTAGCAGCGTGCCGGTGCCACAGCCAAGGTGAAGCGCTGCTGCTCGATCTGTACATCCTGATAGCCAACGGGCAGCAAGCCGGGCAGGGCGGCATGCTTGTCCAGGCTGATCGACAGCGTGCTGCCGTCTTCCAGATGCACCTCACACGCCGTACCGGGCGCGAAGAACTTCGCCAGATCCAGCGGCTGACCATGCTCGACGGTCAGCAACGGTGGCAGGCGATGCGACTGCGCCGCCTTGCTCGACGCCGCCAGACTTTCTTTCAGCTCATCGTCGCTGTCGGCCGGATGGCCGAGGCCTCGCAGCACCTTGCGCAGGACACTGTCAGGAACGATTTGCGGCTTGCCGTTGGCATCGGTCCAGTCGACGGCGATACCCGCCTGTTCGGCGAGGTCATGCAGTTGCTGTTGCTCGCTCATGCCGCGGTCTCCGCAGCGCCCGCCGGAACCAGGCTGACCAGCGCCGTGTGGGCAGGCAAGCCTTGAGTGTTCCCCGTATCGTCCGACTGCAGGCGACTGTCGAACAGCCGGTGTTCGGTGGGCAGTTGAACGGGCACTGCACTCTCGCTCAGATTGAGGTCAATGCGCAGCACGCTGCCGTCACCCATGCGCCATTTGGCGCTCACGGCCTTGTCGGCCAGCACCTGGGCTCCCAGCGACTGGGCACCGTCAAGCCGCGGTACGATCTCGTCACGGCGCAGGGCCAACAGCTGACGGTACAGCTGCACCCAAGGACCGTCCTGGCGGAACTGGAACTCGGCAAAGTCCGGGCGCGAAGCTTCGAAGGTGCTTGCAGCGTTCGGGTCGGGGATCTTGGCGCGGGTTTCTTCGTTGGCAAACGAATCGAATGCGGCGAATTCGGCACGACGACCTTCGCGCACGGCTTCCGCCAGTTCGCCGTGGTGATCGGTGAAAAACAGGAAGGGTTCGTCTGCGGCCCATTCATCGCCCATGAACAGCATGGGGATCATCGGCGAGAGCAGCAGCAGTGCAGTCGCTGCCCGAAGCGCAGGCTCGCTGCACAGCAGGCTCAGCCGCTCGCCCATGGCACGGTTGCCGATCTGGTCATGGTTCTGCAGGAACAGCACGAAGGCGCTCGGTGGCAAATGACCGCTCGGCTCGCCACGCGCTTCACCTTTCTGATTGGTTTCACCCTGGTAGATGAAGCCCTGGCTCAGGCAGCGAGCCAGCTTCTCGGTGGAGTCTTCGCTGAAGTCGGCGTAGTACGCCTCGCTTTCGCCGGTCAACATCGCGTGCAGCACGTTATGGCCGTCGTCGTTCCACTGGGCGTCATAACCCTGTTCGAGCAGGTGGGCCTGGTTGTGCTCGTTTTCCAGCATCAACCAGACATGCCGGTCCGGCCCGACCTGCTCACGCAGGGTGCCGGCCATTTCCTGCAGGAACGTAGGATCCTGAATTGCGTGCACAGCGTCGAAACGCAGACCGTCGAAGCGGTATTCGAGCAGCCACATCGCGGCGTTGTCGATGAAGAAGCTGCGCACCTCATCGCGACGGAAGTCGATGGCGTCGCCCCATGGGGTTTTCTTGTCGTGACGGAAGAAACCCTTGGCATAGCGGCCCAGGTAATTGCCGTCCGGCCCGAAGTGGTTGTAGACCACATCGAGGATCACCATCAGACCATGGCCGTGGGCGCAGTCAATCAAGTGCTTGAGCTGTTCAGGAGTACCGTAGGAGGCTTCGGGTGCATAGGGCAGCACGCCGTCGTAGCCCCAGTTGCGCGTGCCGGGAAATTCGGCAATCGGCATCAGTTCGATGGCAGTGACACCCAGCGCGGCGAGGCGAGCCAGGTGAGCCTCGACACCGGCGTAGCCACCCAAGGCACCGACGTGCAGCTCGTAAATGACTGCCTGAGACCAGGGACGACCCAGCCAGTTGGTGTTCTGCCACTCATAGGCCAACGGGTCGACCACGACGCTGGGGGAGTGCACATCGTCCTGCTGGGCGCGGGACGCCGGATCCGGCACGGCGACCTCGCCATCGATATCGAAGCGGTAGGTCGTACCCGCCGGGCACTTGTGCTCCAGGGTGAACCACCCGTCGCTGCGCGCGACCATGGGCAAGGCTTCATCATCAGCGATCTGCAATCCAACCGAGAAAGCATCCGGAGCCCACAGTGCAAAGTGAGTGAGTCCGGAGTCCTGCATTACCGCACCGTGGGACCAGGTTTCAGTTTTCCGTGAAGGCATCGATGAAACCTCTTCCGTCATTGATCAGTTGCCGTTATTGATAAATTGCCGTGATTGAGTGACTGCCGTTACCGATGAGCCGCGGAACGCTTGCTGCCTTGCACCAGGGTCTTGTACAGATCGGCGTAGGGTTCGACCGCTTCGCTCCAGTTGAACGGCTGGGTCATGGCGCGGCAGCGCATGGCATTCAGCAGTTCAGGCTTGTCGAACACATAGAAGGCGCGGGCCAATGCGGCCTGGTAGCTTTCGATGGTCGATTCGCCGAACAGGAAGCCCGTCACGCCGTCTTCGATGGTGTCGGCCAGACCGCCCGTGTTGCGCGCCACCGGCAAGGAACCGAAGCGCTGGGCATACATCTGGCTCAGACCACAGGGTTCATAGCGCGAAGGCATGAGCAGGAAATCGCTGCCGGCGAACATGCGGCGAGCATCGGTTTCGTTGAAGCCGATGCGCACGCCGACGCGACCCGGGAAACGCAGGGCCAGTTCGCGCATGGCTTGCTCTTCTTCAGGCTCGCCGCGGCCGATGATGACCACCTGGCCGCCGTTCTCGACGATGAACTGGGTAACGCCTTCAGTCAGGTCCAGGCCCTTCTGATAAACCAGGCGGGACACCACGGCGAACAATGGGCCGTCCGAATCGTCGATCTCGAACAGCTCGCGCACGTGGGCGGCATTGACCGCCTTGCCTTCCCAGTCGTTCAAGCTGAACGGGCACACCAGGTGCGGGTCGGTCGCCGATTCCCAGCTGGCGTCGATGCCGTTGGGAATACCGCTGAGCTTGCCCTGCTGAGCTTTGCTGCTGAGGAAACCTTCAAGGCCACAGCCGAATTCAGGGGTGGTGATCTCTTCGGCGTAGGTCGCGCTCACCGTGGTGATGTGGTTCGAATAGGCCATGCCGGCCTTGAGGAACGACAGCTTGCCGAAGAATTCCATGCCGTCCTGCTGCATCGCATGGCTGGGCACGCCCAATTCAGGGCAGCAGGCACGGCTGAACACGCCCTGATAGGCCAGGTTGTGGATGGTGAACAACGTCGGTGTGCTCAGCCCGCGCCAATGCATGTAGGCAGGCGCCAGACCTGCGGGCCAGTCATGGGCATGAACCAGATCGGGCTTCCAGTGGACCATGCCCTGACCGGCTGCGATATCGGCAGCAGCCAGGCCCAGGCGGGCGAAGCGAATATGGTTGTCCGGCCAGTCGCGACCGTTGTTGGCGCCATAAGGGGTGCCGTCCCGCTCGTACAGCTCAGGGCACAGCAGCACGTAGATAACGAGCCCGTCGGGCATATCCATACGACCGATCTTGCAGGGGGGCAGGGCGGCATGGCCGCTCAATTCGCCAACCACATGAATCGGATTGTCACTGTTGAGCACTTGCGGGTAGCCGGGAATCAGCACACGAACGTCGTGAACCTGGCTCATGGCACGTGGCAGTGCAGCCGACACGTCACCCAGGCCGCCGGTCTTGACAAGGTCGGCGATCTCCGATGTCACGAAAAGAACTTTTTGCTTGTGGACGCTGGACGGCGTCTGCAGTGCTTTGCTGGTAGGCGTGGGAACCTGCAAGTGGGCGGGTTCCGCCGCTTGCCTGTTGAAACGCTCTCCGTGGTTTTCGACAGCGGCACTGATCATTGTTCTCTCCCGTGCATTACGTACTTGTATGGCAGATCCTGACTCTGAAAAAGCGCTGATCGATTAGCGCTTCCCGCTGACACACGCACAGGCGCTGCAGACAACGGCGTTCCTGCCGCAGGCTGCAATGATTCACGGGATAGCAGGTTTGGCGGACAAGAAACATCAAATAACCTGCTTCCTATCCTGACCTGTCTGATTTGCAAAAAGTTTCGAGTTTTTTGCATCGGATTTCCAAGCGATAGATCGCCTGTGACCTGAGTGTAGGAGATCCGCCATTTTTTTGGGCCGGGCGAGCGACTGACGGGCGATTATTATTGGCACACTCGTACTACAGGCCTTGTCCGGTGGGCGTTTTGGCGGCTTCGCGGCCCTTGCTCGAGCCTGTTGGCGAACCGTCACGGGTCTTGGAACAAAACCATTGCGATTTGTGTACCGCTCCAGAAGCGCGTCTTGATGAAATCGACAAAAATTCAAGTTTTTTGGCCAGCCCCGTAACCGACCAAAGGTATACTCGGAAACTTCCCGGTATCGTCCGGGACTAACTTGGAGGCTCGTTCGGGTAATACCCTGACCCGCTTCCAGGACATCACCGTTCAAGAAATATCTTTTTCAAGCAACATAGAGTGGAGCTCTCGCATGCAACTGGGAATCATTGGGCTGGGCCGCATGGGCGGAAACATCGCCAGAAGGCTGATGCGCGCTGGTCATCAAACGGTGGTCTTCGATCGCAATCAGGATTCGGTGCATGGCCTGGCCGGTGAGGGCGCTACCGGTGCCGCCGATCTCGCCGATCTGGTGAGCAAGATGGACACCCCGCGCGCGGTCTGGGTCATGCTGCCCGCAGGTGCTCCTACCGAAGCCACCATCGCCCAGCTCGCTGACCTGCTGGAGCCGGACGATGTGATCATCGACGGCGGCAACACCTTCTACAAGGACGACATCCGCCGTGCACGCGACCTCAAGGCGCGCCAGTTGCACTACGTCGACGTCGGCACCTCCGGCGGCGTCTGGGGCCTGGACCGCGGCTACTGCATGATGATCGGTGGCGAGCCGGAAATCTTCGAACGCCTCGACCCGCTGTTCGACTGCCTGGCACCCGGCATGGGCGACATTCCCCGCACCCGCGACCGCAACAGCCCGGATGACCGTGCCGAGCGTGGTTACATCCATGCAGGCCCCGCCGGTTCGGGTCACTTCGTCAAGATGATCCACAACGGCATCGAGTACGGCATGATGCAGGCCTTCGCCGAAGGCTTCGACATCCTCAAGACCAAATCCAGCAGCGAGCTGCCCGAAGACCAGCGCTTCGACCTGAACCTGGCCGACATTGCCGAAGTCTGGCGCCGAGGCAGCGTGGTTTCGTCCTGGCTGCTGGACCTGACTGCCGATGCTCTGGCCAGCGACCAGCAGTTGACCCAGTACTCCGGCGTGGTATCCGACAGTGGCGAAGGTCGCTGGACCATCGACGCTGCGGTCGAGCAGGCGGTACCGGTACCGGTGCTCTCCAGCGCCTTGTTCGCCCGTTTCCGCTCGCGTCAGGACGCCACCTACGGTGACAAGATCCTCTCGGCGATGCGTTTCGGCTTCGGCGGCCATGTCGAGGTTCCCAAATGAGTAGAGCGACCTCGAAAGTAGATGCCGCTCCACCGTCAACCCTGTTTCTGTTCGGCGCCCATGGCGACCTTGTCAAACGCTTGCTGATGCCGGCCTTGTACAACCTGAGCCGGGACGGACTGCTGGACAACGGCCTGCACATCGTCGGGGTCGACCATAACGAGGTGAGCGACGCGGATTTCGCTGCGAAGCTCGAAGCGTTCATCATCGAACAGGCGCGGGCCAAGGGCGTCGACGAGCCGGACAAAGTGCTCGATCCGGCGCTCTGGGCCAAGTTGCGCAAGCGCATCAGCTATATTTCCGGTGACTTCCTCGACGAGGCCACCTACCAGGCCATTGCCGAGCGCATCGAAGTCAATGGCACCGGCAATGCCATGTTCTACCTGGCCACCTCGCCGCGCTTCTTCAGTGAAGTGGCGCAGCGACTGGGCAGCAGCGGGTTGCTCAAGGAGCAGCCCGACGCCTTTCGCCGCGTCGTGATAGAGAAACCCTTCGGTCACGACCTGGCTTCCGCCGAAGCGCTCAATGCGTGTCTGTTGAGCGTCATGAGCGAGAAGCAGATCTACCGCATCGATCATTACCTGGGCAAGGAAACCGTCCAGAACATTCTGGTCAGTCGCTTTTCCAACGGTATCTTCGAAGCGTTCTGGAACAACCATTACATCGACCACGTGCAGATCACTGCGGCCGAAACGGTCGGGGTCGAGACCCGTGGCAACTTCTACGACCAAACCGGCGCCCTGCGTGACATGGTGCCCAACCACCTGTTCCAGCTGCTGGCCATGATCGCCATGGAGCCGCCAGCGGCCTTTGGCGCCGATGCGGTTCGCGGCGAGAAGGCCAAGGTTATCGGTGCCATCCGGCCCTGGTCCAAGGCCGATGCCCTGAAGAACTCGGTGCGCGGCCAGTACACGGCGGGACAGGGCGACAAACCCGGTTATCGCGAAGAGCCCAAGGTCGATCCCCAGAGCACCACTGAAACCTACGTGGCGCTCAAGGTCATGGTCGACAACTGGCGCTGGGTGGGTGTGCCGTTCTACCTGCGCACCGGCAAGCGCATGAGCGTGCGCGATACCGAGATCGCCATCTGTTTCAAACCAGCGCCCTACGCGCAGTTCCGTGACACCGAAGTGGACCGGCTCAAGTCCAACTACCTGAAGATCCAGATCCAGCCCGACGAGGGCATGTGGTTTGACCTGCAGGCCAAGCGTCCGGGACCGGCCATGGAGCTGGAGAACGTCAAGCTGGGCTTCGCCTACAAGGACTTCTTCCAGATGCAGCCGTCCACCGGCTATGAGACCTTGATCTACGACTGCCTGATCGGCGACCAGACCCTGTTCCAGCGTGCCGACAACATCGAGAACGGCTGGCGCGCGGTGCAGCCGTTCCTCGATGCCTGGCGCGAGGGTGGCAGCATTGCCACCTACGCAGCGGGCGAGGACGGTCCGGAGGCGGCCGACGAGCTGCTGGCCCGCGACGGCCATCACTGGCATCGTCTGGGATGAGTGCCTCGTCGAATCACCTCATCCAGCTGGTCCTCAGCGACATGGACGGTACCCTGCTGATGCCCGATCACAGCTTGAGCTCTGCGGTGATCGAGGCCGTGGCGCAGCTGCGCGCGGCCGGGGTGAAGTTCACCCTGGCCAGCAGCCGTCCGCCGCGGGCCATGCGCCAACAGATCGAGGCCTTGGGCATCGACCTGCCGACCGCTGCGTTCAATGGCGGCGTGCTGATCAATGCCGATGGCAGCGAACTGCAGTCCCACTGGGTCGACCGCGAAGCCGTGGACATCTGCCTGGCGCTGTTCGCCGAACACGCTCTGGACGTTTGGGTGTTCGCCGACGACCAGTGGCTGGCGCGGGATCGCAAGGCCGAGTATTTCCCCAAGGAACTGCACGCGCTGGGCTACAAGCCGCTGATCGTCGAAGACTTCACGCCGTATCTGGACCGCGTGCACAAGATGGTCGCCACTTCCGGCAACTTCCAGCTGTTGATCGACCTTGAACAGCAGTTGCAGGCGCCGTTGCACGGCAAGGCCATCGCGGCGCGCTCGCAGCGGTACTACCTGGACATTACGGCGGTGCTGGCCAACAAAGGCGAAGCCTTGGCCACATTGGCCGAGCGTCTGGGCATCGAACTGGCCAACACGGCAGTGCTGGGCGACGGCGGCAACGACGTGGCCATGTTCAAGCGTGCCGGATTTTCCGTGGCCATGGGCCAGGGCGAGCAGGTCGTGCGCGAGCAAGCCGATGCGGTCACCGCCAGCAATGCCGAGGATGGCGTGGCGCAGGCCATTCACGAACTGATCCTGCCGCGCGCGCAACGTTGATGTAGATTCCAGGCGCGGCACCGTTCCCGGTCCGCGCCAGTGGTCATGAGGGTTCCATGCCGGCGCTGATCGAAGACTACGCCCTGTTGGGCAATTGCCGTACCGCTGCCTTGGTCGACCGCTGCGGGTCGCTGGACTGGCTGTGCTTTCCCCGATTCGATTCCCCCGCCTGTTTCTCCGCCCTGTTGGGCAGCAGCGACAACGGCCGCTGGCGTATCTTTCCCAGTCAGCCGTTGACCGGTACCGAGCGATGCTACCGCGACAGCACGATGATTCTGGAGACGGTGTTTCATACCGAGCAGGGCAGCGCCATGCTCGTCGACTGGATGCCGGTCGGCGAGCAGGACTGCGTGGTGCGCACGGTGGTCGGCCTGAGCGGACAGGTCGAGTTCGACATGGAGCTGGTCATGCGTTTCGACTATGGCAGCAGTGTGCCGTGGGTCGAACAGGCTCAGCCGCGAACGCTCACGGCAGTGGCCGGCCCCGACATGCTGGTGTTGCGCAGCGCTTCCGATCTGCACGCCGTGGACCACCGCACCGGTAGCCGCTTCACGGTCGAAGCCGGCGAGCAGTTGTGCTACCGCTTGAGTTTTCAGCCCTCGCATCTGCCCGTGCAACCGGCGGTGGAGGCTGAACTGTCTCTGGTTGAAACGGAACGCTATTGGCGCGAGTTCGCCCAGCGTTGCCCGGACGTCGGCGGCTGGACGCCCTTGGTGAAACGCTCGCTGCTGACCCTCAAGGCCATGACCTATGCCCCCACCGGCGGCATCGTTGCTGCCGTGACCACGTCGCTGCCCGAACAACTGGGCGGGGAGCGCAACTGGGACTACCGCTACTGCTGGCTGCGCGATGCGACCATGACCCTGCTGGCGTTCATGAACCTGGGCTACTACGAAGAGGCGGCCGCGTGGCGCAAGTGGCTGATGCGCTCGGTCGCCGGTAACCCCGAGCAGATGCAGATCATGTACGGCCTGGCCGGTGAGCGCCGATTGCCCGAGCAGACCTTGCCGTGGCTGACCGGCTACGAGGGTTCGGCGCCGGTTCGCATCGGCAACGGCGCGGCGACCCAGCGCCAGCTGGATGTGTACGGCGAAGTCGCCGACGCCATGAGCCAGGCCATTCGCGCCGGTCTGCCCCGTCATCCCCGCGGTGCCGCGATCTTTCGCGTGATCCTGCCGTACCTGGAAAGCATCTGGGAGCAGCCCGATGAAGGCATCTGGGAGATCCGCGGCGAACCCCAGCATTTCACCCATTCCAAGGTCATGGCCTGGGTGGCGTTCGACCGCGCAGCGACCCTTGCCGAGCCGACCGAAGAGGGCCGCGCGCAAGCCCAGCACTATCGCGCCGTCGCCGACCGGATCCATGCTCAGGTGTGCAGTCGGGGCATCGATACCGAACACGGCCATTTCGTCCAGGCCTATGGCTCGACCCATACCGACGCCAGCCTGCTGCAGATCGCCTTGACCGGGTTCCTGCCGCCAGACGACCCACGTGTGGTGGCGACCGTGGCCCGCATCGAGAGCACGTTGATGCGCGACGGTCTGCTGCTGCGTTACGACACGGCCCATGGCGTCGATGGCCTGGACCCGGGCGAGGGCACTTTTCTGGTGTGCTCTTTCTGGCTCGCCGATGTCTATGTGCTGCAAGGCCGTATGGCTGACGCCCAGCGTCTGTTCGAGCGTCTGGCCGGTCTGTGCAACGACGTCGGCCTGATGGCCGAGCAGTACGACCCCAAGGCGGCGCGCATGCTGGGCAATTTTCCCCAAGCGTTCAGCCAGCTGGGCATCATCAACACCGCGCTCAACCTGTACCGCGCGCAGAACCCGGCTCAGGCTCGCGCAGCCGCGACAGCCGGCGTGTGTGTGGAATGATCGGGCGACGGTGGCAAACGAGGATTGGATTCGATGAGTGAACGCTGGACCACGGCGGTACTCGATACCGCGCTACCCGGCGGCCTGGCGGTCGCCCGTAGCAGCCAGGGGTTTCTCTGCGCTGCCCAAGGCGTGCTGTTCGAGCGCCAATGGCTGAAGCAGCAACCCCTGGAAATCCTGGCCGAACACGGGATCGGCTATTTCGATGGCCAGCCGGTCTACCTGCTCGAACTGCGCAGCCCGGACACGCCGGATGACTGCCATTGGCAAGGCTTGCGTCAGTTCATGCTCGAAGGGGATTTTCAGGTTTATCGCATGCTCGGCTACGCCGCGCAGATTGGCACCTGGGCACGTGAGCATCGGTTCTGTGGCAGTTGCGGCGGGCCCATGCAGCAGGTCCAGGGTGAGCGAGCGATGCATTGTGCACGCTGCGAGCTGCGCAGTTACCCGCGAATCTCGCCGAGCATGATCGTGCTGGTCACCCGTGGCGATGAGATACTGCTGGCGCGATCGCCGCGATTCGTTCCAGGTGTCTACAGCACCTTGGCAGGCTTTGCCGAGCCGGGCGAATCGGCCGAGGACTGCCTGCGCCGCGAGGTGATGGAGGAAGTGCAGGTCACCGTTCGCAACATTGAATACATCGGTAGCCAGTGCTGGCCTTTTCCCCATTCCATGATGCTAGGCTTTCACGCCGAATATGCAGCCGGCGACATCGTTCCGCAGTTGGACGAGATCGAGGACGCGCAGTGGTTTCACATCGACGCGTTGCCGGCCCTGCCGGCTGGGCGATCGATTGCCCGGCACCTCATCGACCTCTATGTGGCGCGCCGCTCAGGCCTGCCCGAACCAGTGCTGCCAAGCTAGGCGTACGGTCAGCCCCAGAACGATGGTGATGAACACCGGGCGAATAAATTTGGCCCCGCCGCCAATCGCGGTGCGTGCGCCGAAGAAGGCGCCGACCATCACCGCCAGGCCCATGCTCAAACCGATCAGCCAGTCGACCTGGCCACTGGCGATGAACACCGTGAGTGCCGCGATGTTGCTGACGAAGTTCATGCTGCGCGCCACGCCGCTGGCGCGAACCAGATCGAGCGGGTAGAGCAGCAGCGTGCTGACGGTCCAGAAAGCTCCAGTGCCCGGGCCTGCTACACCATCATAGAAGCCCAGGGTCAGGCCTTGGGGCATTTGCCATTTGCGCTTGATCGGCGCGTCGCTGTCCAGTGGGGCTTTGGGTGTGCCACCGAACAGCAGGTACAGGCCGCAGGCGAAGACGATCACCGGCAGCATCTTGTTCAGCCATTCGGCGGGCATGTAATGCGCGGCTCCCGCGCCCAGGAAGGCACCCAGCAAGGTGCCCAGCAGGGCGTTCTTCCACTGACCGGGATGAAACAGCTTGCGGCGATAGAACGTATAGCCGGCCGTAGCCGAGCCGAAGGTCGAGCTCAGTTTGTTGGTGCCCAGCACCAGATGAGGCGGCAGGCCCGCAGTGAGCAGGGCAGGGGTGGTGAGCAGGCCACCGCCGCCGGCGATGGCGTCGATGAAACCGGCGATGAACGCCACCAACACGAGAATGAGCAGAACGCTCGGCGTAACGCTGAGGCTGGAAAGAAGGTCGAAGGGCATGTCATCGGCTTCACGGCAGGGTGCATGCGAAAGGCGCATGCGAAAGCCGCCATTTTAGCCATCGCATGCGCCACCGCAAACCGTATTCGTATGTAACGCGTCTGACGGCACCGTGTTCATCCAGACACACCCCGTACACCGCCGACGCGGCTCGCGCCGCTGCTACAAGCATTGCGTACCCCTGTAGCAGCGGCGCAAGCCGCGTCCGGCCACACCGCGTTCATCCAGACACACCGCATCCACCCCCGACGCGGCTCGCGCCGCTGCTACAAGCACAGCGTACCCCTGTAGCAGCGGCGCAAGCCGCGTCCGGCAGCACTGCGTTCATCCGGACACACCGCGCATCCTGTAGCAGCGGCGCAAGCCGCGTCCGGCAGCACTGCGTTCATCCGGACACACCGCGCATCCTGTAGCAGCGGCGCAAGCCGCGTCCGGCCACACCGCGTTCATCCGGCCACACCGCGAACCTTGTAGCAGCGGCGCAAGCCGCGTCCGGCCACACCGCGTTCATCCGGCCACACCGCGCACCCTGTAGCAGCGGCGCAAGCCGCGTCCAGCCGCACCGCGTACCCCTACAACATTCGCGCAATCAGCCGATCTGCTCCTTGGCTAACTTCACTACGTTGTCCACGGTAAACCCGAACTTGGCCTGCAACTTGTCGATCGGTGCGGAGGCGCCGAAGCTGTTCATGACCACTTTCGCGCCCGTCGCGCCGACATACCGATCCCAGCCCAGCGGCCCAGCCTGTTCGATGGCCCCGCGGGCGGTGACTGCCGCTGGCAGCACCTGCTCGCGATAACCCGCGTCCTGCTCCTCGAACAACTCCCAGCACGGCAGGCTCACGACCCGCGCTGCAATGCCCTGTGCCTGCAACTGTTCATAAGCTTCAACCGCCAAGCCCACCTCGCTGCCAGTGGCAATCAGGATCACCTGCGGGTTGTCGCTATCTGCCAGGACATAGCCGCCACGAGCCACGCCTTCGGCACTGGCGAAGCGCTCGCGATCCAACGTCGCCATGGGCTGGCGCGACAGCACGATGCACGAAGGCCGATCGGTCTGTGCCAAGGCAATCTTCCACGCCTGGGTCGTCTCGTTGGCATCACCCGGACGCAACGTCAGCAGCCCCGGCGTGGCCCGCAGTTGGGTCAGATGCTCGATAGGCTGGTGGGTCGGACCATCCTCGCCCACGCCGATCGAGTCGTGGGTAAACACGAACACCACCGGCAACTCCATGATCGCCGCCAGGCGAATCGGCGGTTTCATGTAATCGCTGAATACCAGGAAGGTCGAGGTGTAGGGTCGGATGTAGCACAGCGCCAAGCCGTTAGCGATGGCGCCCATGGCGTGCTCACGGATGCCGAAGTGCAGATTGCGACCACCGGGCTCCGTGGCCGAGAAACTGCCGGCTCCGTCAAAGGTCAGGTTGGTCTTGGTCGAGGGCGACAGGTCGGCCGATCCCCCCAGCAACCAGGGGATCTTCTTGGCAAACGCATTCAGCACCTTACCCCCGGCAGCGCGCGTCGCCAGGCCTTTGGCATCGGTATCGAAGGCTTCCAGTTCCGCTTCCCAGCCTTCTGGCATTTCGCCGGCCCGCATGCGTCGCAGTTGCTCGCCCAGCTCCGGTTCCCGCTCGCTCAGGGTCTGCAATTGCTGCTCCCATTGCTCATAGCGTTCGCCATGATTGTTCAGCAGCGTGTCGCGCAGATGGTGAGCGGCCTGCTCCGGCACCGAGAAACTGCTGTTCTCATCCCAACCGTAGGCTTTCTTGGCGAGCTTGATCTCATCGTCGCCCAAGGCTTCACCGTGGGCGGCCGCCGTGTTCTGTTTGTTCGGTGCGCCGTAGCCAATGACGCTGTCGACCATGATCAAGGTCGGCGCATCGTGCGTCTGACTGAACTGCTCGAATGCCTTGGCCAGCGCCTCTGTATTGTTGGCATCGGTCACGTGCAGCGTGTTCCAGCCGTAGCCCTTGAAGCGAGTCATCACGTCTTCGCTGAAGGCCAGCTCGGTGTGTCCTTCGATGCTGATCGTGTTGTTGTCGTAGATCCAGCACAGGTTCGATAGCTTCAGGTGGCCGGCCATCGACGCGGCTTCGCTGCTGACGCCTTCCATCATGTCGCCATCGCCGCAGATCACGTAGACGTTGTAGTCGAACAGCTTCAGATCGTCCCGGTTGAAGCGCGAGCCGAGCCAGCGCTGAGCCATGGCCATGCCCACGCTGTTGGCGCACCCTTGCCCGAGCGGACCGGTTGTGGTCTCGACGCCCGTGGTGTAACGGTATTCCGGGTGCCCCGGGGTTTTCGAGTCCATCTGGCGAAATTGCTTGATATCGTCGAGGCTGATGGCCGGTTGGCCGGTCTTGGTGCCGTCTGCGTCGATTTCCTCGACATCGGCCAGATGCAGCAGGCCATAGAGCAGCATGGAGGCATGGCCGGCGGAGAGCACGAAGCGGTCGCGGTTGGGCCAGTCGGGATGCTCGGGGTGGTAGCGCAGGAAGCGGCTCCACAGGGTGTAGCCGACCGGGGCCAAGGCCATCGGGGTGCCGGGGTGACCGGAATTGGCTTTCTGTACCGCGTCCATCGCCAGGGTGCGCAGGGTGTTGATGCACAGTTGATCGTTGGCGGCGGAGGGGGCTGAAGTTGGAACTTGATTAGGCATGTCGATTCGATCCCACATTGAGTTCGCGAGGAAATCGCGGTGAAGATGTCGTCAGGGTTGACCCTCCGGCGGCCGGGTAAGTTGCGTTGCAAGCAACCGGCGCGTTCTCGGCGCTGTCACGCCAGCCGTTCCACGCAAATTGTTACCGGGCATGCAACGCAGCTTTATCGAAATCCGGTTTGCCCCAAGCCTGCGTCCCGGCCTAAGCTTGACCGTTCGATGCCGTATGCCCTTACCAGTGGAATCCATGATGCCCAGCCAGTTTCCTTCCGCCAGGCCCCGCCGCCTGCGCCGCAACGCTTCTTTCCGCGATCTGTTCCAGGAAGCCGAATTCAACCTAGGCGACCTAGTGCTGCCGATTTTCGTCGAAGAAGAAATCGATGACTTCGTCCCTATCAGCAGCATGCCGGGAGTCATGCGCATCCCCGAATCGAAGCTTGCCGGCGAGATCGAGCGCTACGCGCGTGCCGGTATCAAGTCGGTGATGACCTTTGGCGTGTCCCACCATCTGGACGCCGACGGCAGTGACACCTGGAACGAAAACGGCCTGGTGTCGCGTATCGCGCGCATCTGCAAGGACACCGTCCCGGAAATGGTGGTGATGGCCGACACCTGTTTCTGCGAGTACACCTCCCACGGGCACTGCGGTGTCCTGCACGGTGATCATGTCGACAACGATGCCACCTTGATCAATCTCGGCAAGCAGGCCGTGGTCGCCGCACGGGCAGGTGCCGACTTCATCTCGCCATCAGCGGCCATGGACGGTCAGGTGCAGGCAATTCGCGGTGCGCTGGACGAAGCCGGCTTCGTCGATACGTCGATCATGGCCTACTCGACCAAGTTCGCGTCGTCGTTCTACGGGCCCTTCCGCGAAGCCGGTGGTACGGCGCTAAAGGGTGACCGCAAGACTTACCAGATGAACCCGATGAACCGCCGCGAAGCGGTGCGTGAGTCGTTGCTCGACGAGCAGGAAGGCGCCGATGCGCTGATGGTCAAACCGGCCGGGGCCTACCTGGACATCATTCGCGACATCCGCGAAGCCTCGCGCCTGCCTCTCGCGGCGTATCAGGTCAGCGGCGAATACGCCATGATCAAGTTCGCCGGCCAGGCCGGGGCAGTGGACGAGCAGCGTATCGTGCGCGAGAGCCTGGGCGCCATCAAGCGCGCGGGCGCGGATCTGATCTTCACCTACTTTGCCATGGACATTGCCCGCGAAGGCATCTAAGGCTCGGTTCACCGCCCCTGGCGTATCGGCATGCGATCGATGGTAGTGAACAGCGACTCGGGATCGACCGGCCCTGGCCGGTCGACCTTGATCCCACCGTCCTTGCCCACCAGTATCACCCGCGCCCCGGCATCACCCCGATGCCCGACAGCCTGCAACAGTGCTGCACTGGCTGAACCGCTCAGCGGCTGGCCATTGCGGCTGGCGGCACCCGCGACGATCTCGTAGAGCACCATCTCCCGTTCGACGAACCCTTCACGGGCGGCTGGCTTGCCCAAGGCTTCCCGCAGCTCCACCAGTGTCGCGTCCTGGGCGTTGGGGACGATCACGATCAAAGGGCGGCTCTGCCAACGTTCGGCTACCAGCGGATTGGCGTCGCTGGCTTCGGCCGAAGCCAGTCCAAGGCCCAGTGCAAGCGCTGCAATCGTCGCTTTCATGTTCGATCTCCCGATGGGTTCAAGCCTGTACATAATAGTGTCACTCCCGGTAGAACTTGGCGATGCGCCCGGGGTTCAAAGCCCTACCGCTCCTTCGCAATAGGTCTTCACAATGACACTCCGAATTCAGCAACAAGACATCGAACGAGCCAATCTGCGCACCGTCAGCGAAATCTGGCTGGCAGGGCCGAAGTGCACCTATGACGTGGAAAGCGAGGTCGATAGCAAATGCTTCTGGCGCGGGCAACCTACCGTCAGCCACGACATGCTCAGTGAAGGGACTCACGAACAGAATCTGCAGCGTCTATGGCTGGTAGTCGCCAACGTTGACGATGATGCCGAGGTGGGTGCAGCCGAAGCCTTGCTCCGTGCGTCCTTGGAAAAGCAGAACATGGAAGGGGAGTTCTATCCGGCGGAGCAGAAGAACACCACTGCGCCGTGAGCTTTGCAGTCTAATAGTCAATCTCTTTTACGTTTCAAAATAATGCAAAAAGCCCGGTCGATCAGCTTCGGTTCGGGCATTCTGCCTGAACCTGCTTCTAGCTTTGTCTCATAACTAGTTGATTTATAAAGGTATCTATTAATAATCGGCTGGCATGGTGTGTGCACTGGTATCCCTGGCAAACCGTACGTGAGCGATCACACAGGTTCAACCTGCTAGGAGCACGACAACAATGATGAGCCCTGCCGAACACCTTCCTCCTGCCGCGCTATCCGCCTCCGCGGACAGCTCCAATCACTCGGGAGTCTCCTGGGCCGCGATCTTCGCCGGCGCCGCTGCTGCCTCCGCACTTTCCATGATTCTCGTCGTACTAGGCTTCGGCCTGGGTTTCTCGGCCGTATCGCCCTGGGCTGACAAAGGGGTGAGCGCCACGACCCTCGGTGTCTCGAGTGTCCTTTGGCTGACCTTCACGCAAATCGCTGCATCGGGCATGGGCGGCTATCTGGCCGGCCGGTTGCGGGTCAAGTGGGCAAATATGCATGGCGATGAAGTGTACTTCCGCGACACCGCCCATGGCTTCCTGGCCTGGGCCGTTGCTTCGTTGGTCACCGCCATGCTGGTGTTGGGTTCGGTGGGCAGTGCGATCGGCAGCGGTGTGCAGGCCACTGCCAGCGTCGCCGGTGGGGCATCCGTCGCAGCCGCGAGCTCCAACAACGATAGCGCGAGTGACCCTTATGGTTACTTCGTCGACATGCTGTTTCGCGACAACCGTCCCGTCGCGGTCAGCGATGACGCGGCACACGCCGTGGTGACCCGCATCTTTGCCCGTACCGTGAGCAACGATGGA
Organism: Pseudomonas sp. RIT-PI-a; assembly: GCF_001187875.1. Taxonomy (NCBI): domain Bacteria; kingdom Pseudomonadati; phylum Pseudomonadota; class Gammaproteobacteria; order Pseudomonadales; family Pseudomonadaceae; genus Pseudomonas; species Pseudomonas sp. RIT-PI-a. The sequence goes on from NZ_LGIR01000012.1 coordinate 448,432, forward strand.
CAGCTCGCCGTCGAAGACCGTGCCTACCTGGCACAGCTGGTCAGCCAGCGCACCAACCTGACTCAAGCCCAGGCCGAGCAGCGTGTCGATCAGGTCTATGGTCAGGCGCTGAAATCGGTGCAGGACGCTGAGCTGGCTGCCCGCCAGGCCGCTGACACCGCTAAGAAAGTCGCTGCTGCCACTGCACTGTGGACCTTCGTTGCCTTGCTCTGCGGCGCGTTCTTCGCCAGCTTCGCAGCAACCTTCGGTGGCCGCAGCCGCGATGCCGTGGTCTGGCATGAACGCGACCGTACCCGCACCCACACACCCACTTCGATTCGCTGATCAAGGAGTACTACCATGCGCTCGATTCTTTTGTTCTTTCTCGGTGTGCCTATCCCGATCATCATCCTGATCGCGCTGTTCATGCATTGAGTCCCGCCGTATCGGCCGCTTGAACGGGTCGACTCGACACACAACGCCCCTGGCGCAATTTCATTGCCCGGGGGCTTTTTGTTTATGCCAGGCGAAATGCGGTGAGTGGCTAATTTTTATCTTCATGTTTCATCAGCAGACATCTGCGCCCCTTGTGATCCGTACTTCGCCATACTGAGCTCCACCCCTCTGTAGGAAGTCTCCCCACATTCCGCGTGAAAGATCTCAAGGAGCAGCGCCATGACGACCCGCCGTCAGTTCGTTCAATACACCGCCGCGCTCGGCGCCCTGGCCAGTTGTGGCCCGCTGATGTCGCGCCTGGCGTTCGCGGCGCAGCCGCTGCTGCAACGCAAGATACCGGCGACCGGTGAGTGGCTTCCCGTGATCGGACTGGGTACGTCCCAGACATTCAACGCGGACCCGGAGTCGGCGGACATGGCCCCTCTGCGCGAGGTGCTGGCGGCGTTCGTAGCGGGTGGCGCCAAGGTCATCGATACGGCGCCCAGCTACGGCCGGGCGGAACGGGTCAGCGGCGAGCTGGTGGCTCAAGCCGCCGCACGCGACAAGGTGTTTCTGGCGACCAAGGTCTCGTCCACTGGTCGTGAGGCCGGCATGCGTCAGATCGAGGCCAGCTTCAAGGCGCTGCGTACCGACACGATCGATCTAATTCAGGTCCACAACCTGCAGGACACCCGCACGCAGTTGGCGCTGCTGCGCGAACTCAAGGCCCAGGGCCGCATCCGCTACATTGGCGTGACGCACTACGTGGAGTCGGCCCACGATGAGCTGCTGGCCGTGCTCAAACAAGAGCCCGTCGACTTCGTGCAGATCAACTACTCGATCGGCGCGCGCAACGCCGAGCGCAAGCTGCTGCCGTATTGCGCCGACAAGGGTATCGCCACCCTGATCAATCGGACGTTCGAAGCCGGCCGCCTGTTCGCCAAGGTCAAGGGTCGTGCGGTACCTGAATGGGCCAGCGCCGAGCTGGATGCCAGTTCCTGGGCGCAGTTGATGCTCAAGTTCGTCCTGGCCAATCCTGCGGTGACCGCCGTCATTCCCGCCACGTCGCAACCCCGTTATGTGCTCGACAACCTGCTCGCCGGCCAGGGTCATTTGCCCAATGCCGAGCAACTCAAGCGCATTGCCGCCGAGTTTGCCTGAGTTGCGTCTTCCATGACCCCCGTCGCTGCGCGCTTCACGCAGGTGATCAATGCCCGTCCTGGGGAGGGGCAGGCCGCGTTGGCCGGGTTCGCGTTGTTCTTCTGCCTGTTCTGCGGCTATTTCATGCTGCGACCGATCCGCGAGTCGATGGGCATTCAGGGCGGTGTGGAAAACCTGCAATGGCTGTTCACAGCCACCTTCATCGCCATGTTGGTGGCCGTGCCGCTGTTTGGCTGGCTCAACTCCAGGGTGGCCAGGCTTCACTATATCGATTGGGTCTACGGCTTTTTCTGCGGCAATCTGATGCTCTTCGCCGTTGCGTTCGGCGCTGCCGAACAGGGCATCTGGCTGGCGCGGGTGTTCTATGTGTGGATCTCGGTCTACAACCTGTTCGTCATCTCGGTGGCCTGGAGCCTGATGGCCGACGTCTTCGATGGCGCACAGGCCAAGCGCCTGTTCGCGTTCATTGCCGCGGGCGCGAGCGTCGGCGGTCTCGTAGGCCCGGCCCTGAGCGCCTTGCTGGTGGGTGTCATGGGGCCCAGCGGGCTATCGGTACTGGCCGCGCTGTTGCTTGCAATCGCCATCGCCCTCAAGCACCTGTTGATGAGCTGGCGCGCCGTGCACGGGGCAGGGCGGCCCGGCGCCGCTCGGGCCGAAAACCCGCACCGGCCGGTGGCTGGCAATCCGTTCAGCGGACTGACCCGTGTGCTGCAATCGCGCTATCTGCTGGGCGTCTGCGCCTTCGTGGTGTTGTTGGCCACGGTCAGCACCTTCCTCTATTTCGAACAGGCGCGCCTGGTGGCCGAGTTGTTCCCCAGTCGCGAGGAACAGGTCCGGGTATTCGGCATCATCGATTTCGTCGTTCAGGCCGGCGCACTCACCGCGCAGCTGTTCATCACCGGCCGGCTGGCGCAGCGACTGGGGGTTAGGACCTTGCTGGCCTTGGTGCCGGCGCTGGTGTGCCTGGGGTTCATCGGCCTGGCGCTGGCGCCGAGCTTCGCCATGCTGGCGGGGCTGATGATCGCCCGGCGCATCGGTGAATACGCGTTCGTGCGACCTGGGCGCGAGATGCTGTTTGCGCCGCTGGACGCAGAAACCAAGTACAAGGCGAAGAACTTCATCGACACCTTGGTTTACCGCGGTGGTGACGCCTTCAGCGGCTGGGTCAAGAGCCTGCTCGACCTGCTCGGTCAGGGCGTGGTGCTGATCGCGCTGGTGGGCGCCGCCTGCGCCGCGCTGTGGGGCGTGGTGGGCTGGTACCTCGGCGGTAAAGCCGACGCCGCCAGCGCCCAGCCTGTCGGACCACACAAATAAACCGCCTCGATCGCGTCCGGTTGGCTACAGTAAAGCTGAGTTCGGCCGACACCCTCTGATTACAGCCATACATTCGGACATGATGTCTACGACCAGACGCTTTTCCTGCACCGGCCTGTTCGTTCTGATCAAACGGCTGTGCAGCGTACCTCAAGGCAACTCGCGTCTGCTCGCGGCCCAGTACAAGGCCCTGGCCAGGCAGATTCCTCTGATGTACTTCATCCTGCTGATCAACAGCTGGGCACTGGCCTTTACCCACATGGCCAGTTCGCCGGTGTGGATGACCGTGCACATCCCTCTGGTGTTGACCCTCATCAGCCTGGTGCGGGTGGTGGCCTGGCGTCGAGGCTGGCAGCAGCAACCCGACGACGTCGAGGTCGCCCAGGCACTGGCGCGCACCAACCGTATCTGCTGCGTGGTCGCCATCGGTTTCACGGTCTGGGCCCTGGCGCTTTTTCCCTATGGCGACAGTTATGCCAAGGCGCACGTGGCCTTCTACATGGCCATTACGGTGATCGGCTGCATTTTCTGCCTGATGCACCTGCGCTCCGCGGCCCTGATGACGGCGGTGGTGGTCAACGTCGCCTTCGTCGCATTCTTTGCCTCCACCGACAACCCCACCTTCATCGCCACCAGCGTCAACGTGTTGCTGGTCACCGGCATCATGCTGGTGGTGCTGCAGAACAACTATCGCAACTTCACCGGACTGGTGAACGCCCAGGCGCGCAGCGAAGCCCTGAGCGACGAGAACTTTTTACTGGCCAACAAGGACAGCCTGACCGGATTGCCCAATCGGCGCTGGTTCTTCAACTGCCTGGACACCTGCCTGGCCAAGGCGGGCGAGGAGGGGCAACGCCTGGGCGTGGGCATCCTCGACCTCGATGGCTTCAAGCCGGTCAACGACCTGTACGGTCACAGTGTCGGCGACCGCCTGCTGGCCGAGGTCGGTACACGCCTGGCTGCGCTGCTGCCCGATAATGTCCAGGTCGCGCGCTTGGGAGGCGACGAATTCGCGCTGATCCTGCCCGACTGTGGCGACAACCTGGAGATATCCCTGTTCGCCGAACGCATCTGTGTAGAGCTGAGCAAACCGTACCTTCTGGTCGATGTGCCGATCCAGGTGGGCGCATCCATGGGCCTGGCGACCTTTCCCGATCTGGCCGGCAATGCCCATGAATTGTTCGAGTACGCCGATTACGCGCTGTACCAGAGCAAGCACCATTTCGTCGGCCATATGTCGCTGTTCTCGGCTGCGCACCGCAAGCAGCTGCAAAGCGCGATCATCACCGAACAGGCGTTGCGACGTGCGGATCTGGAGCGTGAATTCCATGTCGCCTTCCAGCCCATCGTCGACCTGCAGACCAGTGCCACCGTCGCCTTCGAGGCCTTGGCGCGCTGGCAGAGCGTAGAGCTGGGGCCGGTGCCGCCCGGCCAGTTCATTCCGGTCGCCGAGCGCAGCGGCATGATCAATCGCCTGACCCTGCCGCTGCTGGCCAAGGCCTTGCGGGGTGCCGCCGCCTGGCCGGCGCCGATTCGTCTTTCCTTCAACCTGTCGGCCCATGACTGCGGTTCGCCCGACGCGGTCCAGGCCATCGTCCAGCTGCTCACCAGTGGGCTGTTCGATCCGAGTCGGGTCGACCTGGAGATCACAGAGACGGCGACCCTCAAGGATCTGGATCTGGTCCAGGAAGCGATCGCCACCCTGCGCTCGTTGGGGTGCGGCATTTCCCTGGACGATTTCGGCACCGGCTATTCCAGCCTCAGTCACCTGCATGCGCTGGCATTGACCAAACTCAAGGTCGATCGCAGTTTCGTCGCCCGCCTGCACGAGAAACCGGCCAGTTACAAAATCGTCAAATCCCTGCTCGCGTTGACCCAGGACATGGACCTGGATTGCATCTTCGAGGGCGTGGAGACCCGAGAGGAGGTCCAGGCGCTGGTCGCATTGGGCTGCCGCTATGTGCAGGGCTACTACTTCGCCAGGCCCATGTCCGCGCTGGATACCGCGGACTGGATTGCCCTGGACCATGCTCCGGTTCAGCGCTGACGACGCTTGGCCTTTCCAGTGATCAGGATTTCGAGCCGGGCCGGCCGGGTATGTGGTTGAGAATGGATTTTGAGAAGCCACCGTCGACGCAGATATCCTGTCCCGTCACGTATCCCGACAACGGACTGATCAGGAACTCGATCACATTTGCGATATCGACCGGTTGCCCAATCCTGGCCAACGGAATGATTGCCTCTCGGGCTTTCTTGAGTTGTGGGTCAGCGTAGATCTTTTCGGACATCGGCGTGTGTGTCATGCCCGGGGAGACCACGTTGACGCGGATACCTTCGGGTGCCCACTCCAGTGCCAGTGTCTGGGCAAGCATCGTCAATGCCGCTTTGGTAGGGCTGTAGGCGCCCGAGCCGGCATGTGGAATCTGACCAGACATTGAAGAGGTAAAACAGGCCGCACCACCGCTCTCGCGCAAATGCGGGTAACTGGCTTTGGCGAGGAGCCAGGCGCCGCGTAGATTGACCGAAAACATATCGTCCCAATCTGCAAGCGTCAGGTCGCAAATCTTGCCAGGACTGGCGATGCCGGCATTGGCCACCAGGGCGTCAAGCCCGCCGAACTCCGCGACCGCTGTCGCCACCAGTTGACTCGGTACTTCATCCTTGCCGAGATCGCCGCACAATGAAATGGCGACTCCTCCCATAGCCTCGATGGACCTGACGACTTCTTTCTGTGTGTCATTCGGGGCATGTCCACAGACCGCAATTCTAGGCTGGACTCCCCGAGCCAGAGCTGCCTCCGCGATTCTTATGCAGGCCGACGCGCCGATACCACTGCTACCACCACTGACCAGAGCTCTCATTGATGCAGTCCTTCTTGTTGGATTTATTGGATGTCGTTGTTTGAACCGGGACATTCGAAACAATGCCAACATACGAAAACAGCTTGTGCTTTGCAATCGAATTGACAACGTAACTCGATTCCATTATGTTTTTTTGGTGTTTTTTTATCCTGCCCGGGCGGCTACTGCGGCGATCTAACGGCCAAGTAAGACCGAGGCGTTGTATGGCCTTGGCGAATAACCGGACCCACAGTCCGCGGCGTTCTCCATTTGTCGAAACAATAACAAGAAGGGAATTTCAGCATGATCATCAGCACGTTTTCCTACCTATGGGCGTCCACGGCCATCGATGCCATTGCCGAACTTTCCGAGCACGGGCATCGCGTGTTCGAAGTGCCTGTCAGTTCGCCCCATTGCTGGCCCGTGGAACTCTCGACTGCCCAGCAGTCCGAAGCCTACGTGCGGCTGCTGGGTTACGGTGCCAAGGTCAGGTCCCTCAACGCTGGCGGCTATGACATCAATCTGGCCAGCCCCGCCGCGAACATGCGTCGGAAAAGTATCGACCACATCAAGGCAGTGATCGATCTGGCAGCCGCCTGGGGCACGCAAGAAGTAGTGATATCACCTGGTACTCGTCGACCGATGATTTCTCCGCCACTGGAAAAGACCTACGACTGGATGTACGAAAGCCTTGCGGTGCTGACACCGATGGCGAAGCAGGCCGGTGTCCGGCTGCTTCTCGAGAACACGCCGTACTGCTTCACCCCCACGATGCCGCAACTGGCAGAAGTGGTCGAAACCCTCAACGATGACACGGTCAGGGTTGTCTACGACATCGCCAACGCCGCGTACATCGCTGAAGATCCGGTCGCGAGCTTGTTGGCGTACCACGCTGCTATCGAGTTTGTGCATGTGTCCGACACCGGTATGGATGTCTGGGGGCATGATCCGGTTGGGACCGGTGTAGTCGACTTCGTAGGGCTGGGTGAGGCCGTTCAAGCCACCTGCGGTATCGAAAACTGCGTGCTTGAAATTATCCGCGAGGAAAACGCGTTGCATGAACTGAACAAGGGTGTGGCGGACCTGCGCGCCAAGGGATGGAAAATTCCATAGGCAGCCTACGGGTTTGCAGGCCCTCAGGGCCTGCAATGCGATCCGTTGCAGGCGTAGGGATCAGAAGGGACCAGGCACTTGGGACGTTACTTGGCATATCGCAGCGCATGCATGCGCGCGATGGGGGCAACGAATCATTCTTCGCTCACCGAATTCCAGAGCGCCCAGTGTTCGCCCAGCTTGATGGCTGAACGCTTGAGGCTTGCCAGGTGTGCATCAAGCGTTTCTTCGCGCATGCGTGCTATGGGGCCGGCAATGCTCAGAGTCCCCACAGGCGCGGTGTTGGCTGGGCGCGAGGCGTCGAAGACCGCCACTGCCACTACGCACACGCCGACTTCGCCTTCCTCGCGCACGACCGCATGTCCCTCGCTGCGAATCAATGCTATGTCATCGAAAATGTCGCGAATCGAAACACGCGCGTTGGGGCCTGCGTAGTCTCGGGTGTTTTCTATGTCCCAGGCTGACAGGATCCGCATGGCGCGCTCGTCGCGCATGGTCGACAGCCACACTTTTCCTGCCGCGGTCGTGTGCGGGATGATCTTTTCATCCAAGGCCCGCCGGTATTGCAGGCCCCGAGTATTCTTGGTGGCCTGAAGTACCCAGGTCAGATGATCTTCCGCTACCTCCGCCAGCCGAACGTGCTCGCCGGTTTCAACGGCCAGGTCGTCCAGCAATGGCTGCATGATTCTGGCAAATCCCGTTTCATTGATGAAACTCATGCCCATGCTGGGAATCTTCAGCGTCAAGCGGTAGTGATCTTGTTCGTCCTGGCAAACATATCCCCTTTCTCGAAGCGCGCTCAATATGCGGTGCGCCGTTGCCATCGCAACTTGGGTCTGCTCGCTGATCTCCGACAGAGAAAGACCACCCGGATGAGCAAGCAGCAGTTCCAGGGTGTTGAAGTAACGTCCAATATGCGACAAGTTTCCAATCCTCTACGCTGCCGGCCGACGCCAGGCAACTTTGCTTCACGATGCTAGAGCCGAACGGGAAGGCCACCCAGGCGATCCGATTCATAAGCAGCCTCGATGATACTCAGGACCGTATGCATTGTCGCAAGTCTTGCACCTTTATAGGCAGTGTCACGATCAGCAGCAAGAACATCGGTCACGAAGTTGTCGTAATACACGTCCGAGTTCAGGCTCATCTGCAGATCGCTGGCTTGGCCGGTCGCATCGACCATACGCATGCCTTCTGCGGTCGAACGGGCGTAGAACCGATCGCTCGACAATGAAAATGAATACTCACGCTGTTCCGGGGTGTTGGCCGGATAGTTGTATCCCGTTTCGATGGTGCAGATGCAACCGCTCTCGGTTACCAAGGTCATCATGGAGCCAATTTCCACGGCCGCCAGTTGCGGGTCACGATACATCACCGCAGAAACGCTGCGTATGCGTTCGGCGCAAATCTGCTCGATCAGATCAACGAAGTGAACGGCCAGATTGATCGTGCAGCCGCCTCCCGAGCGTCGTGGGTCGAGCATCCAGGCACAGCTGTTGGTCAGGTAGCGATCGGGTGGGCCGGCATTGAATCGAAATGACTGGGTCCTCCATTTGGCGCCGGTGTGCAGCGCCGCACTTTTGAGCTGGCTCAATAGTTCGCTGTGCCGCCAGATCAGGGGTACGGCCACGAACAGATCAGCCGCGTCGGCCAGTCGTTGCAACTCCAGCACTTCTTGCCGAGTGAGCCCGCAAGGCTTTTCCATGGCGAACGGGATGTGCCGTTCGATCAGCGTTTTGCCCATGCCATGGAGTTCATCGTGTGGACCGAAGGCGAAGTCAACTGGCTGGTCCTGCAACAGCGTCTGCCAATCACCATAGAGCCTTGCACCGAAGCGCTGGGCCAGGGCGGGACCACGTGTCCCGGTAGCGTCGGATACCGCCGTGACGGTGACATCGGCCAGCCGCTCCAAAGCATCCAGATACAGCGGCGTGTGCCAATGGCTTACTTCCAGAAGAACAACGTTCACACATTCATTCCTTATTGATGGTGGTGGCGTGTCAGGCCCGGCGGTTGCCACAGGGCCGTCCGGCGCAAGCAGAGGGTGTCGTCACCTTCTGTCTGCATCGTCCAGGTGCGTGTGGCGCTGCGCAGAGCACTTAACAGTACGTCTACAGTCCGCCTGCTGCTCGTCAGGAACGTGTTACCGACACCGATTGCGGTACGTTCATTGCCGGCTTGCGGCTGGACAGTTCCTGCACCCGTTCATATTCCTCCTTCGACATCGGGACGGCATTGGGGTCGCCCAGGTCCTTGAGGCGTACGCGGTAGGTTTCACGGGTAGTGAACGCGGCGATTGCAGAGATGGCGCAGATGCCGAACGTCAATGCGCCGATTTTCAGGGGGATGTTTTCGGTTCCGGGAGGCGCAATGGTGACGAACAGGGCAGGGAGGAACGCCGTGCAGGCCACGCCGATGTTCTGACCGATTGCCATACCCGTGACACGAACCCGGGTACGGAACAGTTCGGGGAACAAGCTTGGAAACACACCGTTGAACCCTTGGTAAGCCACGCCCCACATGAGCAGCGACAGAATCAGCGACAGCCACAGGTTGTGAATGCTGATCGCGTAGAGATAGGCGAATGACAGCAGCCCGCCGCACAGGACACCCACGATGACCGGAGGTCGACGGCCGATCCTGTCAGACAGCTTTCCAACGAAGGGGATGAGAACGACTGCACACAAATTCCCCAGAACCGGGATCCACATGAATACGCCGGATGGGAAGCCAATACCGTAGGCAGGCTGGACTGCATAGGTTGCGCCGAAGACCGAGGCGACGATGGCAAGCACCGCGGAGAGCGCCATGCAGATCACCCGCAGCACATCTCGCCAGCTTTGCGTGATCACTTCGACCACAGGCAATTTCTCGGGTTTGGCGTGAGTCTTCGCTTCGGTGAACACCGGGGCTTCATGAACTTCACGGCGGATGATCCAACCGGCCACCAGTACCACGGCGCTCAGCAGGAACGGAATCCGCCAGCCCCAGGCAGCGAACTGATCGGCAGGCATGAATTGGGCGAGCGGGAGGAACACTGCAGCGGCCAGGAGTTGCCCGGCCTGTACGCCTTGCAGCGTGAAGCTGGCGAAGTATCCGCGACGCCCGTCGGGTGCATGCTCCAGGGTCATGGAACTGGCGCAGGACACTTCGCCTGCGACGGCGAAGCCTTGCACCAGGCGCAGGAAGATCAATATCGCCGGCGCCCATACACCGATCTGCTGGTAGGTGGGAAGCAGCCCGATGCTCAGCGTGGAGAAACCCATCAGGAACATGCAGTAGACCAGCACGGTCTTGCGTCCATGTCGGTCGCCCAGATGTCCCAGCACCACGGCACCGATCGGTCGGGCGACGTAGCCGACACCGAAGCTGGCCAGCGAGACGATGATGCCGACAGTGGGGTTGTCTGTCGGAAAGAACAGTTGCGGGAAAAGCAGCGCCGCAGCAGTGGCGTAGATGAAAAAGTCGTAGTACTCCAGCGCCGATCCTATCCACCCGCTGGCGGCGGCTTTCCTCGACTGGCGCTTGGAATTCGGGTCGGGTTGCAAGGTATCGCTCATGGGATTGCTCCAGGATTTTATTATTGTAACGGCGTTCCACTTGTAATGTTGTTCTTGAAAGGTTGTTTCGTCAAGCGGTCTGCACGCCATTGCGCGCGCTTGGGTTGCAATCCGTCGCCTGGGCGAGGGGTCGCAATGGCTTTGGCGCACCGTTGCTCGAGTAACCCTTTGCTTTCCTTGCACAATCTTGGACAATCACGCCCCTTTTCAAGGTCGGAGCGCTGCCAGCTGCACGTTTTTCCGCTTCCGGCCATCGATTGAACACCGGCAAGCGGAGATTCGAACGGATGAACGAGCAAGCCAACAGCCTTGACCCCCGATACGCGCAGGCGCCCGCCGCGCTGACGCCCTGGAACCGCCACGACACCACATGGATGCTGGGCCTGTTCGGCACCGCGATCGGCGCCGGCACGCTGTTTCTGCCGATCAACGCCGGCCTCGGCGGCTTCTGGCCACTGATGATTCTCGCAGTGCTCGCCTTTCCGATGACCTACTATGCGCACCAGGGCCTGACTCGCTTCGTGCTGTCCGGACGTGCGGGGACCGACATCACCGATGTCGTGGAAGAGCATTTCGGCATCAAGGCCGGGGCGTTGATCACGCTGCTCTATTTCTTCGCCATCTTTCCGATCCTGCTGATCTACAGCGTCGGCCTGACCAATACCGTCGGCAGCTTCATGGAGCACCAGCTGGGCATGCAGACCCCGCCGCGGGCGGTGTTGGCGCTGGTATTGATCCTGGGCCTGTTGATCGTGGTGCGTTGTGGCGAGCAATTCATCGTCAAGGCGATGAGCCTGATGGTCTATCCGTTCATCGTTGCACTGTTGCTGCTGGCCTTGTACCTGATCCCCCATTGGAACGGCGGCATCCTTGCCACCGCAGGCAAGATGCCCGCGCCGGGGGCGTTCATTCATACCCTGTGGCTGGCGATTCCAGTCATGGTGTTCTCGTTCAACCACTCGCCGATCATCTCGGCCTTCGCGGTGGACCAGAAACGCCGCTACGGGGAGTACGCCGACCAACGCAGCAGCCAGATCCTGGCCCGCGCCCATGGCTTGATGGTGGTGCTGGTGCTGTTCTTTGTGTTCAGCTGCGTGCTGACCCTGTCGCCTGCGCAGTTGGCCGAGGCCAAGGCGCAGAACCTGTCGATCCTGTCCTACCTGGCCAATCACTTCAGGAACCCGGTGATCGCCTTCGCCGCGCCATTGATCGCGATCGTGGCGATCGCCAAGTCGTTCCTGGGCCACTACATCGGCGCCAGCGAGGGCATCAAGGGCCTGGTGCTGAAATCCGGTCGTCGACCCAATGCCAAGGCCCTGGATCGTTTCACCGCGCTGTTCATGTTGCTGGTGTGCTGGCTGGTCGCCACGCTCAACCCGAACATCGTGCGCATGATCGAGAGCTTCGGCGGCCCGGTCATTGCCGCCTTGCTGTTTCTCATGCCGATGTACGCGATCCGTCGCGTGCCGGCCATGCGCAAGTACGCTGGGCACATGTCCAACGTGTTCGTGACGTTGGTCGGCCTGGTGGCCATTTCGGCCCTGGTCTATTCGCTGAGCGTCTGACCAAGCCTGTTACACTGACCACCGATGCCCGACCTGCGGCGGCCGATTTGCGGCCAGCCCAGGGCGGGCGCGCACCGAGGTGGTAGCGATGGACGAAGTACAGCAACTGGCTGACATGCTCCAGCAACATGCCGCAACCCAGCAACGCCAGCAACAGGCGTTCAAGGATCAATGCCAGCACTGGCGGGACAGTATCCAGGCCCTGTTCGCTCAGATCGAAACCTGGCTGGCGCCACTCACCGAGCGGCAGCTGCTAGTGATCGAGCGCACGCCCTGGGTGGCCACCAGCAGCACCTACCCCAGCGATCATTCGCCCTTCATCAGCGAGTCCCTGGCGATCATTCTGGCGCAGCGTCGGGTCGAGCTGGTGCCGCAGGTCATGGGGCAGGGCGGGGCGATGGTCATTGCCGTGGCAGGCCTGACCTCGGATCGGCACGGCAGCATCTCCATCGTCAAGGACTCGGCCGATGGCGCCTGGTTCTGGCGCAAGGATCGCGGTACCAAGGAAGCGGAATCCAGTCAGCTGGATGCGCATTTCTTCGCTCAGCAGTTGCAGGGGCTGATTCCCAAGTCTCGCGACTGATCAGGGCTGCGCTGTCGTCGAAGGGTGTACAGGTCTTGAAGTGCTGAAACGCTTCTTCGAATGATCTGTACAACTATTTTATATCCTTATGTTTCAGCAGCTTATCGGAATCATGGGGTAGGCCGAAAACTCCCGTTGCGCCTGCGTGAAAGCAGGTATATACCTTGATAAACACGAAACGTTCTGCAGTCCCGGGACCGAATGCGTCACGGGTGGGACGCCAATCACCGGCTCCAAAGGAGATTGACCATGCTGCCCCCCGGACTCAGCGCGCTGGAACTGCGCAGGCTCGTCGAACTGGCGTTCCTGCCGCAGAAATGCGTGTGTACAGTTACTGGCGATCAGTCAGTGTGCGTGAAGTTGATGAATCCCCAGACCGATGAAGTCGAGATGGTTAGGGCGGACATTCCTCTTGACCGCGTCACCAATGCCCGCGAGCGCGCAAGGCTGGTTTTCGAACTGCGAGCGCGGCCCCGGCCAACAACGGCAGAGTCCCACGCCAGAGCCGGTTGATGCATTTCTACGGCCAGCCAGAGTGCATCTCAGTACGGAACGTTTATTTTCACTTTTCGCGTAGGCCAGGCACTCGTTTTCATGCTTAACTTTGCCCTTTCTCATTCTCGAAAAAGGATAAGGTTCATGGCTCAAGTGACGCACAAAGGCAACGCGATCAAAGTCGACGGTGACCTTCCACAGGTCGGCGCCCAAGGTCCGGCGTTCACTCTGGTGGGTGGCGGTCTGGCCGACGTTTCGCTGCAAAGCCTGGCCGGCAAGCGCAAGGTACTGAACATTTTCCCAAGCATCGATACGCCGACCTGCGCCACTTCCGTGCGCAAGTTCAACGCCCAGGCCAACGACGTGGCCAATACTGCAATCCTGTGCATCTCGGCTGACCTGCCGTTCGCCCAGGCCCGTTTCTGCGGTGCCGAAGGCCTTGAGAACGTGCAGAACCTGTCGACCTTCCGCGCCCATGACTTCCACCGCGCCTACGGCGTCGACATCGCCGAAGGCGCGCTCAAGGGCCTCACCGCCCGCGCCGTCGTTGTCCTCGACGAGAACGACAAGGTGCTGCACAGCGAACTGGTTCCGGAAATCGGCCAGGAACCTGACTACGCGGCGGCCCTCGCTGTCTTGAAGTAACGTATTCCCTGTAGCAGCGGCGCAAGCCGCGTCCGATGGCACCGCGTAAGGTCAGATGCTCCGCGTAGCTCGTGTCGCGGCTCGCGCCGCTGCTACAGGGGTGCGATGTTGCTGTAGCAGCGGCGCAAGCCGCGTCCGATGGCACCGCGTAAGGTCAGATGCTCCGCGTAGCCCGTGTCGCGGCTCGCGCCGCTGCTACAGGGGTGCGATGTTGCTGTAGCAGCGGCGCAAGCCGCGTCCTGTGGCGCCGCGTGGGCCGTGACGCGGCTCGCGCCGCTGCTACAGGGTGCGATGTCGTTGTAGCAGCGGCGCAAGCCGCGTCCGGTGGCACCGCGTGGGGTCAGATGCTCCGCGTAGCCTGTGACGCGGCTCGCGCCGCTGCTACAGGTTGATCGCCTGTAACCCTCGCTGCATTTCCGGCCAAGGTAAATTGCCCGTAAAGGCGCTTTGCTTATGCCCGCCGACTCCTTATCGTTCAGCCTCCTCAAAGTAGAAGTCCTCCCGCACAATGGTCGATCATTCAATGCAGTCCCCAGGTCCCCGTAAATCGCGTCGCTGGCTGTTCGGCCTGTTGATGTTGCTGGTTGTCGCCGCGTTGTGCGGGTGGTTCGGGCCGGCCAAGAAAAGCCCGGAGAAGGGCGCCGCCGCGCCCGCCAGTGCGGGGCGCAACGCAGGTTCCGCGCGCCCCGGTTTCGGCGGTTCGGCCGAGCCCACCCCGGTGCGGGTAGCCGATGTGGTCACCGGTGACTTCCCGGTGTACTACAAGGCGCTGGGCACGGTGACCGCGATCAATACTGTCAATGTGCGCAGCCGTGTGGCCGGGGAGCTGGTCAAGGTCAACTTCCAGGAGGGGCAGCGGGTCAAGGCCGGCGACCTGCTGGCGGAAATCGACCCGCGCAGCTATGAAATCGCCTTGCAGCAAGCCCAGGGAACGCTGGCGCAGAACCAGGCACAACTCAAAAACGCGCAGATCGACCTGCAGCGTTACAAAGGCTTGTTCGCCGAAGACAGTATCGCTCGCCAGACCCTGGATACCCAGCAGGCGCTGGTGGGGCAGTACCAGGGCACCATCCAGACCAACCAGGCGGCGGTCAACGACGCCAAACTCAACCTGGACTTCACCCGCATTCGCGCACCCATCGCCGGTCGGCTGGGACTGCGCCAACTCGACATCGGCAACCTGGTAGCTGCCAACGACACCAGCGCGCTGGTGGTGATCACCCAGGTACAACCGATCACCGTGGCTTTCACCCTGCCTGAAAGCGAACTCACACCAGTGCTGGCGCGTTACCGCAGCGGCGCCAAGCTGACCGTGGAAGCCTGGGACCGGGGCGATACGCGCAAGCAGGCCACCGGCGTGCTGGGCAGCCTGGACAACCAGATCGACACCACCACCGGTACCCTGAAGTTCAAGGCTCGCTTCGATAACCAGGACGAGGCCCTGTTCCCCAACCAGTTCGTCAACGTGCGTCTGCTCTCGGATACCCTCAAAGGGGTGGTGCTGGTGCCCTCGGCGGCCGTGCAGTACGGCGTCGACGGCACCTTCGTCTACGCCATGGATGGCAACGACAAGGTCAAGATCCGTCAGCTCAAGGTAGGCCCCACCGACGGCACCAATACTGTGGTCGAACAAGGTCTGGCCCAAGATGATCGGGTCGTGCTCGAAGGCACCGATCGGTTGCGCGATGGCAGCCGGGTCGAAGTGGTCGATGACAGCGCCAAGGTTCCTACCACGCCGGGGCAGCATCTGCAGGGGCAGGATGGCGCCGGTGTGCCGGGCGAGAAGGGCAAGACCGGGGCATGAATATCTCGCGGCTGTTCATCCTGCGCCCTGTCGCAACGACCTTGACCATGCTCGCCATCGTATTGGCGGGCGTGCTCGCCTATCGATTGCTGCCGGTGTCGGCGCTGCCGCAGGTCGACTACCCGCCGATTCGCGTCATGACGCTGTACCCCGGCGCCAGCCCGCAGGTGATGACCAGCGCGGTCACCGCGCCGCTTGAACGCCAGTTCGGGCAGATGCCCGGCCTGACCCAGATGGCCTCGACCAGCTCGGGCGGCGCGTCGGTGCTGACCTTGCGCTTCAGCCTCGAGATCAACATGGACGTCGCCGAGCAGCAGGTGCAGGCGGCGATCAACGCCGCCAGCAACCTCCTGCCCTCGGACTTGCCGGCCCCGCCGGTGTACAACAAGGTCAACCCGGCCGACACCCCGGTGCTGACCATCGCCATCAGTTCCAAGACCATGCCGCTGCCCAAGCTCAACGACCTGGTCGACACCCGCATGGCGCAGAAGATCGCGCAGATCAGCGGCGTGGGCATGGTCAGCATCGCCGGTGGTCAGCGTCAGGCGGTCCGGATCAAGGTCAACCCCGAAGCGCTGGCGGCCAATGGCTTGAACCTGTCCGACGTGCGCACCCTGATCGGCGCGTCCAACGTCAACCAGCCCAAGGGCAATTTCGATGGCCCCACACGGGTGTCGATGCTCGACGCCAACGACCAACTGCGTTCGCCCGAGGAATACGCCAACCTGATCCTGGCGTACAACAACGGCGGCCCGCTGCGGCTGCGTGACGTTGCGCAGATCGTCGACGGCGCCGAGAACGAACGGCTGGCTGCCTGGGCCAACCAGAATCAGGCGGTGTTGCTCAACATCCAGCGTCAACCGGGCGCCAACGTCATCGACGTGGTCGATCGGATCAAGGCGCTGCTGCCCACGATCACCGACACCATGCCGGCCGGGCTGGACGTCACGGTGCTCACCGACCGCACCCAGACCATCCGCGCGTCGGTAACCGACGTTCAGCACGAGCTGCTGATCGCCATTGCCCTCGTGGTCATGGTCACGTTCCTGTTCCTGCGCCGCTTCAGCGCGACCCTGATTCCTTCCATTGCTGTGCCGTTGTCGCTGGTAGGCACCTTCGGCGTGATGTACCTGGCCGGGTTTTCGATCAACAACCTCACCCTCATGGCCCTGACCGTGGCCACGGGCTTCGTGGTCGACGATGCCATCGTGATGCTGGAAAACATCTCGCGCCACATCGAGGAAGGCGAGACACCGATGCAGGCTGCGCTCAAGGGTGCGCGGCAGATCAGCTTCACCCTGCTGTCGCTGACATTTTCGCTGATTGCGGTGCTGATCCCGCTGCTGTTCATGGCTGACGTGGTTGGCCGCCTGTTCCGTGAATTCGCCATCACCCTGGCCGTGGCCATCCTCATTTCCCTTGTAGTCTCGCTGACGCTGACCCCGATGATGTGCGCACGCCTGCTCAAGCGCGAGCCCAAGGAAGAAGAGCAGAGCCGCTTCTACAAGGCCAGTGGCGCCTGGATCGACTGGCTGATCGCTCGTTACGGTGGCGGCCTGCGTTGGGTGCTGCGGCACCAGCCGCTGACGCTGCTGGTTGCCGTCGCCACCCTGGGCCTGACTGTGCTCCTGTACCTGGTGGTGCCCAAGGGCTTCTTCCCCGTGCAGGACACCGGCGTCATCCAGGGCATCTCGGAGGCGCCGCAGTCGATTTCCTTCAAGGCCATGGGCGAGCGACAGCAGGACCTGGCCAGGATCATCCTGCAGGACCCGGCCGTCTCCAGCCTGTCTTCGTACATCGGCGTGGACGGTGACAATGCCACGCTCAACAGTGGACGCTTGCTGATCAACCTCAAGCCCCACAGCGAACGCGACCTCACGGCCAGCCAGGTGATCGCGCGCCTGCAGCCGGAGGTCGACAAGCTGCTCGGCGTGCGCCTGTTCATGCAGCCGGTGCAGGACCTGACCATCGAGGATCGGGTCAGCCGCACTCAGTACCAGTTCAGCCTGTCCTCCCCGGACGCCGACCTGCTCGCCACCTGGAGCGCCCGTCTGGTGGACGCGCTGAAGCAGCGCCCCGAACTCACCGATGTGGCCAGCGACCTGCAGGACAATGGCCTGCAGGTGTACCTGGTGATCGACCGCGATGCGGCCAAGCGGGTCGGGGTGGATGTCGCCGATATCACCGACGCGCTGTACGATGCCTTCGGTCAGCGACAGATTTCGACCATCTACACCCAGTCCAGCCAGTACCGAGTGGTGCTGCAGGCTACCGACGCCAGCACCCTCGGGCCGCAGGCGCTGGAGCGGATCTACGTCAAGGCCAGCGTCAACGGCACGGGCACGACCAACCAGACGGCCGACAGCGACACCACTGCCACCAGTGGCACCCAGGTGCGCCTGTCGAGCCTGGCCCACATCGAACAGCGCCAGGCCCAGCTGGCCATCGCCCACATCGGTCAATTCCCGGCAGTGATGATGTCGTTCAACCTCGCCGATGGCGTAGCGCTGGGCAAGGCGGTCGACGTCATCGAGCAGGTGCAGCGCGACATCGGCATGCCGCTGGGCGTGCAGACTCAGTTCCAGGGCGCGGCCGAAGCCTTCCAGGCGTCGCTGCAGAGCACCCTGCTGCTGGTGTTGGCGGCCATCGTCACCATGTACATCGTGCTGGGCGTGCTCTACGAGAGCTACATCCATCCG
Organism: Pseudomonas sp. RIT-PI-a; assembly: GCF_001187875.1. NCBI lineage: Bacteria > Pseudomonadati > Pseudomonadota > Gammaproteobacteria > Pseudomonadales > Pseudomonadaceae > Pseudomonas > Pseudomonas sp. RIT-PI-a. The sequence goes on from NZ_LGIR01000012.1 coordinate 466,625, forward strand.
ATCACCATTCTCTCGACCTTGCCCTCGGCGGCGGTGGGCGCCTTGCTGGCGCTGCTGATCAGCGGTAACGACCTGGGCATGATCGCCATCATCGGCATCATCCTGTTGATCGGTATCGTCAAGAAGAACGCGATCATGATGATCGACTTCGCCCTGGAGGCCGAACGCAATCAGGGGCTGGATCCCGAGACCGCGATCTACCAGGCGGCGCTCCTGCGTTTCCGGCCGATCCTCATGACCACCATGGCCGCGCTGTTCGGCGCGATCCCGCTGATGCTCGCCAGCGGTTCGGGCGCCGAGTTGCGCCAGCCGCTGGGCCTGGTGATGGTCGGCGGGCTGTTGGTGAGCCAGGTGTTGACGCTGTTCACCACGCCGGTGATCTACCTGTACTTCGACCGCCTGGGTCGACGCTGGGGGCGACGACCAGCCGCCGTGGAACAGGCTGAATCATGAACCTCTCCGGACCTTTCATCCGTCGCCCGGTGGCGACCTTCCTGATGAGCGTGGCGATCATGCTGCTGGGCGGGGTCAGTTTCAGCCTGTTGCCGGTCTCGCCGCTGCCCAGCATGGATTTCCCGGTGATCGTGGTGTCGGCCAACCTGTCCGGCGCCAGCCCCGAGGTCATGGCCTCGACCGTGGCCACGCCGCTGGAGCGATCGTTCGGCGCCATTCCGGGCGTGACCACCATGAGCAGCCGTTCCAGCCAGGGCTCGACCCGGGTCATTCTGCAGTTCGACCTGGACCGCGACATCAATGGCGCGGCGCGGGAAGTGCAGGCGGCGATCAACGCGTCGCGCAATCTGCTGCCCAGTGGCATGCGCAGCATGCCGACCTACAAGAAGATCAACCCTTCCCAGGCACCGGTCATGGTCCTGTCGCTGACCTCCGACGTGCTGGCTAAGGGTCAGCTGTACGACCTGGCGTCGACCATCCTGTCCCAGAGCCTGTCCCAGGTGCCTGGAGTGGGGGAGGTGCAGATCGGCGGCAGCTCGCTGCCGGCGGTGCGCATCGAGCTCGAGCCGCAGTTGCTCAACCAGTACAACGTCTCGCTCGATGACGTGCGCACTACCATCGACGGGACCAACGTGCGGCGCCCCATCGGCTTCGTCGAGGACGGCGAGCGCCAGTGGCAGGTGCAGGCCAACGACCAGTTGGACAAGGCCGACGACTACAAGCCGCTGATCATCCGCTATCAGGACGGGTCGGTGCTGCGCCTGAGCGACGTGGCCAAGGTCACCGACGGTGTCGAGGACCGCTACAACAGCGGGTTCTACAATGACAATTCGGCTGTGCTGCTGGTGATCAACCGCCAGGCCGGGGCCAACATCATCCAGACCGTCAGCCAGATCAAGGAACAGCTGCCGGCCCTGGAGGCGTTGTTGCCGGCCAGTGTCGAGCTGAACATCGCCATGGATCGCTCGCCGGTGATCACCGCCACCCTGCACGAGGCCGAGATGACATTGCTCATCGCCGTGGTCCTGGTGGTGCTGGTGGTGTTCCTGTTTCTCGGCAATTTTCGCGCCTCGCTGATTCCCACCTTGGCCGTGCCGGTGTCGCTGGTGGGGACGTTCGCGATCATGTACCTGTGGGGGTTCTCCCTCAACAACCTGTCGTTGATGGCGCTGATCCTGGCAACCGGGCTGGTGGTGGACGACGCCATCGTGGTGCTGGAGAACATTTCCCGGCACATCGATAACGGTGTGCCGCCATTGCGCGCGGCCTACCTGGGCACCCAGGAAGTCGGTTTCACCCTGCTGTCGATGAACGTCTCGCTGGTGGCGGTGTTCCTGTCGATCCTGTTCATCGGCGGCATCATCGAGAGCCTGTTCCGCGAATTCTCGATCACCCTCGCGGTGGCCATCGTCGTTTCGCTGTTTGTCTCGCTGACCCTGACGCCGATGCTCTGCGCGCGCTGGCTGACGCCGCATGAGCCCGAGAAGGACAACCGCCTGCAGCGTTTCAGTCACCGCGTCAACCAGCGCATGGTCGCTGCCTACGACCGCAGCCTGGGCTGGGTTCTGCGTCACCGCAGGCTGACCCTGCTCAGCCTGCTGCTGACCATCATCGGCAACGTGGCCCTGTACGTGGTGGTGCCCAAGACCTTCATGCCGCAGCAGGACACCGGTCAGTTGATCGGCTTCGTGCGCGGCGACGACGGTCTGTCGTTCTCGGTCATGCAGCCGAAGATGGAAACCTATCGTCGCGCGTTGCTCGCCGACCCGGCGGTCGACAGCGTGGCAGGGTTCATCGGTGGCAACAACGGCAGCAACAACGCGACCATTCTGGTTCGCCTCAAGCCCATCGAGGAGCGCAAGATCAACGCGCAGCAGGTGATCGAGCGGTTGCGCAAGGAGATGCCCAAGGTGCCCGGCGGCCGCCTGATGCTGATGGCCGACCAGGACCTGCAGTTCGGCGGTGCCCGGGAGCAGAGCACCTCGCAGTATTCGTACATCATCCAGAGCGGCGATCTGTCCGCGCTGCGCACCTGGTATCCGAAAATCGTCGCGGCCTTCCGCGCGCTGCCGGAGTTGACCGCCATCGATGCCCGCGAAGGCCGCGGTGCCGCCCAGGTGACGCTGATCGTCGACCGCGACAAGGCCAAGCGCCTGGGCATCGACATGAGCACCGTGACCTCGGTGCTCAACAACGCCTACAGCCAACGGCAGATTTCCACCATCTACGACAGCCTCAACCAGTACAAGGTGGTGATGGAGATCAACCCCAGGTATGCGCAGGATCCGATCACCCTGGAGCAGGTCCAGGTGATCACCACCGACAACAAGCGCGTACCGCTGTCGAGCATCGCCCACTACGAGAACAGCCTGGCCGACGACAGCGTCAGCCACGAGGGACAGTTCGCTTCGGAGAGCATTTCCTTCGACCTGGTCAGCGGGGTGACCCTGGACGTTGCCACGCCACTGATCGAGCGCGCCCTGGTGCGGGTCGGTCTGCCCGAGGACATCATCGTCAAGGTCGCCGGCACCGGCGATGCCTTCGCGGCCGCGCAGAAAAGCCAGCCTTTCATGATTCTCGGCGCGCTGGTGGCGGTGTATCTGGTGCTGGGCATTCTCTATGAAAGCTACATTCACCCGCTGACCATTCTCTCGACCCTGCCATCGGCCGGGGTAGGGGCCTTGCTGAGCATCTACCTGACCGGTGGTCAGTTCAGCCTGATCTCGCTGCTGGGCCTGTTTCTGCTGATTGGCGTGGTGAAAAAGAACGCGATCATGATGATCGACCTGGCGCTGCAGCTCGAACGCAATGAAGGGCTGGGCCCGGCCGAATCCATTCGCCAGGCCTGCCTGCTGCGCCTGCGGCCCATCCTGATGACCACCATGGCGGCCATCCTCGGCGCGCTGCCGTTGATGTTCAGCACCGCCGCAGGCGCCGAGATGCGCCGTCCGCTGGGCCTGACCATCATCGGTGGCCTGGTGTTCAGCCAGATCCTCACGCTCTATACCACTCCTGTGGTCTACCTCTATCTGGACCGCCTGCGCCACCGCTTCAACAAGCGGCGCGGCGTGCGTACCGATGCCGCTCTGGACACTCCGCTATGACCGATTCCGTTTTTCCGCGCGTCTCGCGCCTGGCCAGTGTGGCACTGTGCAGCCTGATGCTGGGCGCCTGCACCCTGGGCCCGGACTACCAACGCCCGACGATCGCCACGCCGGTGCAATTCAAGCAGGCCGATGGCTGGCGTCAGGCCAACCCCAGCGATGCCATGGCGCGCGGCGCCTGGTGGGAGCTCTATGGTGACCGCCAGCTCGATGCCCTGGTGCTCAGGCTCAACCGCTCCAACCAGACGGTCGCCCAGTACGAGGCGCAATACCGGCAGGCCCAGGCGCTAGTCCGCAGCACCCGCGGCGCGCTGTTTCCTACCGTCGATCTGAGCGCGGGCAAGACCCGCTCCAGTCAGGGGACCGGCAGCAGCGGTTCGAGCCTGAGCCAGTCGAGCAGTGGTATTCGCGATACCTACAACACGCAGTTGGGTGTGAGCTGGGAAGCCGACATCTGGGGCAAACTGCGCCGCGGGCTGGAGGCTGATCGGGCCAGTGCCCAGGCCAGCCTTGCGGATCTGGCCGCGATGCGCCTGAGCCTGCAGTCGGAGCTGGTGCAGAACTACCTGCAATTGCGCGTCATCGACGAGCAGAAACGCCTGCTCGAAGCCACGGTACAAGCCTATCAGCGCTCGCTCGACCTGACTCAGAACCAGTACCGGGCAGGGATTTCCGGCAAGGATGCGGTGTTCCTGGCACAGACCCAGCTCAAGAGCACCCAGGCCGACCTGATCGATCTGGCCTGGCAGCGAGCCCAGCTGGAAAACGCCATTGCCGTGCTCATCGGCATGGCACCGGCCGAATTCAGCCTGGCCGCAAGCACCGAGATCCCGGCGTTGCCGGCGATCCCTCTGGCCGTCCCCTCGCAGCTGCTCGAGCGACGTCCCGACATTGCCGCCGCCGAGCGCTCGGTGATGGCGGCCAATGCCGAAATCGGCGTGGCCAAGACCGCCTACTTTCCCGACCTGACCTTGAGCCTCTCCGGCGGTTACAGCAGCAGCAGCTTCAGTAACTGGATCTCGCTGCCCAACCGTTTCTGGTCGGTCGGCCCGCAACTGGCGATGACCCTGTTCGACGGCGGCCAGCGTGCGGCGGAAGTGGACCGCAGCGAAGCGGCCTACGACCAGACCGTCGCGCAGTATCGTCAGACCGTGCTCGACGGGTTCCGGGAAGTCGAAGACTACATGAGCCAGTTGAAGGTGTTCGACGAGGAGGCGTCGGTGCGCAACGAGGCGTTGCAGGCGGCCCGCGAGTCGTTGCGCCTCACGTCCAACCAATACAAGGCCGGGCTTATTGGCTATCTTGACGTGGTCAACGTTCAGGCAACGGCGTTGAGCAACGAGCGCAGCGTGTTGACCCTGATGCAGAGTCGGCTGGTCGCCAGCGTGCAGTTGATCGCGGCGCTGGGCGGCGGCTGGCAGGAACCGGCACAATAGGCCAGCCGCGTCGGCAACCGTGTTTCGTACCACCTCTGAAACCCCGCACGCCTTGGTCAAGATATCGATGCTGATTGGTACCTATTCCTCCGCCCTCGTGGCCGTATCGCTGTGTGTCGCCATCCTGGCGTCCTATACCGCACTCGATCTGGTCGGGCGCATCGCTACGGCGCAGGGCCGGGCGATCTATCTGTGGATGAGCGGCGGTGCGCTGGCCCTGGGTATCGGCGTGTGGTCGATGCACTTCATCGGCATGCTCGCCTTCGAACTGCCTATCCAACTGGGCTATGACCTGGGCCTGACCGCCGCTTCGCTGCTCATCGCCGTCCTGAGCTCAGGGTTTGCCCTGTGGCTGGTCAGCCAGCCGCTGCTGCCTTGGCCGCAATTGGCCGGGGGCGCGCTGATCATGGGCGCAGGCATCGGCAGCATGCACTACACCGGCATGGCGGCGTTGGAGATGCAGCCTGGCATCGTCTACGACCCCGTGCTGTTCGTCGCCTCTCTGGCCATCGCCGCGGGCGCTTCCGGCGCAGCGCTGTGGATCGCCTTCCGCCTGCGGCGCAACCGGCCGAACGTGCGACTGGCCCGAGCCGGCGCGTCGGTGCTGATGGGCCTGGCCATCGTCGGCATGCACTACACCGGCATGGCCGCGGCCAAATTTCCCGAGGGCAGCGTGTGTGGTGGCGCCCTCGACGGCCTTACCGGGGATGGCCTCGATTACCTGGTGCTGGTCACGACCCTGGCGGTGCTGGGCATGACCTTGCTGACGTCGGTGCTCGATGCGCGCCTGGAGTCGCGTACCGCGGCGCTAGCCAATTCATTGACCCTGGCCAACCAGGAACTGACTCAACTGGCCCTGCACGACAACCTGACCGGCTTGCCCAACCGTATTCTCCTGGCCGACCGCATCGGCCAGGCGATCAGCCAGATCGATGCGGTCGGCGGTTGTCTGGCGGTGATGTTCATCGATCTGGATGGTTTCAAGCCGGTCAACGACGCCTTTGGCCATCACATGGGCGACCAGCTGCTGCGCGCCGTCGCCTCGCGCCTGCGTACCAGCCTGCACGGCCAGGACACCCTGGCGCGCATCGGTGGCGACGAGTTCGTCCTGCTGGTAAGCCTCGAAGCAGCGGCCTACGCCAAGGGTATCGCCGCGCGCCAGGTTCACCTGATCGGCCAGACGTTCGAAGTCGCCGGACACAGCCTGCATATTTCCGCCAGCATCGGTATCGCCCTGTACCCTGGCAACGGCATCGATCAGAACGAGCTGCTGATGAATGCCGATGCGGCCATGTACCATGCCAAGAGCATTGGCAAGAACGGCTACAGCTTCTTCGAAAGCTCGATGAACACCAATGCCCGCAAGCGCTTGCAGCTTCTGCAGGAATTGCGTCTGGCGGTGGCCGAGCGCCAGTTGCGTCTGTTTTACCAGCCCAAGTTCGATGCCCGCAGCGGTAAACCGGTCGGCGCCGAGGCGCTGTTGCGCTGGGAGCACCCACGCATGGGCCTGCTGGCGCCTGCGGCGTTCATCGACCTGGCGGAGACCACCGGGTTGATCATCGACATCGGCCACTGGGTGCTTGACGAGGCCTGTCGGCAGATGCGCGAGTGGGTCGAGATGGGCTTCCATGACTGGCGCGTCGCGGTCAACCTGTCGGCCTTGCAGTTCGGCCACGCTGGACTGGTGCGCAGCGTTGCCGTCACCCTGGCGCGGCACGGGCTGGCGGCTGCCAACCTGACCCTGGAAATCACCGAGAGCACCGCCATGAGCGACGCCGATGCCAGCATGACGGTGCTGCAGCAGCTGTCGGACATGGGCGTCGATCTGTCCATCGACGATTTCGGTACAGGCTATTCCAGCCTCATGTACCTCAAGCGCCTGCCTGCCAACGAGCTGAAGATCGATCGCGGCTTCGTTCGCGACCTGGAGCAGGACGGTGACGACGCTGCGATCGTCTCGGCAATCGTGGCGCTGGGTCAGGCGTTGGGCCTGCGTATCGTCGCCGAGGGCGTGGAGACCAGTAACCAGCAATTGTTCCTGACCCAGCTGGGGTGTGATTCCCTGCAAGGCTATCTGCTCGGACACCCGCTGCCGGCGGAGCGATTCATGCATGACATCCAGGCCGCCGGGCACATCGAAAGCGTCACTCGGGCCTAGGGCCGCTCGCGGGGCTTGCCATTAGATAGCCATAGGCTCGAAGATGTAGACCGTTGGTTTTCTGGCATGGAGCGTCTATGAGTTCCGATCCCCTGACCTTTGCCGAGTTCGGCAAGGGCTCTACGTCCATGCTCGATGCCGCTTCGCTGGAAGCGATTCTGCAGCAGGCCCGTGATTGGCCACACAGCACGGCGTGGGCCTGGTACCGGGCCGGCGAACAACTGCACCTGGAAGGTCAGGGCGATCCGCAGCGCCACTGGCCACTGGTCCTGGCCAACCACGAGCTGCAGCGCTTCTGCGACAGCTGCGGGCTGCAGCTATGGCCGACCGGGCAGGGCGAGGCAGTACTCGGCTGGTTGATGGCGCCGTTGCACATTTCCCATGATGGCCCCTTGGCCGACCTGGCTGCCGCCATCGGCCGGCAGGTCCAGACCGACGCCCTGGCCCGTGCGCAGATCACCCAGCGCGTGTTGTACGAAATCACCTACCTGGCCAGCTCCACCCGCGACCGTGGGATCTTCCTGGTGGGCGTGCACAAGCTGCTGGCCACCTTGATCGATGCGGAAAACTTCTACCTGGCGCTCTACGATGAGCAAAGCGGCAAGATCACCTACCCTTATTACGTCGACGTGATCGACGTCGAGGCGCTCGAAGCAGAGAACTACGAGTACCTCATTCCCGACCACCTGTCGTTGACCGGCCAGGTGTTGACCAGCGGCCAGCCACTGTTGATCGACGCCAAGGGCATTGCCCTGGCCGGGCGTCAGGGACGGTTCCACTGTGTCGGGCATATTCCCGAGTTCTGGATGGGCTCGCCGCTCAAGAATGCCCGTGACGAAGTGTTCGGCATGATCGCCATGCAGGTCTACGACGTCGAACGTGCATACAGTGCCGAAGACCGCGCCTTGTTTCTGGTCGTGGCCCGGCATGTGGCCATGGCGCTTGACCGTATCCTGCATCGTGCCGACCTGGAAGAAACGGTGTCGCGCCGTACCCAGGAGCTGTCCCAGCTCAACGCGGCGCTGCGCCTGGAAGTCTCCGAGCGCAAACGTGCGGAGCATTTGCAGGTGGCGCTGTTCCAGATCGCCGAGTTGTCGAGCAAGCCCGGCGAACTCGATAGCCTCTATCACAGCCTCCATGTAATCGTCGGCGACCTGCTGTATGCGCGCAATTTCTACATCGCCATCTTCGACGGCGAGAGTGGTGAAGTGAGCTTTCCCTATTACGTCGACGAACAACTCACCGGGCGACCGCAGCCGCGCCGTGGCAGGCGCGGATTGACCGAGTATGTGATTCGTCAACGCTGCGCCTGCCTGATCGACTTCGATGCCGCCACACGCTTGATGATCCAGGGCGAAGTCGACGACACCCGCGAGCCGATCCGCTCGCAATCCTGGCTGGGCGTTCCGCTGTTCGACGACGACCGTGTGCGCGGCGTGCTGGTGGTGCAGAGTTACGCCAGCGACGTGCACTACACCCTGCGCGACCAGGACCTGCTGACGTTCGTCTCGCGCCACATCGATACCGCGTTGTCCCGGCGCAGCGCGGCCGAAGCCATCTATGAGGCCAACCTGCGCCTGGAAGCCCGCGTCCAGAGTCGAACCCGCGAGCTCGACCACGCCAACGCCAAGTTGCAGTACGAAAACGCCCACGACGCCCTGACTGCGCTGCCCAACCGCATCCATCTGCAACAACGTCTGGCACAGGCTTGGCACGAGTACTGCGCCAATGACCGAGAGCTGGTGGTGATGTTCATCGATCTTGACCGTTTCAAAATGGTCAATGACAGCTTTGGCCATCATTTCGGCGACCAGTTGCTCCTGGAGGCAGGGGCCCGCCTGCGCAGTTGCCTGCGCGAGGATGACCTGCTGGCCCGCCTGGGCGGCGATGAGTTCGCCGTGCTGGCACCGGACTCGAGCCTGGAGGAGGCCGTGGAGATCGCCGAACGCATTCTGGTGGCCTTCGACCGCCCGTTCTTCATCAATGGCCATGAAGTGTTTTCCTCGTGCAGCATCGGCATCGTCGGCGCCGACCGTCAATTCCACAGCGAACCCGCCGACCTGCTGCGCGATGCCGACAAGGCCATGTACCGGGTCAAGAGTGCCGGTCGTGACAGCTACGCGGTGTTCAACCAGGCACTGCGCCGTGAAGTGTCCGACCAGGTCGAACAGGAAGGCGCGCTGCGTAATGCGCTCAAGCGCAGTGACGAGTTGCTGCCGTATTTCCAGCCGATCGTCGATGTCCAGACCGGTGAGGTGCAGGCGCTGGAAGCATTGATTCGCTGGCATCAGCCGGATGGACGCATCATCGTGCCAGGACACTTTCTGCCGGCGCTCGAAGGTCTGCGGCTGATCGGTCGTCTCGACCTCTACATGCTTACCCGCGTGGCGCAGATTCTTGCCGAACCCGCCCACGCACACTGGCCTCCGGTGCATGTGAACTGTTCCAGCTACAGCATCACCCGCAGCGGTTTTGCCGATGAAGTGCTCGCCGTACTGGCGCGCCACCAGGTGGACGCCTCACGGATCTGTCTGGAGTTGACCGAGGGTGCGCTGGTGGCCGAGCCGGCCATGGCCCAGCGCACCATGCAGCAGTTGGCCGAGCACGGCATGAGCGTGGTGCTGGACGACTTCGGCGCCGGTTTCTCTTCGCTCAGTTACGTCCACCAATACCAGTTCAATGGCCTGAAGATCGACAAGTCGTTCATTCTCGAGTTGACCGGCAGTTCGCGCAGCCGGGCCATCGTCCGCGCCATCGTGCGCATGGCCGAGTCGCTGGGCTTGACCGTGGTGGCCGAAGGGGTAGAGGACCTGGCCACTCTGCAGCTGCTGCGCGAGATGGGTGCATCTCAGGCGCAAGGTTATTACTTCGCCAAACCCGCTGCCATACAGGACCTTGATCTGACAGGGTGGAAGGCTGTCGTGACGGCAGTGCCACGGCCTGGCGCATTACATGACCTATGATCGGCGAAATCGTATTTGAGAAACCAACCATGACCAACGTTGCAGCCAGGTACGCCGATGTGGTGATCATCGGAGGTGGCCTGAGCGGGACCCTGCTGGCCGTGCAGTTGCTCAGGCAGCCGCGCGGACAGCGTATTGTGATCATCGAGCCGCGTCCCGAGTTGGGCCGTGGGGAGGCCTACAGTGCTACCGAACTGGGCCACACCCTGAACGGCAACGCAGCGCGCATGAGTGTCGACCCGGACAATGCCGACGACCTGACCCAATGGCTTACCCAGTTCATCGACAATGGTGGTTGGCCCGAATCGGCCGAGCAGAATCTGCCTGTCGCGGAACTGTTTCCACCGCGCGGCATCTTCGGGCTCTACGCCCAGCAACGCCTGGCTGAGGCCCGCGCCCTGGGCCTCCGCTACGGCTCAACGGCGGAGCATGTGCGGGCGGAGGCGATCGACGTGCAGACGCACGGTGAGCAGGTTGAGGTGACTCTGGATGAAGGTCATGTGTGGTTTGCACCCCGCGCCGTGCTCGCCACCGGTATGTTTCCCGCTGCACGCACTGCTGTGAAGGCGCCCGGCGGACTGAACGTCGCCGCGGTCGATCCGTGGGACGTGCAAACCATGCGAACGCTGGATCCGCAGGCGCGGGTGCTGATCATTGGCTCGGGGCTGACGATGGTCGATGCGGTGGTGTCCCTCGACCGCGCGGGTCACCGCGGACCGATCACGGTGATCTCGCGGCACGGGTTGTGGCCTCATGTGCGTCGTCAGCCGCCGGCTTGGCCAGACTTTCTGGCGGCAGCCAGCGACCTGAGCAGCCCGCGCCAGCTCATGGCCGAGGTGCGCAATCAATGCCGCCAGGCGTTGCAGCAGGGAGTCGACTGGCAAGCGCCGCTGGACACCGTGAGGGTGCACATCGCACGGCTCTGGAGCCAGGCCAGCGAGAGGCAGAAACTGCAGTTCGTGCGCCATGTACGGCCCTGGTGGGAAAGCCACCACCATCGCTCGCCACCACCCAGCGATGCGCTGCTGCAGAAGGCCATCGCCGAAAGGCGGCTTACCCTGCAGGCGGCCTGCTACCTGAGCGCCGAAGGCACGACCTTGACCATCCGCCGCAGGGGTGAGTCGGCGCCTGTGCAACTGCACGGTGACGTACTGATCAATTCCAGCGGTATCGAGTATGACTGGCGTCGCGTCGACAAGCCGTTGCCGCGCCAGCTATTGGCGCGTGGTCTGGTCAAGCCCGGGCCGCTCGCATTGGGCCTGCTGGCTGACGATGAAGGGGCCTTGCTGAACAGCGACGGGATTGCCAGCCGGCGTCTGTTCGCCATGGGGCCGCCGCTGCGTGGGATGTGGTGGGAGAGCACTGCGGTGACGGATGTGGCGGCTCAAGCCAAACGGCTGGCCACCACCTTGCTGGAGCCCGACTGAAGCAGGGGCGGTGAACGCCGCTGCTTCACGGGTCGATCAGTCGTTGGGTTCGGTCGTGTTGACGTAGGGCGGGACCTTGGCCAGCGGCAACTGTCGGGCCTGATCGGCTTGTATCCCCTTGCGTGATGGCAGCGGTTCCAGCTTCTGCACCTCGCCGGTCTGCAGCGAGCGCTCGATGGCTGCCAACACCCGTACATCGCGCCAGCCTTCGTCGCCGTCCGCTTCAGGCTGGCGATCCTCCAGGATGCACTGGGAGAAATACTCGGTTTCGCCACCGAACTGGTCGACGACCGGGAAGGTATGCTCCTGCTTTTCGCCGTCGATGATCGAGCGATAGGCAATGGCCACGCCCTCGCCGAAACCGAAGCACGGCGAGGCCTCGAATTCACCCTGCGTACCGATCAGCTGAAAACGCTCGCTCGCGGGCAGACTGAAGCTCACGGTGAAGGTCGCTTGCCGCTGTTCGGCGAAGCGCAAGGTCACGTTGACGGTGTCGGGCGTATTGATAGGGCGCCCAGGCGTTTGCGCGCCCACGGCGTGCACTTCCAGCGGCTCGCCGCCGAACAGGTTGCGCACGGCATTGAGCGGGTAGGGCCCCATGTCGGCCGCCGGGCCGGCCCAGAAGCCGCTTTTCATTCGATGATTTTCCGCCTTGGTGTGCTGGGTGAAGGTGGCGGTGAACAACCGGGGCTCGCCAATATCACCGTTGCGCACCCGCTGCACCATCTCCACGGTGCCGGGCTCGCAGTGCAGGCGGTAGGCGATCATCAGCTTGGCGTTGCCTCGTTCGGCGGCGGCATTGATCGCCAGGCAATCTTCCTCGCTGGCCGCCATGGGCTTCTCCAGCAGGACATGGATACCGGCTTCCAGGGCCGGGACGGCGAACTCGCGATGGCGAAAATTAGGCGTGGCCAGGTAGATCGCGTCGATTTCGCCGGACGCCAGCAGTTCGGGAAACTGCTCGTAGCTGTAGCTCTTGAGGTCATACAGCGCGGCCAGTTGATCGGCCTTGATGGGGTCGCCGGTTACCAGCGCGGTCATCACGGAGTTGCGGGTCTGGTCCACACCGGGCATGAATGCACCTTGCGAAATCCAGCCGCCGGCAACCACCGCATAACGAATCTTACCCTGAGCATCAGGCATGGGTTGGGCCTCCTTGTATCACCCGCGAAATGCGTAGTGTCTAGGAAGTCGGCAAGCACGAAGGGCAGGAGTTCCCGAAGATTGGGAGGAGGGGATGAATCGAGGTGGTGCGAGGTGCGGGAATCGAACCCGCACAACCAAAGGTCGTCAGATTTTAAGTCTGATGCGTCTACCAATTTCGCCAACCTCGCATGCTCGCGCATCATACTGATAAGGCTGGGAAATGTCATGCCCTAATGCCGCGCAACGATTGTCTGCGGTGAGCTCCCACATGCTAATAATCATTTCGCCATTATTGCGTGCGAACCTCCCGGTCCTCGCCTTTGTTTGCTAAAGTGGTCGCTGATTGAAAAAAGTTTTCATATGCCACGGTTGGCGACCATGCAATGGCTTGCAGCGCGCTGATGGGCCGCCAGGAGATACACTGTGACATCCAGCCAGACTTCGGTGTTGCTCGCCGCTGCCCTCGAGCAGTGCGCGCGCGAACCCATACGCACACCCGGCAGCATTCAGCCGCAGGGCTTCATGATGGCGCTCGATGCCGCCGCCGAGCGCGTGCTGCAGGTCAGTGACAACGTCCGCCATTGGCTCCAGCTCGAGCCTGCGCACGTGCTCGAATGCGCCGTTGCAGACCTCTTCGAGCAGGGCAGTAACCTTTCGGCGCGCCTGGCCGCCTGGCCCGGAGAGGAGCGGCAGCCGTTCCATTTCGCCGATGTGCGTTTCGTGCAAGGCGGCCACCCGCGCGCCATGGCGATGATGGTGCACCGTGCCGACGGCGTCATCATCGCCGAGTTCGAGCCCGCCGCCGATGAGGCCCATGCCTACGGTGCCCTGTATCCGCTGGTGCGGACCTTCATCAGCCAGTTGCACAATGCGGCAGACATCATCGAGCTGTGTCAGCGCTCGGTGGTCGAGGTCAAGCGCGTGACCGGCTTCGGCCGCGTCAAGGCCTACAGCTTCGATGCGGCCGGCAACGGCACGGTGCTGGCCGAAGTGCGCGATGACCACTATCCCAGCTACCTGGGTCTGTGCTTCCCGGCCTCCGACATTCCCGCCCAGGCTCGGGAGTTGTATTGCAGCAACCGCATCCGGGTGATCGAAGATGCGAACTACCAGGCTTCGCCACTGGTGCCGGCCCACAACCCCGTCACCGGCGCGCCGCTGGACCTGAGCCTCGCGGCCTTGCGCAGTGTGTCGCCGGTACACCTGCAATACATGCGCAACATGCAGACCATGGCTTCGATGTCGATCTCGATCGTGGTCGACGGTCAACTCTGGGGTCTGATCTCCTGCCACCACGACCAGCCCCATGCGGTGGGCTTCCAGACCCGTACGGCCTGTGAGCTGTTGGGCAGCGTACTGTCGCTGCAGATCGAGACCAAGACCGCCCACGCGCAGAACGAGCGCATGCTCGAACTGCGCCGACACATCGTCCAACTGCTCTCGGCCATGGCCGACAGCGATAGCGTGCGTGCCGGCCTGATGGCTTTGCCGGAAACCTTTCTGGGCTTTACCCGCGCCAGTGGCGCGGCGATCATCGCCGAGGCGCGCTGCGAGTTGCTGGGCGATACGCCGCCCCAGGCGATGGTCGATGCTTTGGCGCTGTGGTTGGCCGAGCGCGGCGGACAGGAAATCTTCCACAGCGACAACGTTGGCCGCGACGTCCCCGATCTGCCGGAGCTGGCTCGGTACTGCGGCGGTGTCCTGGCCGTAGCCATTTCCGAAATCCATTCGCACTACCTGATCTGGTTCAAACCCGAGCAGGCCCGTACCGTCACTTGGGCGGGCCGTGCGGAAAAGAGTCTGGACAGTTCCGGGGTACTCAACCCGCGTGCCAGTTTCGAGAGCTGGCGCCAGGAAGTCAGTGGCTTCTCCAGCCCTTGGGATGCGCTTGAAATCGAAGGCGTACATGAGCTGCGCACTGCCGTGCTGGGCATTGTGCTGCGCAAGGCCGAGGAACTGGCGCAACTGGCGGGGGAACTGAAGAAGTCCAACAAGGAACTCGAAGCATTCTCCTACAGCGTTTCCCACGACCTGCGTGCACCGCTGCGGCACATCGCCGGCTATGCCGAACTGCTCACCGACTTCGAAGGGCCCAAGCTGTCCGAACGGGGCTTGCGCTTCCTGGAACACATCGGCGAATCGGCACGGTTCGCTGGGACCTTGGTGGACAACTTGCTGAGCTTTTCCCAGATGGGGCGTTCGGCCTTGCGCTTCACCGACGTCGACCTGAATGCGCTGGTCGAATCGATCCGCCTGGAGATGCGACCCGACTACGAAGGTCGCGATCTGCAATGGCACGTCGGACCCTTGCCGCGTCTGGTGGCCGATGCCGCTTTCGTGCACCTGGCGCTGCGCAATCTGCTGTCCAACGCCATCAAGTACAGCCGCACCCGCGAACACGCCGTGATCGAAGTGGGTGCCTACCAGCAGGACGCCGAAACGGTCATTTTCGTACGCGACAACGGCGTCGGTTTCGACATGGCCTACAGCGGCAAGCTGTTCGGCGTGTTCCAGCGCCTGCACCGCATGGAAGAGTTCGAAGGCACCGGCATCGGCCTGGCGAGCGTGCGCCGCATCATCGAACGACACGACGGCCGAGTCTGGGCCGAAGGTGCCCTGGATCAGGGTGCAACTTTCTACATGGCGTTGCCCAGACGCGCACATTCCGCCAGCACGAATCAACCGAGGTAAGCGATGCTCAAACCCATTCTTCTGGTCGAGGACAATCCCAAAGACCTGGAGCTGACCCTGGTGGCGCTGGAGCGCAGCCAGCTGGCCAATGAAGTGATCGTCATGCGCGACGGCGCCGAAGCGCTGGATTATCTGCTGCGTCGCGGCACCCATTCGACCCGTGACGAGGGCAATCCGGCGGTTTTGCTGTTGGATTTGAAGCTGCCGAAGATCGATGGTCTGGAGGTGCTCAAGGTCATCCGCGAGACCAACGAGTTGCGCAGTATTCCTACGGTCATGTTGACCTCGTCAAAGGAAGAGCCGGATTTGGAGCGCGCTTATTCACTGGGAGTGAACGCCTACGTGGTGAAGCCGGTCGAATTCAAGGAGTTCGTCTCGGCCATATCCGATCTGGGCATCTTCTGGGCGGTCCTGAACGAGCCCCCACCGGGTTCGTCGCGAATCATTCGCCGTCCCGGCTCCTGATCCCGGATCACGCTGCCAGCGGTCCGGATCGCAACCGCACGCAGCGTGCCCAATGGCGCACGGATGGCGCACAGAGCGCCATACTCCAGTCACGTTTTCGGAATTCTATGTCGCCCAAGCCCTTGCAATTGCTGTTTGTGGAAGACAGCACTCACGACGCCGAGCTGGCGCTGCTGAACCTGGAGCGCGCCGGTCTGTGCGTCGAGCCTACCTTGGTGTTCAATCATCAGGCCGTAGAGCAGGCGCTGGCCAATGACACGTTCGACCTGATCCTGTGCGATTACATGTTGCCGGGCTCTTCGGGGCCACAGGTATTGCAGGCAGCGCAACGGCTGGCGCCGATGACACCCTTCATCTTCTTGTCCGGTGTCTATGGCGAAGAGCACGCAGTCGAGATGATGCGCCAAGGCGCCATCGACTACGTGCTCAAGCAGAACCTGAGTCTGTTGCCTCGGGCTATCCAGCGGGCGATGGACGAAGTCCACGAGCGTCGTCGTCGACGTAGTGCGGAGCGCTCGCTGCAGCACGCCGAAGTCCGCGCGCACATTGCCACCAACGCCGCGCGCATGGGCATTTGGGATTATGCGCCGCTCACCGACACGCTACTGTGGGACGAGCGCTGCCGGGAGCTGTACGAACTGCGTCCCGATACCGAAGTGAACATCCAGCTGTTCCTCGACCACTGCCACCCCGATGATCTGCCAGTGGTACAGGAGCGCATGGCGGCAGCGCTGACCGTGGATGACCAGCATCGGTTTCACATCGAATACCGCGTACTGCTGGACAGCGGCACCCTGCGCTGGATCGCCAGCCATGGCCAGGCCTTCTTCGAAGACGGCGTGTGCGTGCGCTTCACCGGCGTCATCCAGGACATCACCGAGCAGAAGCAGGCGACCCAGGCCCTGCAACAGCTCAACGAGATGCTCGGCGAACGCGTGGTCAAGCGTACCCGCGAGCGCGACCGTACCTGGGAGCTGTCCCGCGAGCTGCTGGGGGTGATGCGTTTCGACATGTCGCCGGTCTCGCTCAACCCCGCGTGGGAAACCACGCTGGGCTGGACCCGGGAACAGCTGGGCAACATGCAGCTGTGGGAAATCATCCATCCCGACGATCTGGCCGCCACGCGCCGCGAAACCGAAAACATCGCCAACGGCAACGTCTCGACGCGCTTCGTCAATCGCATGCGCCACGCCGACGGTGATTACCGCTGGTTGTCCTGGACCATCGTTCCCGATGAAGGCCTCATGTACGCGGCCGTACGCGACATTACCGGCGAACGTGAAGTGCTGGATGAGCTGGCCGGGGCCAACCATCAGTTGCGCGAACAGATCGACGAGCGCCAGCGCATCGAAGCCACCCTGCATCAGTTGCAGCGCCTGGAAGCGGTTGGCCAGTTGACGGCAGGCGTGGCGCACGACTTCAACAATCTGCTGACGGTGATCCTGGCCAGCACGACGTTCATCGCCCGGGATTTCGAAAAAGGCAAGACCGAACGCATCCAGGGTCGCCTGCAGAACATCAAGGAAGCCGGCGAGCGTGGTGCCAAGCTCACCGGGCAGTTGCTGGCGTTCTCGCGCCGGCAGCGCCTGGAGCCTGTAGCGGTCAACCTCAATGGCACCGTGGAGGGCATGATCGAGCTCTTGCAACGCACGTTGGGCGGCAGCATCTGGATCGAAACCGACACCGCGCCCGACCTGTGGAACGCTCTGGTGGATCCGACCCAGACCGAGATGATCATTCTCAACCTGGCAATCAACTCGCGCGATGCGATGCCCGGCGGCGGTACCCTGCGCCTGTCCACGGCCAATGAAACCGTAAGCATGGCTGCCCAGCGTCCGGAAGATCCGGAACCTGGCAACTATGTGGTGCTGTCGATCCAGGACTCGGGCACCGGCATGAGCCAGCAGGTACTGGCCAAGGCGTTCGAACCGTTCTTCACCACCAAGGAAGTGGGCAAGGGCTCCGGCCTGGGTCTGGCCCAGGTGTTCGGGTTCGCCAAGCAGTCGGGCGGGGGCGTGGAGATCATGACGTCGCCGGGCTATGGCACCACGGTCAAGGTGTACCTGCCAGGGGTTCCGGATCAGCCACTGACCCGCGACGACGAGGCGGTCGACGTTGCCGCTGCTCAGCAGGGCGAAGAACGCCAGACCATCCTTCTGGTAGACGACGACCATGACGTGCGCGAAGTGACCGCCACCATGCTGCAAGGGCTAGGTTACAGCGTGGTCGAAGCTGACAGTGCCGAGCAGGCTTTGAACAAGCTCGACCCCACTGTTGATCTGGTGCTGACCGACTTCGCGATGCCTGGAACCAACGGCGGCGAACTGGCACACATGATCCGTCGACGCCATCCGCGGTTGCCGATCGTTTTCATTACCGGCTATGCCGAATTGGAGGGGCTGGATTCCGAGCACTATCCATTGGTGCAGAAACCATTCCGCGAGCAGGATCTGGCCAGCAAGCTGCGTGCTGCGTTCGGGGTCTAGCGGCCTGCGGTCTTGGGCTCGGTTTTCGGGATCATGGGCACGCCGGCCTGGATCCGCTCATGGATTTCCTGGCGATGCACGGTAACATGGCGAGGTGCATCGATGCCCAGACGGACCTGTCCGCCCTTGATGTCGATGATGGTGATAAAGATATCGTCGTCGATCACGATGCTTTCGTCGGTGTTGCGCGTCAAGATCAGCATGATGGGCTCCCTGCGCTTGAAGACGGGTGTTCAAGGGCTGTCTGACTAGGGACGCGTGAGCCGTAGGAATAATTCCTTTTTATAATCTGTCTCAGTTGCCAGGGTGTCTTTGGTCAGGGTTTTCTGAACCTCGTGGCGTCCAACCGGTCACTTACTTACATAAGGCACCGCCTTTATTACTCACATGAGGTAGGCATATGACAGACGTAGAGTTGCAAACCACTCCGCAGTTCGAGGAATGGGACAAATCGTCGCAGAACTATCTGGACGAACAAGTTCGCCATGAAGAAACGCTCAAGAACGGCTGCCATATCGTGGTACGCGCACGCAAGATCGCCGAGGACAAGGTGTCCGTGTTCTTTGGAACCTATGGCCCAGACGGCCGGGTGATCAAGGAGCAAACCGAAATACGCGATGGATTGACGTGCGCGAAAGACGCGCTGGATTTTGCTACCGACAAAGCGAAACGCCACGCTGGCGGTGGGGCAGGGGCTCCGGACGATAATCATCACCAGGCAACACCTATCTGACACTCACTTCGCGCCGCGCTGCATCCTGGCTCGAGCCAGGTGCATGGCGGCGCATCAGGGACTGCGGCAGTAGCCGATCAGGCTTTGCCATCTCCCTTTTCCGGAGCAGGACTACCTGCCTGGATACGCTTGAAAATCTCTTCTCGGTGTACCTGTACATCCTTCGGTGCATCGATGCCGATTCGCACCTGCATCCCTTTCACGCCCAGGATAGTAATCTTGATGTCGTCATGAATGACGATGCTTTCGCCTACCTTGCGGGTGAGTATTAGCATGAACGGCTCCTTGATTCCTTTGCTTAGAATTTATCCGGTGTATGAAGTGTGTCCATTGCTACCTGAATAGGAGCGCGGCACGACAAATTTAATTCCCTCAAAGCGCCGGGTTTATGAACATTCGGCAGCCACGGCGCAACGAGTGGTAACAGGTGCCAGTATGGCGTGCTTCTTGGCAGGCGCCTAGCAGATTGGCATTACGTTTGGTTTATGGGTGTGATAGTGGCACTCTTGCCACCATCATCGTTTGAAACCTTCAAGGTTGCCATTGAGTACGCTGGCCACTCAACTTTCTGTCGAGAAAACTGGCTGCGCTGATCAATGCCAGATGGCTCAATCCCTGAGGCGTATTGCCCAGATGATGACCATGCCGATCGAACTCTTCGGCGAATAAGCCCAGCGGGTTGGCATAGCGCAGCAATTGCTGAAACTCCAGATGCGCTTTTTCCACCTGTCCGGCCCTGGCCAGACATTCCACGTACCAGAATGAACAGGCAGTGAACGCACCTTCATCGCCCGGCAGGCCGTCGTCCTGACGGTAGCGATAGACCATGCCGTCACGCACCAGCGTGCGCTCGATCGCCGCCAGCGTGCTGAGCCATTGCGGGTCGCTGGCACCCACGAAGCGCACCAACGGCATCAATAGCATCGAGCCGTCGAGTTCGACACCGCCCAGCTTCTGTACGAAGTGTCCGGCGTCGGCGTTCCAGAAATGGGTCCAGATATCGTCGTGAATCGCCTGCCGTTCCTTGTCCCAACGCTCGAACGGTGCTGGCAGGGAGCGTTTTTCGGCCAAGCGTAACGCCCGATCGATGGCCACCCAGCACATTAGCCGGGAATGCAGGTAATGCTCGGGTGGGTTGCGCATCTCCCAGATACCGACATCCTTCTGCTGCCAGCTGCTGCAGACTTTGTCGACGATGTGGGTGACGTGTTTCCACCCCTCATGGGAAATGGCTTCGCCGTATTTGTTGGCCAGGTACACCGCATCCAGCAATTCACCGTAGATATCGAGCTGGACCTGATCATGGGCACCGTTGCCCACCAGCACGGGACGGGCACCACCGTGCCCGCTCAGGTGATCGAGTTCCGATTCGGGCAGCTCCTCGCGGCCATCCAGGCCGTACACCACACCCAGCCGGGCGGGTTCGTCAGTGCATTCGCCGACCCTATCGCGCACCCAGCGCATGTAGTCGTTGGCCTCCGTGGTGAACCCCAAGCGCATGAACGCGTATACGGTGAACGACGCGTCCCGGATCCAGGTATAGCGGTAATCCCAGTTGCGTACGCCACCCGGCGCCTCCGGCAGACCAAACGTGGCCGCCGCAATGATTCCGCCGTGCCGGCGTGACGTCAGCAGCTTGAGCGCCAAGGCAGAGCGGTCGACCATTTCCCGCCAACGGCCCTTGTAGTTCGAATGGCCGATCCAGTTGCGCCAGAACGCCAGGGTTTCTTCCAGACAGGTCTGCCCCGTGCCGGCGCTCACCATGGGGTCTTCTTCGCCACCCAGGATGAATTCGGCGCATTCGCCTTCCTTGAGTTCGAACACGGCAATGGCGCTGTGCTCGTCGATGCTCAGGGCCTGGGTCGCCGACAGACGCAAAGTGGGCTGACCTTCGGCGCGGAAGCAAACGTCCTCGCCGCTGGTGTAGGCCTGGGTATCGGCGCGGCTGTAGTCGTGCCGAACCCGACAACGCAAGCGAATGGTGGCCGTGCCATTGCGCGCCTCGATCCGGCGGATCAGCCGGGGCAGGGCGTCGGCAACGGCGGCGACCGGCATCAGGTCGGTGATCTCGATCACCGCGTCGTGGTCGATCCAGCGCGTCTGTAGAACATTGCTGTCGGGCAGGTAGATCTGTTGCCGGCGTGCACCGGGCAGGTCTGGGGCCAGTTCGAACACCCCGGCACGATCGCAATCGAGCAGGGCGGTGAATATCGAGGGGCTGTCGAATTCGGGCCAGCAGCAGAAGTCGATGCTGCCATTGTCGGCGACCAGTGCGGCGCTGCGCATGTCGCCGATGATGCCGTGGGCCTCGATGGGGCTTTGCGTAGTGCTGCAGACGTCTTTAGCCATTGTTTCGGAACCCCGGATACAGGCTCATGCCACCGTCGATGAACAACGTGGTGCCATGTATGTAGTCACTCAGATCGGACGCCAGCCAGACCACTGCGTTGGCAACGTCGTCCACTTCGCCGACGCGACCGTAGGGGATCAACTCCAGCAGTTTCCTTTCCGCATCGCCCTGGGTGTTCTCTTCGTTGATCGCCGTGCGGATGGCACCGGGTGCGATGGCATTGACGCGAATGCGCTGTTCGCCCACTTCCTGGGCAATGCTGCGCATCAGCAGGTCGATACCGCCTTTGGACGCGGCATAGTTGACGTGGCCTGCCCACGGAATGAGCTGGTGCACTGAACTCATGTGGATGATCTTGCCAGCTGCGCGGGATAGCCACGAGCGCGGGCCTTGGCTCTGGAACTGGCGCAAGGCAGCACGAGCGCACAGGAACTGGCCGGTGAGGTTAACTTCGATCACCTTGTTCCAGTCCGCCAGGGTCATGTCGACCGTGGCGGCATCGCGTTGCAGCCCTGAATTGGCGATCAGGATGTCCAGGGCGCCATAGGTGTCGATGGTCGTGGCGAACAGACGCTCGACGTCCTCTTCCTTGGACACGTCCGCGCCCACCGCGATGGCCTTGCCACCCGCTTCGCGGATCTGCGCGACGAGTTTTTCGGCAGGCTCTGCGTGGGAGTTGTAGTTGACCACCACGCTGGCACCGGCTTCGGCCAACGCCTTGGCAGCTGCGGCACCCAGACCGGAGCTGGCGCCGGTGACGAGGGCAACCTGTTTATCCAATGAAATCTGCATCCGGGATGTTCCTCCGATAATGGCGTTTCAATGCTGACTGGCAACGCGGTGCGGGAGTTCAGCCTGGAAACGTTTGGGCACGAATGCCACACGAGGGTGCCCAAATAGAGTGACGGCCCAATGTGCCGTCCGCGCACTACCAGGAGAAGCACCATGAACAAAGAATCCGATCGCGAAGACCTCGACCACAAGCCGGAAAATGCCGGCAAGGTTGGTGAAGAGCACAAGCGCGAGAATCAGCAAGGTGAGAAGGAACGCACTCCATCCGATGAAGGCCAGAGCAAACCTGTCGGTTGAGTAGCGCTCGGCAGCCCCGATCCTTCAGGGCTGCCGGCCTGCTACACGGGTTCCGCCAGAGCGCTTTGCAAGTAAGGTGCAGTCTGACTGGCGCTGACCTTGGCCACTGCTTCCGGCCTCCCGGCTGCAACCACCTTGCCGCCTTGGTCACCGGCTTTGGGTCCGATATCGATTACCCAATCGGCCTGAGCCACCACGCGCATGTCGTGCTCCACCACGATCACGGTGTTGCCAGCATCGACCAGATGATTGAGTTGCTGCATCAGCCGGTCGACATCGCTGGGGTGCAGACCCGTGGTGGGTTCATCGAGTACATACAACGTAGCGCCGCGCTGAGTGCGCTGCAATTCGGTGGCCAACTTGATACGTTGTGCTTCACCTCCCGACAGCTCAGTCGCAGGCTGACCCAGGCGTAGATAGCCCAAGCCGATGTCGCGCAATACGCTCAAGGGGCGCAGCACCGCTGCCTGCTCGGCGAACACCTCACAGGCCTGCAGAACGGTCAATTGCAGCACGTCGGCGATCGTACGTCCTTCCCATTTCACCGTCAGGGTCTTGGGGCTGTAGCGGGCGCCGTGACAGGTCGGGCAGGGGCTGAAGACGCTGGGCATGAACAGCAACTCGACGCTGACGAAACCTTCACCTTCGCATTCCGGGCAGCGCCCCTTGGCCACGTTGAACGAGAACTGACCGGCGTCGAAGCCGTGACGACGGGCATCCTTGGTGGCAGCGAACAGTTTGCGCACGTGATCGAACAGCCCGGTGTAGGTGGCCAGGTTCGAGCGCGGTGTGCGGCCGATAGGTTTCTGGTCGACCTGCACCAGTCGCTTGATGTGATCCATACCCTCGACGATGTGGCCGGATTCGGTCTGCGGCGCGGCGTCTTCCAATACGTCTTCGACTTCTTCCTGAGTCTGGCCCAGGTGTTCACCGACCAGCTCCAGCAACACTTGGCTGACCAGGCTCGACTTGCCCGAGCCGGAGATACCGGTGACGGCGGTGAAGCATTGCAGGGGAAACTCGGCAGCCACCTTGCGCAGGTTATTGCGACTGACATCCGCCAGCTTCAGCCAGCGGGTGGTGTCTCGACGTGGGCGCGGTAATGGCGCGGCGCCGCCGTGAAGGTACGCACGGGTCTGCGAGCCGTCTATCTGAGCCAGGCCTTGGGGCGGGCCGCTGTAGAGCACTTGGCCGCCCTGTTCGCCGGCCAACGGCCCGACATCGACCACCCAGTCGGCGCGCGCCATGGTATCCAGATCGTGCTCGACGACGAACAGAGAATTGCCTGCCGCCTTCAGTCCCTGCAGAGCGGCATGCAATGACTCGCCGTCGGCCGGATGCAGGCCGGCAGTGGGCTCGTCCAGCACATAGACCACGCCGAACAGTTGCGAGCCGAGCTGGGTAGCCAGGCGCAGGCGCTGCAGCTCGCCGGACGACAGCGTCGGCGTGCTGCGTTCCAGCGACAGATAGCCCAGGCCCAGATCGATCAAGGTGTGCAGGCGACCGAGCAGGTTTTGCGCGAGCTGCTGAGCAGCCAGACGCTTTTCCTCGCTGAGTCGCTTGCCCACTTGCTGACCCTCGGCCACCGGCTTGAGTTTCTGCGCCAGTTGGCTGAGCGGCAGTTGCGAGAACTCACCGATGTCCAGGCCGGCAAAGGTCACGCTCAGTGCTTCAGGTTTGAGCCGTTTGCCGGCGCAGACTTCGCACGCCGCGCCGATCATGAACTGGCTGACGCGCTTCTTCATCAGCGCGCTCTGCGAGTGAGTGAAGGTGTGCAGTACATAGCGCCGCGCCCCGGTGAAGGTGCCCTGATAGCTGGGTTCCATCTTGCGCTTGAGCGCTTCGCGGGTCTGTTCCGGCGTCAGCCCGCCATACACCGGCACGGTCGGGGTTTCTTCGGTGAACAGGATCCAGTCGCGCTGTTTCTTCGGCAGGTCGCGCCACGGTACGTCCACGTCATACCCCAGGGTCACGAGGATGTCGCGCTGGTTCTGGCCTTGCCATGCCGGCGGCCAGGAAGCCACCGCGCGCTGGCGAATGGTCAGGCTGTCGTCGGGTACCATGGTTTTTTCGGTCACTTCGTACACCCGGCCCAGTCCATGGCAGTGCGGGCACGCACCTTGCGGAGTATTGGGCGAAAAATCCTCGGCGTAGAGCAAACCCTGGCCCGGCGGATAGGCACCGGCTCGGGAATAGAGCATGCGGACCAGACTGCCCAGGGTGGTGACGCTGCCCACCGAGGAGCGGGTGCTGGGCGTGCCGCGCTGCTGCTGTAAAGCGACGGCAGGCGGCAGGCCTTCGATGCTGTCGACGTCGGGCACGCCGACCTGATCGATCAGGCGTCGAGCGTAGGGAGCGACCGATTCGAAGTAGCGCCGTTGCGCCTCGGCGTAGAGGGTGCCGAATGCCAGCGATGACTTGCCCGAACCCGATACCCCGGTAAAGACCACCAGGGCATCGCGCGGGATATCGACATCGACGTTCTTGAGGTTGTGTTCGCGGGCGCCGCGAACCTGGACGAAGCCGCTGGGAGCGGTAGGTTTCATGAAAAGCCTTGGAATGAATGAGCAGTGCAATAACCGACCGCAGTCTGCACCCACAATTCCGGAAGCCTTCTATGAGCGACTTTACGCAGCCGCTACCAGTCGTTCGAGAAACGTCGCCAGGGCGACCTCTTCCAGACGCAGCCCCTTGCGTTGGCGAGGTTTGGGCAACTTCGCCAGCTCGCCCATGACGAAATGCTCCAGCACCTTGGGGTGGATGTAGCATTTGCGACACACCGTCGGGGTATTACCCAGTTGCTTGGCCACCGCCTTGACCATGTCGACGATGTGCTTCTTCGCATCGGGTTCGGGCTGCCAGTGCAGCTCACGCAACATGGCCAGGGCCAAGGCACTGCCTGCCCACGTGCGGTAGTCCTTGGCGGTGAAATGAGCGCCAGTGAGCTGGTGCAGGTAAGCGTTCACGTCGTGGGAGCTGACGCTGTGCCGTTGGCCATCCTCGTCAAGGTACTGGAACAGATTCTGCCCCGGCAGCTCCATGCAGCGCTTGACGATGCTGGCCAGGCGCCGGTCCTTTACCGTTACCGAATGTTCGACGCCACTTTTGCCCCTGAATTGAAAGGCAATGGTATGGCCTTTGACCTCGACATGCTTGTTGCGCATCGTCGTCAGTCCGTAGGACTTGTTGTCTCGGGCGTACTGGGTGTTGCCGACGCGAATCAGCGTGTTGTCGAGCAACGACACCACCGCCGCCATGACCTTGTTACGATCCAGCCCCGGTGCGGCCAGGTGTGCCTCCAGTTGCCGGCGCACCTTGGGCAGCATCTTGCCGAACTCGATCATGCGCGAATACTTGTCTTCATCGCGCACTTCGCGCCAGCGCGGATGGTAACGGTATTGCTTGCGCCCGCGAGCATCGCGTCCGGTCGCCTGCAGGTGACCTTGGGGGTCGGCACATATCCACACATCGGTGTAGGCCGGCGGGATGACCAGCGCGTTGATGCGCTTGATTTCGGCCTCGTCGCGAATGCGTTCGCCATCAGGCGTGAAATAGGCGAAATGGCCACGCACCGTCTTGCGGCGCAGGCCCGGCAGGGTGTCGTCAACGTAATGCAGATCGGCAGGAAGTTCGATTTCGAGAAGGTCGGACATTTGTGCGCAAAACCATGGCCTGTGTCTGCAATGGACCGCGGCCACGCGCGGAAGTCCCGTCGGCGATGTGCGAAGAATGTTCGCTGGAAGCAAGCGTAGGAGATTTCCCTGAAAGCTTGGGAATTGTCCGGCTTTCGTGTCAGCACGTCCCGGTAATACTGGCGCCGCTGCACAAGGGGGGCACTGGGAGCGTGGCCATCCTACGGGGCTAGGGAAAATTTCACTCAAGGGTTTCGGAACCTTCCCATAGCCAAATCGGAATAAGCCGACCGACGTCGTGCGCGATTTACGGAACACTCCTACAGCAGGTGGCCTCGTCCTGCGCTTGACCACTGTCCCCTGATCCAGAACCAGAAGAGGCGCTGCAGAACGCTGCAAAGGAAGCACGCGCCGGGCACGCAAGCGCCGTCCGGCGCCCTCGCAATCAGGAGAAAGACATGCGTACAGCACTGATAATCGACGATCACCCGTTCATCCGGTCAAGCGTCAAACTGTTGCTCAAGCAGGAAAGGTTCAGCGTGGTTGCAGAGGCAAAGGACGGTGTCGATGGAGTCTTGATGGCCAAGACACACCATCCCGATCTGATTGTCCTCGACATCTCCTTGCCAGGACTGGACGGCATGGACGTCATCGCCCGGATCAAGGAGCTGGGAGCCAGCAGCCGAATCGTCATTCTCACCTCCCAACCTGCCGAGCATTTTTCCCTGCGCTGCATGAAGCTGGGCGCCATGGGCTACGTATCCAAGTGCGATGACCTCAACGAACTGCGCAAGGCGGTAACGGCCATCGGTACCGGATTCACCT
Source organism: Pseudomonas sp. RIT-PI-a (assembly GCF_001187875.1). Lineage (NCBI taxonomy): Bacteria > Pseudomonadati > Pseudomonadota > Gammaproteobacteria > Pseudomonadales > Pseudomonadaceae > Pseudomonas > Pseudomonas sp. RIT-PI-a. The sequence goes on from NZ_LGIR01000012.1 coordinate 493,583, forward strand.
ACTTCCCGGTGGTTGCCTTCAGCTCGGTGCGCAACAGCGATGCGCTGGTCAGTGAGGCAGACAGCATCGCGCGCCTGACCAACCGCGAGCTGACCATCCTCCAGCACCTGGCCCGTGGCCTGAGCAACAAGGCCATCGGCGAGCTGATGCTGCTCAGCAACAAGACCGTGAGCACGTACAAGTTTCGCCTGATGGACAAGCTGCAGATGGGCTCACTGGTCGAGCTGGCCGAGCTCGCCAAACGTAACTTTCTGGTTTGACGGGTGAGTTGATGAGCCTGATGGCGAGGACCGGTCGTGGCGTTCGCTGCATGCTTGTGTGGCTGGCCGGTACGGCACTGGTCCATGCCGAGATGCTGCCGTTGCACGGCCGGTCACAGCCCGAGATTGCCTGGTTCGACCGCCTGCAGGTCCAGTTGGCCGACCGCGATCGGCAGTGGCTGCGGGCGCGACGTACCTTGCGGGTGGGCGTCAGCCGCCCCGATTACGCGCCGTTCGACCTGTCCGCCAACGGCGCCAGCTATGAAGGGGTGAGCGCCGACTATCTGGCCCTGCTGGCACGGCTGCTCGAGTTGCAGGTGGAAGTGCAGGCCTATCCGTCCCGTGAACTGGCGATGGCCGCGCTCAAGGCGGGCGAGGTCCAGGTGCTGGGCACCGCCAGTCGTCGTGAAGCACTGCGTCACGGCCTGCTGCTCTCGAGCCCCTACATCGAGGACCGGCCGGTGCTGGCCACGCGCCGGGAGTCCGCGCTGAACGCCGATCCTGCCTTGCCGGTGCGCGTCGCCCTGGTACGAGACCATGTTTCGCCCAGTGAGGTGCGCGAACGCTTCCCGACGGCCCAACTGCAATTTCACCCAACCCCCCTGAACGCCATGGCGGCAGTGGCGTACCAGCAGGCAGACCTGTTCGTCGGCGGGGCCCTCGCGGTATTCCATCAGGCCGATGGCAGCCAGTTGCCCGCCTTGCGCCTGCAATCGGCGGTGGGCATCGAGGGGCACGCCTTCGGCTTTGCCGTCGGCCCGCACGATGCGCGTCTGCTGCGGGTATTGGACAAAGCCTTGGCGGTGATACCGGATGAGGCACGGGCCAGCATTCTGCGACGCTGGAGCGTCGAGCGTCCGGACGTGGCGGAGCCTGCGGCATTGCCCTTGAGTGCAGTGCAGCGCCAGTGGCTGGCCGGACGTCGAGAACTGCGTGTGCTGATGGACCCGCGTTTCGTGCCCGTCAGCTACCGCGACGATCAAGGCCGCTTCGCCGGCGTGGCTGCCGACGTGCTGCAACAGATTGCCCGGCGCACCGGGCTGGCCATCGAAGTGATCGAGGGCACTTCCCTGACGCGCATGAGCGAAATGATCGAGCGCAGTGAGGCCGACCTGATCGCCGCGATGATCCCAAGCCCCGAGCGGCAGACCCGCCTGGCGTTCAGCCGAGGGTTCCTGAGCAGCTCACCGGTGCTGGTCACCCGTGAAGGCCAGCGAGGTCTGACCTCTCTGGAGCAGGCCAGCGGCAAGCGAATAGTGCTGGTGGAGGGCAGTCGTGTGCATGAATGGCTTCAGGAACACTACCCCTCGATCACCCGACTGGACGCGGTGAGTACGGCCGAGGCACTGGCCATGCTCGACCGCGGTCAGGCCGACGCCGCAGTGCTGCCCTTGATCGCCGCGCGCTACATGATCGCGCGACAATACCGCGAGCGGCTGCGCATCAGCGTGGCGCTGCCGCTGGCCCCGGTCCATTTCGCCTTCGCCGTATCACCGCAGGCTCAGGTGCTGCAATCGATCCTCGACAGTGCCCTGCAGGACATTCCTCCGCCGCACATGAGCGAGCTGACACGCCACTGGCGCACTGAAATGATCGTCACCGACGGCCTTTGGCAGCGCTACCGCTGGGCGATCATGCAGGGATTTGCCGCAGCTTTGCTCCTGCTGTTGCTGGCGTTGGGCTGGGTCAGCTACCTCAAGCGCCTGATCCGCCAGCGCGTGGATGCCGAGCGTGCGTTGACCACCCAACTGGAGGTCATGCGGGTGATGATCGACGGCACGCCCCATCCGATCTACATCCGCGATCGCCAGGCGCGTCTGATCAACTGCAACACCGGCTACCTGCAGGCTCTGGGCGTCACCCGCGAGGCCATACTGAACAAGCCGCTGGCCGGCTATGGGTTGCTTCAGGAGGCCCATGCACAGGTTGCGCAGGACATATACATGCAGGTCATGGAGCGCGGCGAACCGGTGGTCGAGGACCGCACGCTGACGCTGCAATCAGGTGAGGTGCTGATCATCCACCACTGGATGTTGCCTTACCGCGGTGTCGACGGCCGCATACAGGGCCTGATCGCCGGGTGGGTCGATATCACCGAACGTCAGCGCCTGTGCGAAGCCTATCGCGAAGCCCAGGCCCAGGCCGAAGCAGCCAACCAGGCCAAGACCACTTTTCTGGCAACCATGAGCCACGAGATCCGGACGCCGATGAACGCCGTGCTGGGCATGCTCGAACTGGCCCTGAAGAAGGCCGAGCAGGGCATGCTCGACAAGCCGGCCCTGGAAGTCGCCTCGCAATCGGCCAACGGTCTGCTCGCGCTGATCGGCGACATTCTCGACGTCACCCGCATCGAAGCCGGGCGGCTGGAACTGCTGGCCGCGCCCTGCCAGTTGGGACAACTGGCAGGAGACACCGTCGGCCTGTTCCAGGCCCAGGCCCGTGAGAAACACTTGCGGCTCAAGCTCGACATGCTGGGCGCACCTGATACCTGGCTCAGCGTCGATCCGGTGCGCTTCAAGCAGATCATCGCCAACCTGCTCAGCAATGCGATCAAGTTCACCCGCGAGGGACAGGTCACGGTGAGCCTCGGCGTCTGGCCGCAGACCCACGGCGCGCGGGTCGAATTGAGCGTGGAAGACAGCGGTCAAGGCATCGCTCAGGCCGATCTGGCCCGCCTGGGCGCTCCTTATCGGCAGGCTGACGGCGGCCGCGGCAGCCGTGTCGGCGCCGGGCTGGGCCTGAGCATCTGCCGTAGCCTGGCGGCGCTGATGAAAGGCCGACTGGAACTGCACAGCGTGCTCGGCTGTGGCACTCGGGTCCAGGTACAGTTCGACGCGGTACCCCGCGCCATCGCCCCGCAGCAGATCGCCCGCGAGACGTCGCGCAGCAACTTGCCGGCGCTGCAGGTGCTGGTGGTCGATGATTACCCGGCCAACCGATTGCTGCTGGAGCGTCAGCTGACTTTTCTCGGTCATCGTGTAACGGTCGCCGAACACGGCGCCGCCGGCCTGCGCGCTTGGTTGCGAGGTGCCTACGACGTGGTGATCAGCGATTGCAACATGCCGGGTATCAATGGCTATCAGCTGGTCAAGGCCGTGCGCGAGCACGAGCGCCGGAAGAAACTTGAGCCGTGTCTGTTCCTCGGCTGCACGGCGAACGCGCAGATACGCGAGCGCCTGCGCTGTCTCCAGCAAGGCATGGACGACTGCCTGTTCAAGCCATTGAGTCTGGAAAGTCTGGCACTGCATCTGGATCCACATCGCGCACGCCGCAGGGTCGAGACAGAAGATGATGAGGTGGACCTCGGCAGCCTCGATCAACTGACCGGCGGCGATGCAAGTTCCCTGCGGCGCCTGCTCGATGATCTGGCCGAGAGTAACCTGCAGGACCTCAAGCGCCTGCATTCGTTGGCGCAACCCTACGCCATCGGCGAGGTGGCGGAACTGGTGCACCGAATCAAGGGTGGCGCCCGCATCGTCCGCGCTCGACGGCTGCTGGCGGCCTGCGAAGCACTGGAACAGGCCTGCACGGCTCACCCTTCGGCCGAACGTATGCGTCGCGGGGTCGAGGATCTCGCGGCTGCCATGGTCAGCCTGGACGACTATCTGAAACGGCACGAAAGATCCGGCAAGGCGTAGGAATTTTCCAGTGCGTATTGGGAATTTGCCTGCATCCCGCGGATGGCACGGAGTTGAACATAGGCATGAAGAAACAGGGGCATGAGGTAACAGGGGAAGTGATCGTGTCAGATATCAAGCCAACGGTGTTACTGGTCGAAAGTCATGGGTTTCAGCGTGCGATTGCCGTGCGGATGCTCAATCAGCTGGGTTGCAGTTGCGTGTATCAGGCGCAGACCAGCGAGCAGGCGGTGCAGTTGCTGCGCGAGCACCAGCCCATCGACGTGCTGGTGTGCAACGTCGATGTACTGGGGGTAGGTGCCTTGCGCATTATCCAGGAGGCGGTCACCCGCAAGCGCGTGCGCGCGGTGCTGATAGGTGGCGGACTCGATCCGGAGGTGCGCACCGGGCTGTACCAGTGGGTGTCGATGCTGGGTGTTGAGTACCTGGTGGATGCCGGCAGCCCGTTGGACTTTGATCGGTTGCAACGTTTCTTCGCGGCGTTGAACACGCCACGCGAGGCGGTCCTGGCAACACCGTCGACGGTGCGCATCAGCCGTGCCGAGGTGCAGGCGGGGATCGCCAGCGGCCAGTTCGACATCTGCTTTCTGCCGCGTTGCACGGTTGCCGACGGGCGTATTCGCAGTGTCGATGCGCAGTTGAGCTGGCGGCACCCGCGGCACGGCCCGCTGGCCATGCCGCAGTTCTGCCCGGCGGTGGAGCGGGCAGGGCTGGGCAATGCGCTGCTGTTGTATATGGCCGAGCAGGCGGTAGAGGTTCAGCATCAGCTTGCCGATGCCGGTCTGCAGGTGGGGTTGAGTCTGGGCATGCGACTCGAGCAGCTGGGTCATCCACCGCTGATGAACGAGTTGCTCGGCATACTGCGCGGACATTTGACGGGCAAGCATCGCGTGGCACTGGAGCTCAGCCATGTCGGGCTGGCGCGGCCCAAGGCCGAATACCTGGAAACTCTGCTGCGCGTTCGGCTCATGGGTTGCGACCTGGGCATGCAGGGCTTCGGCTTCGGTGGGGCGTCGCTGCAGCGCCTGTGTCAGTGGCCGATCAATCAGTTGCGTCTGGCTGCACCGTTTCTGCTCGAAGCGCCGCATCAGTCGCGCCACTTGGCTGTGGTCCAGCACATGTCGGTCGCCGCGCGTACCTTGGGCATCGAACTGACGGTGACCGGCGTGCAGAGCGCGGTGCACCATCTGCTGCTATACGACCTTGGCTGCCTGCGCGGCCAGGGCGACTATTTCGCCGCACCCCTGACCGCCGCCACACTGCAGCAGCGCCTCCAGCAACCCAGGACGCTGCAACCCATACGCCGCGAGTAGCCCCGCCCGGACGCATCACGCGCCTCGCCGGCCCTGCAGCAGCGGCGCGAGCCGCGTCCGGGTTTGTGGCGTTCTTTCAGGCGTACCGCATCCACCGTTGACGCGGCTTGCGCCGCTGCTACAGGGGATCGCGGTCTCTGTACCAGCGGCGCGAGCCGCGTCCGGGTTTGTGGTGTTCTTTCAGGCGTACCGCATCCACCGCCGACGCGGCTTGCGCCGCTGCTACAGAGACCGCGATCCCCTGTAGCAGCGGTGCTGCGAAGTGTCAGATCCGCCGCGTGCGGCAATCACGCGGTTTGATGCGATCCTCAGGCCAACACGGCAACGGCCTTGATCTGGGCCCAGGCCTGCAAACCTGCCACAACGCCCAGCTGGTCCGCCGAAAAGCGGGTGATCCGCGCCAGTATCAAGGTCTCACCCGCGCGCAGGCTGAGTTGCACATGCGCTGGATTATGTGCCGCCGACACCTGCTCGACGGTAACGGCAAAGCGATTGAGAATGCTGCTGGCGTCGTCCTGGCTCAGGCTGAGGCTGACGTCCCGGGCCTGGATCTTGATCCGCACAGTCTTGCCAGCGGTCCTGAGTTCGTGAGCGACACGCAGGGGTTCGACAGCGCCGGGCAATTGCAGTGAGAGCAGTTGGTAAGTGGGATCGTAGCCCTGCACCCTGGCCTGGACCACCACCCCGGCATCGGCTTCCTGCGCCATGGGCAGGTCGAGGCGCGCCAGGGTCGGGCCCAGTGGCCCGCTGGCCAGCACCCGGCCCTGTTCCAGCACCACCAGGTGGTCGGCCAGACGCGCGACTTCGTCCTGCGCGTGGCTGACGTACACCACCGGAATCTCCAGCTCGTCGTGCAGCCGTTCCAGGTAGGGCAGAATTTCACCCTTGCGTCGGCTGTCCAGCGCGGCCAAGGGTTCGTCCATCAGCAACAACCTGGGGCTGGTCAACAGCGCCCGAGCGATCCCCACACGTTGCCGCTCGCCACCGGACAAATTCGCCGGCTGACGTTCCAGCAGGTGTTCGATGCCCAGCAGACTGCACGCCTGATCGAGCGCGACCTTGCGCTGCTCAGGCTGGATTCGGCGCCAACCGTATTCCAGATTGCCGCGCACCGAGAGATGCTCGAACAAGCTGGCCTCCTGAAAGACATAGCCCAGCGCCCGCTTGTGGGGCGCCACGAAAATGCCCCGGGCGCTGTCCTGCCAGACCTCGCCGTTGACCTCTATGTAAGCGTTCGCAGCCTGCGACAAGCCGGCCAGGCAGCGCAGGCAGGTGGTCTTGCCTGAGCCTGAATCACCGAACAGCGCACTGACCCCGCGCCCCGGCAGTTGCAGGTCGATGTTCAGCGAGAACGCGCCATAGGTCATGTCGATACGGGCATGGATCATTTCATCGACTCCAGGCCGAGTGCGGCTGGCGACTGCGGTGCAACAGCAGCAGCACCACGAAGGAAAACACCAGCATGGCCCCGGCCAGCCAATGGGCCTGGGCATATTCCATGGCTTCGACATGGTCGAAGATCTGCACCGAGACCACCCGGGTCTTGTCCGGTATATTGCCGCCGATCATCAGCACCACGCCGAATTCACCCACCGTGTGGGCGAAACCCAGGATGCTGGCGGTAGTGAAGCCAGGTTTGGCCTGCGGCAGCACCACGCTGAAAAAACAGTCCCAGGGACTGGCGCGCAGCGTCGCCGCGACCTCCAGCGGCCGCTCGCCGATGGCACTGAATGCGTTCTGCAATGGCTGAACCACGAACGGCATGGAGTAGATCACCGAACCGATCACCAGCCCGGTGAAGCTGAACACCACCGTGCCCAGACCGAGCGCCTGCGTGGCCTGACCAATGAAGCCATGGGGGCCGAGCGCCAACAGCAGATAGAAACCGATGACCGTCGGCGGCAACACCAGGGGCAGGGCGACCACCGCGCCGACCGGACCGCGCCAGCGCGAAGACGTGCGGGCCAGCCACCAGGCGATCGGCGTGCCGACCAACAGGAGGATCACGGTGGTCAAGGCCGCCAGCTTGATCGTCAGCCAGATAGCGCCCAGGTCGCTGGCATCCAGCGGCATCAGATCTGGTAGCCGTACGATTTGATGATCGCGGCGGCAGCCGGGCCTTTGAGGTACTGCATCAGCGCCTTGGCGGCTTCACTGTCGCGGCCTTTGTTGAGGATCACCGCGTCCTGCTTGATGGGATCATGCAGTTGCGCCGGTACGATCCAGGCCGACCCGCTGGACACCTTGCCATCCTTGTAGATCTGCGACAGTGCCACGAAACCGAGTTCGGCATTGCCGGTGGACACGAACTGGAACGCCTGGGTGATGTTCTGTCCCTCGACCAGCTTGGCCTGAGTGGCTTGGGTCAGGCCTAACTTGTCCAGCACCTGGGTTGCCGCCAGGCCATAGGGTGCCGCCTTGGGATTGGCTATCGACAGATGTTGGTACTCGTTTTTCTTGAGCACCGCGCCGTTGGCGTCGACGTAGCCGGGCTTGGCCGACCACAGCGCCAGGGTGCCGGTGGCGTAGGTGAAACGCGAACCGGGCACGGTCTCCTGCTCGCTTTCCAGCTTCGCTGGCGTGGTGTCGTCGGCGGCGAGGAACACTTCGAACGGCGCGCCATTCTTGATCTGCGTATAGAACTGACCGGTCGACCCATAGGCCGCCACCAGCTTGTGCCCGGTGTCGGTTTCGAAAGCCTTGGCGATGGCCTGGATCGGCGCAGTGAAGTTGGCGGCGACGGCCACTTGAACTTCGTCGGCGCGGGCGGCATTGAATGCCAACGCGGTACCGATGGCGAGCAGCGTGGTGGTGAACTTCATGTAGGCAGACTCTGCGGGAAGGAAGACCGTCGTATAGCAAAATATATAGCGTAATGCCAGCGTGATGCGCGGTGCCTCAGGCAGTGCGCAGACACTGCCACCCTTAGACGTTGTCCGGATGACGCTCGCGGGCGAGCAGTTCGCGCTTGCGCTCGACCCCCCAACGGTAACCCGAAAGTCCGCCATCGGTACGTACCACGCGATGGCAAGGCACCGCTACGGCCAGGGCGTTGGCCGCACAGGCCCCGGCCACGGCGCGCACCGCATTGGGCGCGCCGATGCTCGCCGCGATTTCGGCGTAACTGGCCGTGGTCCCTGGCTCAATCCTGGCCAGCGCCTGCCATACCCGTTGCTGGAACGCGGTGCCGCGGATGTCCAGGGGCAAGTCCAGCCCCGTGCTCGGCGCCTCGATGAAGCCCAGCACCCTGGCCACGATCGCCTCGAAGTCCGCGTCAGCGCCAACCAGCGTGGCTTTGGGAAAGCGTCGCTGCAGATCGTCGAGCAGGGCTTGCGGCTCGTCTCCCAGCAGGATCGCGCACACCCCGCGTTCGCTGCAGGCCACCAGCACCGCGCCGAGGCTGCATTGGGCAAGGGCGAAGTGGATCGAAGCGTTGCTGCCACCCTCGCGGAAGGCCGCCGGGGTCATGCCGAGCATGCCATTGGCCGCTTCGTAGAAACGCCCGGATGAATTAAAGCCGCTGGCGTAGAGGGTTTCGGTGACGGATTTGCCCTGAAGGAGCTGTTCGCGGACCTTTTCTGCTCGCCGGGCGTTGGCATAGCTGCGCGGCGTGAGGCCGGTCACCGCTTTGAACACCCGATGAAAATGCCAGGGACTCAAGCCAGCCTGCGCGGCAAGCTCGCCCAGTTCGGGCACACCGTCGCTGGCCTCGATCTGGCGGCAGGCGGCGGCGACCAATTGGTTGTGAGGGGCAGAAGGGCTGGGCATGGCGCGATTCCATCGATCGTCGAGGCAGGCATGGTAGCGCCTGGTACCGGGGCTGACACTCCGTTGCTTGCGCTCAACCCGCCTTGCGCAGGGTGAAATTGATGCGCTGCGGCCCCATCACCGGATGCACGCCCTCCTTGAGCGGCAACACGCCATGGAAGCGCAGGCGATCGACCCCGCCCCAGACCATCACGTCGCCATGCAGCAGGGGCACCCGCAGCGGGCGATCGCTGCGCTGCAGGCCGCCGAGTTGGAACATCGCCGCAAGACCCAGGGAGACCGAAACGATCGGCGCACCGTAGTCGCGCTCGTCGCGGTCCTGATGCAGCGACATCTTGGCGCCGGGCACATAGCGGTTGAGCAGGCAGGCATCGGGGCTGAAATCATCGAAACCGACCGCCGCTGCTGCTTCCCGCGCCAGGGTGTGCAACACGTCGGGCAGCGCTGGCCATGGTCGGCCGGTAAGCGGATCGTCGCTGACATAGCGATAGCCTCTTGTATCCGTGCTCCAGCCGAACTGACCGCAATTGCTCAAGGCTACCGACATGGTGTGCCCGCCGGGCGTTTCCATGCGCCGAAAGGGGGCCGCCCTGAGTACCTCGCGCAGGGCAGGGAGGATCTCCTCAAGCCAGGGCAGGGCAAAGCCGCGCAGGACGAAGGTCTGCTCGCCCAAGGCCTCGCGGCGAGTCGGTTGCTGTGGCTCGTCGAACAACGAGGGCTGCATCGCGTTCAACCTTCGTCGCGCTGCCAGATGCCCCGGCCTTGCAGGCGCTCGCGATCATGGGCCGCAGTGAACTCCTGCAGCGGTCCCTTGGGCACGATGCCCGTCGGATTGATGGTCGGATGGCTGGTGTAGTAATGGCCCTTGATGTGTTCGAAGTCGACCGTCTGGGCAATACCGGGCCATTGGTACAGCTCGCGCAACCAGTTGGACAGGTTCGGGTAGTCTACGATGCGCCGCAGGTTGCATTTGAAGTGACCGTGGTAGACCGCGTCGAAACGGATCAGGCTGGTGAACAGTCGCCAATCGGCTTCGGTGAGGTACTCGCCGGTCAGGTAGCGTTGGGTGTCGAGGGTCGCTTCGAGACGGTCGAGCTCGGCGAAGACGTCATCGAAGGCGCTGGCATAGGCCTGCTGCGAGGTGGCAAAGCCGGCACGGTAGACCCCATTGTTGACGTTGGGGTACACCGCTTCGTTGATGCGGTCGATGGCCGATTGCAGGGGCGCCGGATAGAGGTCCGCGCGGTTGCCGGTGATGGCATCGAACGCACTGTTGAACATGCGAATGATCTCGGCCGACTCGTTGCTGACGATGCGATTCTGTTGCTTGTCCCACAGTACCGGCACCGTCACCCGGCCGGTGTACTGCGGATCGTCGCGGGTGTAGCGTTCATGCAGATACTGCAGCGGTCCCAGGTGATCACCACTGGAACCGGTGTCGCTGTCGAAAGTCCAGCCATGCTCGCCCATGTGCCAGCTCACCACCGATACGCCGATCAGCGTTTCCAGGGCCTTGAGCTTGCGCACGATCAAGGTTCGGTGGGCCCACGGGCAAGCCAGCGAGACGTACAGATGGTAGCGGCCGGCCTCGGCCTTGAAGCCGCCTTCACCATCAGGCCCCGGCGCTCCGTCGGCCGTGACCCAATGGCGGCGCTGCGAAGTTTCACGCTCGAAGGCGCCGTCCGTGCTGCTTTCGTACCACTGGTCATGCCAGCGCCCTTCGATCAGCAACCCCATGTTCGTCTCCCCGATGCGTGTCCCCGAACTGTATCACGGTGCCCCGTAGCCGCGGCGCAAGCCGCGTCATGCGTCACGCATGCATCGCCGACGCGGCCTGGCAACCTTTGTAGCAGCGGCGCGAGCCGCGTCGGCGGCACACGCGGTCGATCTGGCATCACGCCGATTGGCTACGACGATTTTGCACATGCTTCCAGATCCCGCGCCGCCCACAGGGCGCGGGCTTCTTCGAACGCCTCTTCGCGGGAACTGCCCAATCCGCGCAGGGCCAGGGCCATGGTCGAGATCAATGCCAGCTCGCCGTAACTGTCCTGACGCTCGCCCTGCCAGAATTCGACCAGGTGATGGCTTTCCAGGCTGGGCGGCTTGACGTGGCGCTGGGCGGCGAGGGCGGGCCATTCCTCATCCCAGGGTAGATGGTCGCGGGTGCCATAGAGGTGGCTGGCGCTGTCCGGGTTGATCTCGATCTCGCCACCGTCGCCCTTGACCACGATCGCGGTGTCACCGAGCAAACCGCTGGCATCGCGGTGCACCGCCTGGTAGCCGGGGTGGAAGATGCTCTGCAGGCCACACCGCGCACTCAACGGATTGAGAATCCGCGCCAGCGAATGAATGGGCGAACGCAGGCCCAGGCTGTTGCGCAGGTCGATCATGCGCTGCAGGGGCGCGGCCCAGTCCACCAGTGGCGCGAACGCCAGACCCTGTTGGTCCAGCGCCTGGCCTACCGCATCCCAGCCCCGGCACAACGGAATGTTCAAGGTGCCGAGCAACTGCTCGCTGTACAGTCGCCCGGCCGTGTGGGCGCCGCCGCCGTGCATGAAAATGCGCCGCCCGCTGCCGCCCAGGCACTTGGCGGCGAGCAGGTACCAAGGCAGATGGCGCTTCTTGCCGGCGTAGGTTGGCCAGTCCAGATCGACGGCCAGCGCAGGCGCCTGCAAGCGCTCGCGCAGGGCAAGGGTGAACCCGGCCAGCTCCTCGGCACTTTCTTCCTTGTGCCGCAGCAGCATCAGGAAGGCGCCCAGTTGCGCGTCCTCCACCCGGCCGTCGAGCAGCATGCCCATGGCTTCGCGGGCCTCTTCGCCGGTGAGATTGCGCGCGCCGCGCTTGCCTTTGCCCAGCGCCCGCACGAACTGGGCGAACGGATGCTCTTCGGGGGTTTCCAGGGTCAGTGCAGGGTAGTCGGTCATATGCAATTGGTCGGTTTGGGCAGGCCCGCCAGCTTCGCAGCGAGTTTGGCAGGAGTGCCGTTGAACAGGCGATTGAGGTGCAGGCTGTTGCCTTTTTCAGCGCCCAGTTGCTGCGCGACGTACTTGATCAGCGGCCGGGTGGCGGGCGAGAGCTGGTACTGCGCGTAGAAACTGCGCAGCAGGTCGATGATCTGCCAATGATCGGGGGTCAGCTCAAGGCCTTCGGCACTGGCGAGGGCGGACGCAACCTCCGGGTTCCAGTCGTCGAGCGACGCCAGGTAGCCGTCCTGATCCAGCGCAATGTTCTGATTGGCGACGGTAAGCGTATTCATAGCCAGCTGTTGACCTTGTCATAGGCCAGGGTCAATTCTACGAACCCGGGGTAGTCGAGCAGTTCCACGGCGGGGTTGCCTGGCAGCGCTCGTGCTCGTGCGTCTTCGGCCAGGGCGAACACCACGACCCCGGCGCCGGATAGCGATGCCCAGGGCCCGCTGCCTGGTGTGAGGGCGTAGACCGCATCGCCAGTGAGCAGGATGGCGTCGTCGTGGCCCAGCAGGCGCAGGCAGCTGGGCAGGCGCTGGTCGCTGAACGGCGAATGCGACAGTACGTGAAGGGTACTCATTACAGGGTCACCACCAAGTCGAAGCGCGGCAGCAGCTCGCGCAGTTGCTTATCCGTTTGCGTCTGCGCGGCGATGGCCAGCGCTGCATCAGACAGCCCGCGGCGGGCCAGGCTGGCGGCACAGACGAACAGCTCGTCGACACCGAACAACGGCAGCGCCTGCAGGTTGGCGGCGAGGTTCTTCTGCTGCACGGCGTCGGGTGCTTGGGAGTCCGCCAGTTGGTAGACCCCGTCGTCGAGAAACAGCATCGAAACCGGCAGGTCGTAGGCGCCTCCGGCCAGGGCGATGTCCAGAGCCTCGCGAGCGGCAGGGCCGGCCCATGGCGCCTGACGGCTGATGATCAACATGGATTTGGCCATTTCAGTGACCTCCGAAGCTGACGAGTCGGTCTGCTTGCTGGGCGGCTTCGTGCAACTGTCCCAGCCCGGACAGCTGCCAAGGTTCGGTCAGGTTGGCGGCCGGGCGTTGGTAGCGGCGTGCTTCTTCTTCATTCAGGATGCCGCGGCGCAAGGCGGCGGCGATGCAGACCACCGCATCGACCTGGTGCTCGATGATGAAGGCGCGCCATTGCGCGGCCGTGTCCGATTCGTCTTGCGCGGTGACGACATTGCTGGACGCCGTATGTACGCCGTCCTGATAGAAAAACACCCGCAGCAGTTGGTGGCCTTGAGCCAAGACCGCCTGGGCGAACAGTAACGCCCGCCGGGAGGCCGGCGAATGAGCGGGCGAATAGAGAGCGATGGCAAACTTCATGGGCGGCTCTGATGAGGAACTGTGGCCATGATAAAGGCTGCCTTTGGAAAAAGCCTAGCGAGAAGCGCTGCGCGGAGAATCCGCAGGTACACGCAGCCCCCGGACGCGGCTCGCGCCGCCGCTACCGGGGTACGCGGTCGCTGTAGCAGCGGCGCAAGCCGCGTCGGCGGTGTGCGCGGTGTGCCTGGATGAATGCGGTAAGGCCGGAACAGGCGTACGCGGTCGCTGTAGCAGCGGGGGGAGGGCCGGCGGCGGGGGGCGGGGCG
>NZ_LGIR01000006.1:0-1653 GCF_001187875.1 Pseudomonas sp. RIT-PI-a
GAGGACGGGGTTGGGTTCCACCACCACCTTGAAGGTCGGGCCGACCGCGCCGGGGTCGATCTCGCCGCCTTGAAACACCGGCTCGGTGGTCGGCTTGGGCAGGTTGTTCGGCACGCCCACCACGGTCAGTTCCAGAATGGGCGAAGCATAGCTCGTGCCTTCGGCGATGATCGTGTAGCTCACCTTCAGGGTGGTGTTGGTGCCCAGGCCCTTGGCGTAGAGCACATCGATCATGAAGCGGATGTCTTGCGGGGTATCGCTGGTCACTTCATGTGTTTGCTGTATGTAGACCGGGCTGCCAGTGGCGGTCCGGCCTTCCCATAGCAGGATCACGGTCTGTCCGGAGGCCGTGAACCCATACTGAGGCACGGTGACCTCCTGATGAGTGCCGCCGATCAAGGCCGGGTTGTAGGTATTTCCCGTAACGCCGACGAGCGTGGGTTTTTCCAGGGTTACCGGCTGGCCGATCACCGCCACACTGATGCGTTGCGACGGGGTACTCACGCCACCGATGAGTGCCTCGTAATACACCGTGGCGGTGCTGCCCACCAAGGCGGCGGCCTGGGCGTAGGGCACGTACAGCGTGATCCGGGTGCCGGCCTTCACGATCTGAAAGTCCAGGGTGAAGGTCAGCCGTGGTCCCAGTACCGGGATACCGGTCCAGGTCAGCGTGCCTGTGGTACCCACCGGCAGGTTGCCGTTGACCGGAATCTGTACGGCCACGTCGTCGCCGTCCAACTCGTCCACGTCCAACTCGTCGTCGTCGGTGGCCTGAGGCAAGCCTGGGGCATCCAGTGCGCCTGGGGGGATTACGTCGGCGAATGCTTCCAGGCTGTACAGCGACCAGTTCATCACCGTGTCATGAATGTCGTAACGCACGATCAGGCCCAGGCCTGGCGCGCTGTCGATGATGTCGGCCGACACTATGACCGTCAGCGCCATGCCGGGGGTCGAGGCTTCGACAGCAGTGACGGTCTTGCGGATTTCCTGGTTCGACCAGTGCAGAACGATCACGTCGTTCTCGGCGATATTCATGTAGCGGGGAATGGTCACCGTCAGCGGCCGGCCGGCCGGCACTACTGCGGGAATGCCAGTGGCTGGGGTCAGGCGTTCGTTGATGTAGGGCGTGGACGGATCCGGATCGGGATTGCCTGGAACGGTCTGCTTGACCAGAAAGGGACCTACGTCTTTAGACACACTGAAGGCGGTGGAAGGCGGGACTCTGTGGTGATAGTGCAGCGTGACCTCGCCCTCCTGAGGAAATACGTAGGGCATCAAGTAGAAGGTAACGATGCCTGCCTCATGCTCGAGGCGCACGACCTCAACAGCCACGGGAGTATCACCCAGGTACAGGGTGAGTTCATCGCCTAGGAGCATGTCGGGTTGCAGCACTACTTGCACGGCCACGGGTACGCTGGGGTCGTGCAGGTCGTTCTTGTTCAGGCCGTTGTGCACCAGCAGCGCCGGTACCTGCGGGGCAGGCAGGATGGGTGTGCCGGGATGATAGGGCGCAGCACCGAAGACGCTGATGGCGGGAGACTGACTTTGCTGGATCTCCAGCTGAAGCAGGCGCAGGAAATTGTTGAGGGTCGTCATGGCAGGGCTCTTGTGAAGTTGAAGTGGAGAGCGACTGCTGTGACGTTAGTTGTGGAA
>NZ_LGIR01000017.1:0-842 GCF_001187875.1 Pseudomonas sp. RIT-PI-a
CCCAAAAAACCCTTGAACCACCACACAGGAATCCATTCCATGACCATTGCAGCAACCCTCAACGAAAGCTTTCGCGACGCCCTCGTCGCCTATTACCTGGGCGAATTGGTGCCCAACGACACCACCCTGCAGGAACTCGGGCTCACCGATAAACTGCGCACCGAAAACGACCTGTACGAGTACCTGCTGCTCGATACCCAGGTCACCCAGGCGGTAGAAACCAGCCCGGTGGCCAGCGCCATCGCCAGCCTGCAGCAGTACATCAACGGCGCCCTGCTGGGCATGGAGCCTGGTTATGACGATGTACGCTTCAGCGAAGGGCTACTCACCGAATGGCGCGATCAGCGCAACCAATACCCGCTGTGGGCCGCCAACCAGCAACTGGCCTGGTACCCGTCGCTGTACATCGACCCGTCGCTGCGCATGAAGAAGTCGGCGTATTTCCAGCAGTTGGAAAACGACATCAACCAGAACCGCATCAGCGTCGACACCACCCAGGAAGCGGTCCAGGCCTACCTGGCCAGCTTCGAGGAAGTGGCCAACCTGACCATCATCAATGGCTACATCGCCGGCACCGACTTCAAGGAGTCCAACTACTACTTCATCGGCAAGTCCCGCGCCGAGGGTGCCTACTACTGGCGTTCGGTGAACATGTCCGAGCGCAGCTACCTTTCCGGCACTGCGGGCCCCAAGCAGGACAACCCGCAGCCCGGCGCCTGGTCGGACTGGAAACGGGCCAACCTGCCGATCTCGGAAGCGGCGATCGAGAAAACCATCCGTCCGGTGTACTTCAACAACCGGCTGTTCGTGACCTGGGTCGAGATGATCGACAGCGTCGACCC
>NZ_LGIR01000009.1:0-782 GCF_001187875.1 Pseudomonas sp. RIT-PI-a
GGCAGTTGCAGCGGCTTGCCGTCCAGGGGGCGGGTGGGGCGCAGGGTGGGCCGGCGGGCTTCGGGGGGGTCCCAGTTCTGCACCAGCTCGCGGGTCAAGGCGATACGGAAGTACGGGCTGTCCAGCTCCGGCACGGTCGGGTCGGCAGTGAACGGCATCAACTGCAGGCGCGGTTGCGCGAACATGATCAGCGATTGGCCGTCGTTGGCCGCTTCGCTCTCGGCGGTCAGGCGTTCCTGTTCATTCAAACGCTGCTCGAAGGCGCGCAGCCTGCCGTTGACCGAATTGGCCAGGGTGTTCAGGGTGATCGGCTCCCAGCCGCTGACCAAGCGCTTGTCCGGGCGTGGGCCCAGCAGGTCCAGCACGCGGACGTACCACAGCTTGGCTTCGTTCAAGGCGTCCGGGGTCAACTGGCGGTAGGCGCTGTCGCCGCGGTCGATCAGGTTCTTGATGAAGTGGTTGTACACGGCCTTGCGGTAGTGCACCGGATTGTCGCTGGCGATGCCGTCCGGATCGATCGGCGCGCGGGGGGAGCGTTCGCGGCTGATTTCGTCCACCAGCGGGCGCACGTTCCAGTAGTCCGGGCGGCCGCTGCTGTCGCTGCGACGAGTCGGATCGAAGATGAAACTGAGCCAGTACTCGGCGTCACTGAACTGCTGCTCGCTGTTGAGGCGATGGCTGATCAGGAACGGCAGGTGGAAGAACAGCTCCCAGAAGTAGAGGCCGTTGGCGCCCTTGAAGTCCATGAACGGCTGATTGCCGGACTCGGCCAAGGCGGGCTC
>NZ_LGIR01000010.1:0-585 GCF_001187875.1 Pseudomonas sp. RIT-PI-a
CATTCGCCGAAAATTCGCATTTACTCAAAGAGCAACTCACAAATTTTACCTTAGCCTGAACCTACACCAGTGAAAGTGTCTGTCCAGTCTATCTTTCTATCACATACCCAAATTTTTAAAGAACGATCTAATCAAAGACTAGAAATCAACATTCACCATCACCTGGATGGAATGCTCATTTCTAAGCTCTAACACAGAAGCAGTGGTGGTGGAGCCAAGCGGGATCGAACCGCTGACCTCCTGCGTGCAAGGCAGGCGCTCTCCCAGCTGAGCTATGGCCCCGTATTTCTACAGGCGTTTCCCACACAAAATTGGTGGGTCTGGGCAGATTCGAACTGCCGACCTCACCCTTATCAGGGGTGCGCTCTAACCAACTGAGCTACAGACCCAATTTCGGGCTGCTTCTATCGTCTTCTTCAATGAATCAAGCAATTCGTGTGGGAGCTCATGAGCCAGCCGTTGTCGTCGATTAAGGAGGTGATCCAGCCGCAGGTTCCCCTACGGCTACCTTGTTACGACTTCACCCCAGTCATGAATCACACCGTGGTAACCGTCCTCCCGAGGGTTAGACTAGCTACTTCTGGT
>NZ_LGIR01000030.1:0-550 GCF_001187875.1 Pseudomonas sp. RIT-PI-a
CATTCGCCGAAAATTCGCATTTACTCAAAGAGCAACTCACAAATTTTACCTTAGCCTGAACCTACACCAGTGAAAGTGTCTGTCCAGTCTATCTTTCTATCACATACCCAAATTTTTAAAGAACGATTCTGAAAAAGATCAGAAATCAGCATTCAACCATCAACCGATGGAATGCTCATTTCTAAGCTTTGACAACGATGGAGCACCAAAAGTGGTGGAGCCAAGCGGGATCGAACCGCTGACCTCCTGCGTGCAAGGCAGGCGCTCTCCCAGCTGAGCTATGGCCCCATAATTGGTGGGTCTGGGCAGATTCGAACTGCCGACCTCACCCTTATCAGGGGTGCGCTCTAACCAACTGAGCTACAGACCCAATCGTCTTCTTCAATGAATCAAGCAATTCGTGTGGGAGCTCATGAGCCAGCTGTTGTCGTCGATTAAGGAGGTGATCCAGCCGCAGGTTCCCCTACGGCTACCTTGTTACGACTTCACCCCAGTCATGAATCACACCGTGGTAACCGTCCTCCCGAGGGTTAGACTAGCTACTTCTGGT
>NZ_LGIR01000008.1:0-538 GCF_001187875.1 Pseudomonas sp. RIT-PI-a
GCAAGCGCCAACTGGCGGTGCAGGCGCAAACCTGCAATGCCGCAGTGTCGGCCCTGCTGGGCTGGCGCGAAACCGAAGTGGCGCTGCTGACCGAGCTGCTGCCGCAGAAGACCGCCAAGACCGTTGCTCACATCGACTGGCTGCGCCGGGCGCAGGCGGTGTCGCTCGAGACGGGCCTGAACGCGGCGACCTTGCTGCAAGCCTGCTCGCTGACGGCCGACAGCCCAGAGGCTGACTGGCAGGCGGTAGGCCAGGCGGCGATGGCGGCTGTTCGCGCTTAAGTCTGAAGTATCGGCGTCGACCCCTTCGCGGGCAGAGCCCGCTCCCACAAGGATTCAAAGTGTTCACAAAATCCTTGTGGGAGCGGGGCGAGCGGCGAGCTCTCTGCCCGCGAAGAGGCTCTCACTGGCACCCAAAAAACCCTTGAACCACCACACAGGAATCCATTCCATGACCATTGCAGCAACCCTCAACGAAAGCTTTCGCGACGCCCTCGTCGCCTATTACCTGGGCGAATTGGTGCCCAACGACACCACCC